>NZ_JAVWJB010000015.1:0-43504 GCF_036639235.1 Clostridium sp.
AAACTTTGAGATAACTTCTACATAAACCCTTTTTAATTATCTTGAAATGTATTTCATATGGCTTGAATATCCCTTATTCTTAACAAGAGTAACCTCTGCCATTATAGCTAGTGCTACTTCACTAACCTCACGTCCACCAAGTGCAAGACCTATTGGAGCGTATACTCTATTTAAAACATCTTCAGTAACTCCCTCTTCTCTTAGATTATCGAATATCTTCTCAACCTTAGGCTTGTTACCTATCATTCCTATATACTTAGCATTACTTGTTATAACTTCCTTAAGTGCTAACTCGTCACTATCATGTCCCCTTGAAACTATGATAATAAACGTATTGTTATCAATATGGTAGTTTCTAAGTGTTTCATCCATATCTCCAAGAAGTAATTCGTCTGCTTCTGGGAATCTTTCTGGGCTACAGAATGCTGGTCTATCCTCTACTATTGAAACTGAAAAATCTAAGAATCTTCCAAGCTTGTAAAGTTCAAGTGCAACATGTCCTCCTCCTACAATTAGTAGTTTTGGCTTTTGGTTGTACACTCTAATGAATACCTCAGCGCTTCCTCCACATGCATCTCCACTTTCTCCCTGTGTCTTAGGTGAGAATTCAAAAGTCTTACTCTCCCCTGTAGCTAAGCATTGTTGAGCCTTCTTAATAACAGTAGCCTCAAGTACGCCTCCACCTATAGTTCCTATTATAGTTCCATCTTCATATACACCCATTGTAGCCCCTAAAGCTCTTGGTGATGGCCCTGAAACCTTAGTTACCATAGCCATAGCTATCTTCTTGTTACGTTTAATCTCTTCTGAAATTCTTGTTAAAACACTTTGCATAAACTTACCTCCTAAAACTTAAGCACATAATCGCCTCAAGGACGCCTCCCCCTATTGCTCTAGCCTTCTCTGAAATCTCAAAGCAGTAATTAACCACCGCTCTAGGGTCTGTATCGGCTATCTTAAGACCTTTCTGTACATAAGTACCTTCTCTTATTAAACCTCTAAGTACTCCATCTATATTGCTTATTACATTCATATCATCAATTGTAGCAATAACCTCACCAGCTCTAACCACATCACCTATAGATCTAACATGGTTTATTATTCCCTCAGCAGGTGATTTTATTACCCTGTCATATGTATATCCACCTATATTACCAGGCTCTCCTGTATTAGGAGAAGCAGCTCCCTCGTAAATAACCTTACCAAGGTAGTGTCCCCTATTAGTTTCAACAACAGCATTAACATCTACTCCTGCTGTAAACCCAGGTCCAACTCCAATAACAATCGGTGCCATATCTATATATGTTCCTATATTTTTCTTAGCTAGTATTGCATCTATTACTACGTCTACTTTAAGTTTGTTTAATATTTCACATTCTTCGTCTATTATAACAGAAATTTGGTTATTATTAAAGGCTTTCTGAACATCTTCTAAGGTTTCACAAAAGACAGCTTCTATTCCTTCAACAACTGCACTCCTGTTATAAATAGCATCTGCAAATGCTACTGTTCTTCTAATTACAAGGGGCTGTACTATTTCTGTCATAATAACATTAAAGCCAGAATTATGTAGTCTATGACCTATTCCACTAGCTAGGTCCCCTCCCCCTCTTATAAGAACTGTTCTATTCATCTACCTTACCTCCTAGTAACTTAAATTCCTCAATCGTATCTACGTCAATCCCCTTAACTTCATCCTTAATAAGCACTTTGTTAATTTTTTCACATTTCTCTATAACTATCTTTCCACCATTATCTCCACTAAGAGAAACCAACTCCTCCCTTAGGTATGATGGAAATATTACAGGGTTACCCTTTTTATCACCATAATAGGGTAGAGCTATATAATCATCTTTTGTATTAAAATTATTAATCACAGAGTTAATAATTTTAGAATCTAAAAATGGTTGATCTGAAACCATAAACATATATCCCTTGTAATTATTATTAAGACTATTAATACCGAGCTTAATAGACATACTTTGTCCACTTTCTGCTTCAGTGTTTTTACAAAGGACAATAGGTAAATCATCTATTTCGTCTAGCACATAATCGTCTCTATATACTAAGACTATTTTATTAAGATTAGACCTAGTAGCTGCAAGTGCTACCCTTCTTATCATGCTAATTCCATTTATTTTCATAGTTAATTTATTTCGACCCATTCGTCTTGAGAATCCTGAAGCCATAATTACAGCTGCAATATTTTCCCCATCATGGATAAATTCCTTATTATGAATTGATGATATAAATGTTTTATTAACACCTGATTCACATCTAATCTTCTTTAGAATATCCTTGGCCTTATTCTTCGCCTCCTTAGAATCACACTTACTTAAAACAAAATATTTTAAGCATCCCTTAGGAGTTCCCTTAAATATTCCCTTATTACTGTTAACTAAAGCTGCTATAGCCTTCGAATCAACTATAGTACAGTCTAAAATATTACTACAAAACAGCTCATGTCTAAAGCAGACCTTACTCAACTCCTTCCCAACTACTTCTATACCAACCAGTCCTATATTAATATCTGTTAAGGATGGAACTATAGGTTCTGACTCACCTGGTGCCTTTATAGCCATATTCTTAGCACCATCACCCTCTATTAATATAAACTTAAAGACTTTATCTATGTAGAGTTTATCTAGAAGACCCGGGTCTACTCCTATAACTTTATTATCTTGATTAATCCCTCCTGAAAGTAGGGTTATTCCTGAAAAGGGGATAATACTATCCCCTTTTTCTAAATTAATTATATTATTAACCTCACCATCACTTGGCATAAATATTTTAGTTGTAGTTGTTATAAGTACACTACCATACTCTACAAGATAATTTGCTAGTGCCATCATTGTTGAGGTTTTACCTCCTCCACCAACAAAACATATCATTGCACCATTTTTCTTATCTATTGCCAAATCTCTAAACATATTTCACCTATAGTTAATTACCAAAAGTACAAACTGGGTAATGACATACCGTGCAGTTTTGGCATATGCCTCCATGTGCAAGCTCTGCCATATCTCTTTTAGTAATTCTATCTCCCGCAATTAATCTTTTAAATACTAAGTCAAACACTGTTATTTTAAAGAACATCCCACATGCAGGAATACCTACTATTGGAATATCACCCTTATATGCGATCATAAACATAGCACCAGGAATAACCGGCGAACCATAAGTTACAACCTCATCTGCAACCTCTCTTATAACGCTTGGTGTTAAATCATCTGGGTCAACACTCATTCCACCTGATGTTATTATTATTTCACATCCCCTAGATAATAAATCATCTATACATCCCTTAATCATAGATTCATCATCCCTTGAATATAAAACATCAACAATTGTACATCCATAATCATCTGCCTTAGCTTTTAGAAGTGGCCCGAATTTATCTGTTATAATTCCCTCATAAACCTCAGTTCCTGTAACAACTACTCCAACCTTATAATTATGAACAGGTTTAATAGATACAACATGTCCATATTTCTCGCAGATTTTTTCTACTTGTTCTATTTTATCCTTCTCACAAATTAAAGGAATAAGTTTAGCCCCTGCAACAAGCTTTCCCTCATCTACTAATGTATTAGTATGTAATGTTGCAAGCACTACCCCCTCAATTTGGTTAATTTCCATTAATGCTTCTAAGTTTATTTTAAGTAATCCTCTAGACTTTGATAAAAAATTAACCTTCCCTTCACTAGGCTCTGTTAATTTAATTCCCACTCCATATGCAGCTTTAGCAATTCTATCAGCAGCTTCTTCCTCATGTATCATATTCTCATCAAGCTCTAATATAAATATATGATTCTTTCCCATGCTCTTAAGTTCATCTATTTCATTAGCCTTAACTATATGGCCCTTCTTGAATCTAGCTCCTTTAAACTCCCCTGGAACTATTTTAGTCATATCATGTGCTAATACCATCCCTACTGCTTCTTCAACTTTAACCTTCTTAATCATAATAACCTCCATATAGATAAGTATATTAGAATATTTAAACTATTCACTTATAATTATATCAAAATTTTACTCGTTATACCAAGCAAAGTATTACCTTATTATAAATTCTTTGATAATTTTTAAACAATCATTTATATTTATACTTATTTTGGTATACTTGTATTTGATTATATAATCAATTTAATATTTGGAGGAAATCATGAAAACTAAAAATTTAGTAATTACGGCCCTACTTATGGCCTTTGCAATAATTATACCAGTAGCGTTTGGAGGATTCTTAAGAATTATTATACCTCCTTTCTCAGCGACCCTTGCTTCACATGTACCTATATTTTTATCAATGTTCCTAGGACCTATTCCGGCAGTTATAGTTGCTATAGGTAGTTCTATAGGATTTCTAATAAGCTTCCCAGACCCTGTTATAGCAGCAAGGGCTCTAATGCATGTAGGTGTTGTACTTGTCGGCGCAACACTACTTAAAAGAGGAGTTGGTTACTGGAAGGTAATGATTATAACTGCTCCTATACACGGAATACTTGAATCACTTATAGTTATTCCATTTGTAGGATTTGATTTATACCAAGCATTTATAGTTGTTGGAATCGGAGCTATGATTCACCACATGGTAGATGCAGGTATTACAAGAGCAATACTTCCAGCACTTAAGCTAGCCTCACCATCATTTAGTGAGAACTTACATAATAAATCAGCATAGATAGAAAGCACCAATAATTTTATTGGTGCTTTTTTAGTGCGTACTTTTCCATATTAACTTTACCGTCTATTACTTGTACCCCTTCAGCCTCTAGTAAAGCTGCATGGGCATCTATGCCCCCAAAGGCAAATGCCTTAGCTAGGCTTCCTTCCCTATTAACCACTCTATGGCAGGGTATAACCCCTGGAGAGGGATTTTTATGTAGAGCATACCCTACAGCCCTAGATGCATTTTTATTGCCTACCATAAGGGCTATATAGCCATAACTCGCTACCTTTCCCTTAGGTATCTTACTAACTTCTTCATAAACCCTATTATAAAAATTCATATTTCCTCCTAAATAAAAAAGCCTCAGATTTCTCTGAGGCTTAAATATACTAGTTGAACTTAGGCTCGTCTACCTTGTTACCAGCTACGTATCTGTCAACGATTTGTCTGTCGTCTCCAACGTAGATGTATCTTTGAACTCTCTCTTCAACTGATCTGTCATTTACGTCTGATAGTTCAGCATCGTCAACGATAAGTGCGTCGAATTCATATCCTTCTTCGAAGCTTCCAACCTTACCGAAGAACTTACCGCCACCCTTAGTAGCTAGGTATAGTACTTCTGGAGTTGATAGGAACTCACCGAATGCACTGTACTCTGGGTTTTCTACCCACTTAACCTTTGAAACTTGAACTGCATTAACCATAACGCTAGCCATTGATACATCATGTCCACCTGAGATGTCTGATGCAAGACCAACTGGAACTCCTGCCTTAAGAAGCTTTCTTATAGGTGAAACTCCACTGATTAGGTTACAGTTTGAGTGTGGTGAGTGAGCAACGAATACGTTGTTCTTAGCCATAAGAGCTATTTCCTCATCAGTTAGGTGGATACAGTGAGCCATAACTGTTGGCTGTTGACCAAACATTTCGAATTGGTCATATACTCCACCGTAGTTTGGAGCTTCTGGGTGAAGTTCCTTAACCCAAGCAACCTCTCCTCTGTTTTCTGAAAGGTGAGATTGAACTGGAGTGTTATATTCCTTAGCAAGCTTTGAAAGTCCTTGCATTAATTCTCCTGTACAAGTAGGAACGAATCTTGGAGTAATTATTGGCTTAACGATATCGTACTTACCGCTTGTAGCCTTTAAGAACTCTTCAGTGTCCTTAAGTGATTGAGCTGTTTCTTCTATGTAGAAATCTGGTGAATTTCTATCCATGTTTACCTTACCAACGTAAGCTCCTAGTCCTGCCTGAGCTAGAAGATCCATAAGAAGTGCTGATGCATCCTTATCAATTGTTGCGAATAGTACTGATCTAGTAGTACCCTTCTTCCATAGCTCGTAAACAACCTTCTCATAAGCTTTCTTAGCATATTCAAGATTTGTGTACTTAGCTTCTTCTGGGAATGTGTAAGTCTCTAACCATGGAAGTAGTTCCATATCTATACCAAGACCTCTGTTAGCAAATTGTGGTGCGTGGAAGTGTAGGTCAACAAATCCTGGTAGGATTAGCTTGTCCCCATAGTCAACAACGCATACGTCTTTGTACTCTTCAGGTAGAGTTTCGTATACACCCTTAACTAGTTTTCCTTCTACTACTATGTAGCCCCCCTCAAGGATTTTGTATTCTCCAAATGCTGGAGTAAATACTACAGTTCCTTTAACTGCTTTTAGATTTGATGTGCAAGCCATTAAAAATCATCTCCTCAAATTTTATATTCTTTAACATTATTATAACTTTACTTCACATTTTATTCAAGGTTTATTGTTTTAAATTTACCAATAATTCTAACTATTTTTCTGAAATTCACGTATATTTTATGTTTAATTTTGTATAATCCTGTAGATAATCATAGTTTTTCCTTACATTTCTTATAAATCACTATATAAAGTATCTAGTTTAACCTAATATTAAATAGAATTTTTCAAATATTCTAATTTGTTTTATGTTAAAAATACACAAATATATTGTTAATTTATCTCCCATAGTAACTTGACAAATTAGTAGTATCCTAACAATACATTTGTGTATTTTTACTATATATATTTATATTATGTTTATCGACAGTTTATAAGCTAAATTCTAATATGTAGACTATGTTAAGACAAAATAAAAAGGAACTTCTATTGAAGTTCCTTTTATTGCAATTATTATAGGTTAACCTTTGAAAGGATTGAAGCTTCTACTTCGTTAACCTTAGCTTCGATTTCTTTAACCTTAGCTGAAAGTTCTGCTACCTTAGCTTCATCCTTGATTGATCCAAGGTTGATCTTTACATTGTAAAGAGCTGAGATAACTGCAGTTCTAGCCATCATAGCAGCTACTGCTCCGTCAGTTACAGCGTTTTGGTTACCCTTAACTACCATAACTTCAGTGTACTTCATGAAGTTAAATGCTGCTTCTGCAACTGAAAGTGGTACTTCTGCTGCTTCAACGATAGCTGATTGCATTGCTGCACTTCTAGCTGCCTTCTCTTCGTCAGTTGCCTTTGGCATCTTCATAGCTGACATGAACTTGTCAAATGAATCTGCATCCTTATCGATTGCTTCAACGAAATCAGTAGTAGCCTTAGCAGCTATTTCCTTAACTTCCTTCATTTCTGCTTCTGCTTCTTCGTAACCCTTCTTACCAATAGTAAGTCCTGCTACCATCTCTACTAGAGATGCTGAAATACTTGCGCTTAGTGCAGCTATACTTCCGCCACCTGGTACTGGTGCATCTGATGCTGTTGCTGCTAAGAATTCTTTAATAGTTTTGTTTGCTAACATTATAAAATCCCCCTTGTGAATCTATGTATTTTTTTAACAGTGTTTAAACTGTGATTAAACCTGTACTTCCATTATCATTATATTACTCAATACCTCTTCTTTCAAGATATTATTTCATTATTAGGTGGAAATCCTTGCAATTTGTATAGATTTGCCATACTCCAATAAGCATCCTCTATTAAATTAGTATTTTCTATACCAAATATAAGAAAAAGAGGGCTTAAAAACCCCCTCATATTGTTAGTATTTTATTAATGATTCAATTGACATTGCAACCTGGTATATAACACCTCTATCTCCAATAGCAAGGAATTTAAATAGTCTTCCATCTTCAATTCTCGCCTTAATAGGAGTTGCTGTAAATACCTTAGTACCCTTTTTAAGTTCTAGGAATGTTGGGTCGCACTCATATAGGTTAAGATTTCCTACCTCCTCATTACACATTGTAACAAGTCCTGTAGAATCTGTTATGTATATAGAGTCCATATTTATCTCCTTACACATATCAGCTATTTCTGACCTACTTAAATGTCTTGAACCTACCTTTTCCTTAACTAAACGGGCTGCTTCAAGCATTTTTTGCTCCATAACCTCACCTATAACAGCCTGCTGCATATCTATTGCACTAGTATAAAGCTTATCTGCAATCTGCTTAAGATCTGAAAGCCTCTTATTTTGAAGCGAAACCTCACTACAGCTTTCCTGCATCTGTGAGAACAGTTCATTGGTAAACTCTGCTATTTCCTCTATGCCAACAGCAACAGAACCACCATTCTCCCCAATTCCAGTTATCTTTTGATGAATTCCTTCTACCTTCTTAGCACTAATATTAAGTGACTTATCTATATCAGTAAGTTCCTTAATAGTTCCTGCAACCTCATCATACCCTTCTTCAAGAGTCGAAACCTTAACCTTAACAATTTCTTCGATTTCTACAAGGTCTTCATTTAGCTTTAGAACAATTCCTTCAATTTGCTTTGAGGCATCTGAAGTTTGCATTGATAGTTTTCCAACCTCATCTGCAACAACAGTAAACCCACGACCAGCTTCCCCTGCTCTTGCAGCTTCTATTGAAGCATTAAGTGCAAGCATATTAGTTTGGCGTGCAATTGATGATATAAGATTAGTCATATCAACAACCTTTTCAGATGAGCGGTTTACACGCTCTATTTGAACTGATATGTCGTTTATAATCTCCTTCATATCATCCATTCTTTCCTGGATTTTATATGTAGCGCCTATTCCCTTGTTAGCAGCTGAAATTGACTCACGGGTAAACCTTGCTGTTTCCTCCATATCATCAGATGCTTCCTTAATACTTTGGATAATTTCATGTGTTCTATCCTTAATATCCTCAAGCATTCCTGTTTGTTTTTCGCTACATCCACAAGTTGTTTCTGCATATGAGTTAATCGTGTCCATAGTTGAAGCTGATTCCTCTGCAATAACGCTAAGCTTCATACTAACACCTGATACATCAGTTGACATTAGAATTTGATTTTTAAATGTTTTCTTAAGGTCTAGGAATTTATCATTAAATACCTCACCTATTTCTCCAAGCTTCTCCTTATCAAGTTCCTTATCAAAGTGCTCTGGAGAAAACATTTCTATTGCCTCTTTAACTGAATCTTCTTTACTACCCTTAGATATAAATCCTACTATAGCAAATATAACAATAATAGCTAGGTTAAGAGAAATTGCAATTCCCTTACTAGATACTAAAAATGCAATTACCTGGGTAATACACATTGCTAGTATAAACATAATAGTTAGTAGTTTTTGTGATCTGATCATACTAATCCCCCCTTAATACAAAAAAGCCAATAGAATGAAAAACTCATATAATTTTATTATATTTATATTTTTTACCAATAACAATGGTAAGTTACATAAAAATTCAAAATTTTAATACGAAAAAGAAGACACCAATCCCCTTGATATCTTCTTTACACTTAAATATTATGGATTAATATCTATAAATTTAAAGTTAACTACGTCAAATAATCCCTTATCTGTTATCTTTACTTCTGGTATTACTGGAAGTGCTAAAAACGCTAGGGTCATAAACGGGTCTACCTTACTACTTACAGATAGACTTCTTGTTATCTCCATCATTCTTTGAAGATCCAAGTCAACTTCTTCAAGTGTTTTTTCAGACATAAGGCCTGCAATTTTTAGTGGAAGTGATGAAATAACTTCACCCCTGCTACTTATAACAATTCCTCCACCTATGTGTTTTATTTCATTTATACACTTAACTATATTATCGTCACTATCTCCAATAACAATAATATTATGACTATCATGTGCAACAGTAACTCCTATTGCTCCGTTTTTAATTCCAAACCCCTTAACTAATGCTACTGCTGTTTTTGAACTTCCTGTATGCCTTTCAACTAAAACAATTTTTACTATATCCTCTTCAGGATTAACATTAAACTCACCGTTTTCAGTTAATACATCCTTTTCGACTAGTTTTGTTACAAGGCTATGGTCTATAAGTTCTATAACTCTAGCTCTACTGGCATTAAGTTTAAGTGCAACATCTTCCTTTGTAAATTCCTTAATATTAACCTTTGATAGTACCCTTTCATCTACATGGTCTTCAACCTCAATAAGCATTTTCTTATTTTCAGCTATTAGGGCTCCGTCCTTAAATACCATTTCAATATCTATATCTTTAAGATCTTCAAAAACAACCATATCAGCAATATATCCTGGTGCTATTGCTCCCTTGTTTTTTAAACCATAACATTCAGCACTATTTAAACTTGCCATTTTAATAGCATCAACCGGATCAAGCCCAAGCTTTACTGCCATTCTAATATTGTTATCTATATGTCCTCTTTTTAATATATCCTCAGGATGCTTGTCATCTGTACAGAATATACATCTTCTCATATTATCCTTATTAACATATGGAATTAAATCCTCAAGGTTTCTAGCTGCTGTACCCTCTCTAATTTGTACATACATACCTCTTTGAAGTCTATCTTCCATTTCTTTTTTAGTTGAACACTCATGTTCTGTTTTAACACCTGCTATAACGTAGGCGTTAAGCTCTTCATTTTCAATTAATGGACCATGTCCGTCTATTATCTTACCATCTGCTACATGTAGTTTATCTATTATCTTAGAATTCCCTGCAACTACCCCTGGAAAATCCATAAGTTCTCCAAGTCCTAGAACTCTTTCATGATTAATTATTTTCTCAAGTGAGTCTGCGTTAAGTACTGCTCCTGATGTTTCAAAATCTGTTGCTGGTACACATGAAGGTAACATTACATAAACGTCTAGTGGTAGTTTCTCAGTTGCATCTAATATGTATTCTATTCCAGAAAGTCCACAAACATTTGCAATTTCATGTGGGTCAGCTATTATTGTTGTTGTTCCTCTACTTAGTATGTGTTTTGAAAATTGAGCAGGTGTGCTCATTGATGATTCGATATGTACATGTGAATCTATAAATGATGGTGCGATGTATTTTCCTTTAATGTCGATTTCCTTTTCACCAATATAGTTTCCTATACCAATTATGTATCCATTGTCTATTGCAAGGTTTCCTTCTACTATTTCATTTGTAAATACGTTTATTACCTTTGCATTTTTAATAACTAAATCTGCCTTTTCTCTTTTTGCTGCTACGTCGATTTTTCTTTTAATACTATTCAATTTTATCATCTCCTAAAATAATAAAAGGTTATAAAAAGAGGCTGCACAAAATTATACAGCCTCGATTTTTACTTTCTAATAACTACTTAATTCCGTTTGCTCTAAGAGCCTTTAACATTCTCTCAGGAGTAACAGGAAGGTCAGTCATTCTAACACCTGTTGCATCATATATAGCGTTAAGCACTGCTGGTGCTACTGCAACCATTACAGGCTCTCCTATACCCTTAGCTCCGTATGGTGCTGTTGTTTCAGGATCTTCAATGATTATATTTCTAACTCTTGGAAGGTCCATTGCAGTTGGGATAATGTAGTTAGTGAACTTGTTGTTCTTAATTACACCATTTTTAACTCCAAGGTCTTCGTATATAGCATAACCAACACCCATTGCAAAGCCTCCATCCATTTGGCCCTCAATGATTAGTGGGTTAACTGCACGTCCAACATCTTGAGCGTGTGATGCTTCAGTAACTTCAATTCTACCAGTTGCAGTATCAACTTCAACCTCAACTGCACAAGCATTGAATGTATATGGCCAGTATGGTACACCTTGTCCATCATCATCCATTTGAACTGTTTGTGCTGTAAAGTTACCCTTGCATCTAACAGCTCCACGTCTCTTATAAAGCTCTTCAAATGTTATACACTTAGCTTCGAATGTTTCAAGATAGATTTTTCCATCTTCAAATACAAATCCAACATCACTGTTAAGTTCAAGTTCTTGTCTTGCAATTTCAGTAAGTTCTGCTCTTAGCTTATCAGCAGCTCTCTTAATTGCATTACCTGTATTGTAAGTTTGTCTACTAGCCGCAGCTGTTCCTGAGTCAGTTGTTAGTGAAGTATCATCACTTACAAATATAATGTCTTCAAACTTAAGTCCTAATGACTCAGCTGGAATTTGAGCAAGTGCTGTTTTACATCCTTGTCCAACTTCAGCAGCTCCAACAAATACAGTAACCTTTCCACCTTCTGAAAGTTCTACATGTGCCTCTGACTCGTCTGGGAATCCGTTTCCGTATCCAGTTCCGTAGAATGCACTTGCAACTCCTCTTCCTCTTAGCTTACCAGGTTTACTTTCTGATGGCTTACTAAGGTCAGCTTCTACTGCTTCTATACATCTATCTAGTGGTACACTTTCAACAAGTTTTTGTCCAGTTCCTGTAATAGAACCATTCTTGAAAATGTTTGCTTTTCTTATTTCTAGTGGAGTAATACCAAGCTTTTCAGCTAGCATATCCATTTGTTGCTCGTATGCTACTGGTACCTGAGTTGCCCCAAATCCTCTCATAGCTCCTGCAAATGGATTGTTAGTGTAAACTGCCATACTGTCTACCTTAATATGAGGTATTTCGTAAGGACCAGTCATGTGAACTCCTGACTTTCTAAGAACACTAAATGCCCATGAAGCGTAAGCTCCACTATCACCCATTACAGTAGCTTCAATTGCATGAAGTTTACCACTTTTAAGAGCTCCAGTTCTAACAGTTATCTTCTCACCGTGTCTCTTTGAGTGTGCCATAAATGACTCCTCTCTTGAGTAAACAGTTTTAACTGGTACCTTAAGAACCATTGCTGCTAGTGATAGGTGAATTTGTCCCATAGCGTCTTCACGTCCACCGAAAGCTCCTCCAACAGCTGGGTTAATTAGCTTAACCTTTTCGTTAGGTACTCCTAGTGCCTCTGCAACTTCTATTCTATCAAAGTGTTGGTACTGAGTAGCATAGCAAAGTACTACTGTTCCATCTTCCTCAAGGTATGCAACCCCTGCTTCTGGTTGAAGGAATGCATGGTCTACTTGAGGTACGTTGTAAGTATTTTCAACTACAACATCACACTCATCAAATGCTTTTTGAATGTCATCTTTTCCATGACCTTTTCTCATTTTGAAGTGGTAAAGTAGGTTGTCTTGTCCTTCGTGGATTTGAACAGCCCCCTCCTTCATAGCTTCTTCTGGGTCGAAGTAAGCTGGTAGGTCTTCATACTCAACTTCAATTAGATCTAGTGCCTCAATAGCAATCTTTTCAGTCTTAGCAACTGCAAATGCTATAGGGTCCCCTACTCTTCTAACCTTCTTACTAGCAAATACCTCATGGTCCTTAAACATAACTCCATGAGCATTTTCACCAGTAACATCAGCAGCTGTAAATACCTTAACAACTCCCTCTAGTGCCTCAGCCTTTGAAACATCAACCTTAATGTTAGCATGAGGTCTTGTTGAACGGAAAGTCTTACCGAATAGCATTCCATCCATGTATATATCTTGTGGGTAAATAGCCTTACCAGTTACCTTAGCTTCAGCATCTACTCTTAATATGCTTTGTCCAACTACTTTTAAACTCATATTATTTGTCCTCCTTCATATATTCAGAGGCTTTATGTACAGCGTCTACTATCTTAGTGTATCCTGTACAGCGGCATAGATTACCTGAGATGCCTTCCTTAATTTCAGCCTCAGTTGGCTTGCTATTTCTTGCTAGTATTGACTTAGTAGCTAGAACCATTCCTGGTATACAGAATCCACATTGTACTGAACCTGCATCAACAAATGCCTTTTGGATTGGGTGAAGTTCTTCACCGTTTTGAAGTCCTTCGATTGTAGTTACTTCCTTACCTTCTACTTGGAACGCCATTACTAGACATGAGTCTATTAGAATACCATCCATAAGTACTGTACAAGCACCACACTCTCCTTCTCCACAACCTTCCTTAGTTCCAGTTAGGTGTAATTTATCACGAAGTAGGTCAAGAAGTCTCATATCTTCTTCTACTTCTACTGAATGGCTAACGCCGTTTACTTTTAAGTTAACTGTTTTCATATATATTCTCCTCCTTGTTTAAGCTTTGCTAGTTAATAGCTGCTACTGCCTTAGTAAGTGCATCCTTAAATGCTCCCTTAACAGCTTCACTCTTGAATTCCATAGTGCTTCTGCCAGCAAGTCTTTCCTTAATGTGATCTTCAAATGCACATGCTACTTCTTCTAAAGTAGCTTCATCTAGCTTCTTTCCAACAAGAAGTTCTTCTATCTTACTTTCTCTTTCTGGGCATCTTGATAACGAACCTGAACCAATCATGCTTTCAGTGCATATTCCACTTTCATCAACCTTAACACTTACAGCAACTGAAAGTCTTGAGATTGCTAGAGCGTTTCTAAGACCAAGCTTTGAGAACCCTAATGCTCCCTTGCTTCCTAGCTTATTAACCTTAATTGAGTAAAGTAGTTCGTCTCCCTTAATGTCAACTGAACCCTTTCCTGTATGTAGGTTCTTAAGTGCTACTTCCCTTTCTCCATTTAGTGACTTAATAACGCAAGTAGCGTCAAGTGCCATTAGTGGTGGAACAGTATCTGCAGCTGGTGAACCATTAGCTATGTTTCCTCCAACAGTACCTCTGTTTCTAATTTGAGGTGAACCTACTGAACGAGCAGCCTCTGCAAGTCCCTTGAATTCACTATCAAGTAACTCGTTTGTCCACATATCCGTAAATGTAGTTGCAGCTCCTATTTCTACATAGTCTCCTGCATCCTTAATGAATCTAAGCTCAGCAATATCTGCTATGTCTATCATAACTTCTGCCTTAAGCTTTCTTTCCTTAAGCTCAATAACTATGTCAGTTCCCCCTGCTATAACTTTGGCTTTGTCTGAGTATTCGTTTAGAAGTTTTAATGCTTCATCCATTGATGATGCTTTAAATACACTTTTAAGATCCAATATTTATACCCCCTCTTACATTTTCGCAATTATTATTGCAAACAAAATTATTAAAATATTAAACAAAATCATAATTTAACTACTTACTATAATACTACTGGGTTAATCGATTAACAAATACCAATTAATCAAATAATCCTTATTTTTTGACAATTTAAAAAGGTTTTCTTCAATTTTTGTGCCTATCCCTTAGGTTTAAAAGCGAAATATCCCTATATAACTTCATGTCATTCATTCGTTATAGTTTAAACCTTTTATAACGTAAATTAAATTTTTGATGATATTTATTAAACCTACTATATTAATTATGTATATTATATTAATCAAATAAATAATCCTTTTATGGTTATATTTTCGATTGAATAACCATATTTCGGATTATAGAATGAATATTAATTAAATGTATAGATACTATGTTAATTTCCCTGTATACTTTAATAAATTTACCATAAATATATTTTCTTACTTTCAAAAAAATAAAGTTTTCGAAAAACTATTTAGATTTTTCATCTTTGTGTTATTAGTAAAATTTTATATTATATACCTAGTACTTTAGTGACTTAAACGTTTTTTCTCCGTAATTTACAATGCTATAAACTTCAAATAGTTCGTATATAGTTATTTCCGATACCTATTATTATATTAACTTTTATTAATTTTAGTTTTTTTTACCTTTAATTCAAATTTATATATTGTTATTTTTCTATTTAATTATGTATACTATAAAATAACTTATGATTTAGGGGGATTTTTTATGTTTAAACATATATATAATAACCTTCAAGAGACTATTAATAGTGGAATTGAATGCGTTTTAGTTACATATCTTAATAAAGCCACAGAATCTAGTGGCAAAATACTTAATAAAATTCTTATTAACTCCTGTGATATAGATTCTAATGATAATAACCTTGAGGATGAAACTCTTTTAGCATGTCATAATGCTATATTAACAGGTAAGATACAAACACTTGAAGTACTAGATAAGCTAGTTATTATAGAGCCTTTTGCTCCAAACCCTAGACTTATTGTTTTTGGTGGAGGTCATATTGCTAAGCCTCTTTGTGAATTTGCTTCAAGGGTAGGTTTTTCTATTACTCTAATTGATGATAGACCATTCTTTGCAAACTCTACACGCTTCCCTGAAGCTGAAACTATAATATGTGATGACTTTGAGAATTCTTTTAATAAGATAGAATTTAGAAAATCTGACTTTGTTGTTATTATTACAAGGGGACATAGACATGATGGTATTGTTTTAAGACATGTTATTGAACATGAATTATCATATATAGGCATGATAGGTTCTAAACGTCGTGTTCGTGGTATGATGGAGGAACTTAAATCAGAAGGATATAATAATGATGTTTTATCAAGTATTAATTCACCAATAGGACTTGATATAGCGGCTATAACACCGGATGAAATTGCTATTTCAATAGTAGGAGAGCTTATAAGCTTTAAAAATAAGGGGATAATAAGTCGTTCATCTAAAAAATACAGCTTCCCTGAATTCGACAGGGATGTTATAGAATCCGTATCTAAGGATGACTTATTTGAAAGTGCTTTAATTACTATACTATCTTCTAAGGGTTCTGTTCCTCGTAAGTCTGGTGCTAAAATGATAGCATATTTTGATGGAAGAACAATAGGAAGTATAGGCGGTGGGTGTAGTGAAGCTGCTGTAATTACAAGTTCCCGTGAAATAATGGGCTCTAAGGGTTACCTACTTCAGCACGTTGATATGACAGGTGATGTTGCAGAGTCTGAGGGAATGGTATGTGGTGGAACTATGGAAGTTTTAGTTGAAAGCTTCTAAATTATACTTAACTACAATTTAAAATAAAAAGCATGTTGATTAATATAACCAACATGCTTTTTATTTTAGTTAACAAATCACCTACTATTTAGTATCAATTTCCACTTATCTTACATATAGTTTACTAACAAAGCACCCAATCAGATAATAACATTAATATATTTGCGATAAATTAACCTGATAGGTAAAGGAGGTATTTGTATGAAGCATAGAAGTAACCTCTTTACTAAACAATTTGAAAATAGTATAGAGAATATAGTTTCCCCATCCACATCAACTATATTATTTGCTTCATTATTATCCTTACTTGGAGTTACTTTTATAACATTTATAATAACATCATCAAATTTTATAAGTAGCATTTCTCTTGGAATTTGCATTTGTATATTTATCATATATATATGTTCTCTAATCTATATGTTTAAGGTTGAGAATCGAACTCGGTACACTCTATATTATCTTGCATTTAAGGATTCACTTACTAATTCACCTAACTGGAATATGTTCTGCTTAAGTTTTCCTAAATTATTATCTGAATCACCTACCCCCTATACCTTTATAGTTCTGGATGTTGATAACTTTAAATATATTAATCATACCTTTGGATTTCGGGAAGGGGATAGTGTTATAAATCATATAGCACGCTGCATTGAAGAAAACATATTAGAAAAAGAAATGTTCTGTAGGCTTTCTAATGACTATTTTGCTCTTCTTCTAAAGTATGAGGATAAAGATACTACAACTAAAAGGCTTAAAAATCTAACTAATAGCATATCTTGTCCTAGTATGGACTTTGTATGTAACCATAAGCTTATAGTTAATTGTGGTATTTATCTTATTACTAATCCTGAGGAAAATATTACAGCTATAAAGGATAATGCTATTCTTGCACAACAAAGTGTTAAGGGTATGGAAAGTGGTAGCTTTGTATTTTACAGCGATATTTCAAAACACATTAATATGGAGAAAGAAATTGAGGGATCTATGATATATGCTCTTGATAATAAGGAGTTTACATTCTTCCTTCAACCTAAATACGACCTTAAACAAAACAAAGTAACAGGAGCTGAAGCACTAGTTAGATGGTTTCCTACAACCTCAAGTGAAATACCTCCATATAAATTCATACCTATTTTTGAGAAAAACGGATTTATCGAAGCTCTTGATAAATATATTTTTGAAGAAGTATGTAAAATTTTATGGCAGTGGAGACTACTTGGACTACCTTTAATTCCAATTTCAGTTAATATATCAAGAATACATCTTAATAATCCTCACTTTGTTAGTGAATATAAGGCTATTTTAAAGAAATACAATGTTAACCCATCTCTTATTGAAATAGAAATAACTGAAAGTGCTGTATTTGATCATATGGATATACTAATTAATATTATAGAAAAACTTAAAGATATAGGCTTTTTAGTATCCATGGACGATTTTGGTACAGGATATTCTTCACTTAATATGCTCCGTGAAATTCCTGTAGACGTATTAAAACTTGATAAAGCATTTTTCTATTCCGGTAATTCCTGGGATAGATCTAGAATTATAATTGAGGGAGTTATTGATATTGCAACTGGTCTTAATATTAAGGTTGTTTCCGAAGGAGTTGAAACCCTTGAACACGTTAACTTCCTTAAGTCAATAGGATGTGATATGGCTCAGGGCTACTACTTCTACAAGCCTATGAGCATAAAATCATTTGAAGATATAATTCTTGAAAAATTATAAAAAAGGTTAGGACTACTTAGGTCCTAACCTTTTATGATTTTTTCTTCTGAGTCTTTGAATATATTTCTTCTCTTTTCTTATTTATTTCATCTATATTATCACTACTCGGATTTATCTTCTCTGCCTTATTAAGATAATATAAAGCTCTTTTGTAGTCACCTGTTATATCATATATCATTCCTATATTATAGTATGTAGTTCCCTTTAAGCTGTAATTAACATTACCTGCTCTTTGGTAATCCTGAATTGCCTCCTGATATCGTCCTACAGACTTATAGGCATACCCCCTTGAAATATACATCTGTGCATCACTAGAGTCAAATTCTATAGCTAATGTATAGTCATTAATACTTCCTTCATAATCCTTAAGACTAGCCTTAGCCATTCCCCTGTAGAAGTAATAATCAGGTATTCTTGACTTCTCTATTAGCTTTGAAAAGTCACATATGGCGCTACTATATTCTCCACTTTCAAGATAACATCTTCCCCTTAATAAAAGTGAAGATTCATTCTCCTCACCATCCATTGATATATTAATATACCCTATAGCCTCTTCAAACTTATTCTCAAAATATCTAATATACCCAAGATAATAATAAGCTTCCTTGTTATCCTTATTAATCTCAATAATTTTTATAAAGCATTTATTTGCTTTTTCTATATTTTCTGTACTAATACATAGCTTTCCAAGTGTTAATAATATATATTCATTTTCACCTTCTGCTGCAAGTATCTTCTCATATAGTTCTATTGTTTTATCTAAGCTTCCTATCTCTTTATATGAAAGTGCAAGGTTATACTTATACTGAACAACGTCGTCCCTAAGTGTGGCAGCTTTTTCGAAATCATAAATAGACTCCTGATACTTTCTTAAAGTAGCATATAAACACCCTCTACTATTGTAGTAAACCTCATTATCTATATCCTCTTCAATAGCCCTTGTATAATTCTCAAGTGCCTTATCATATATTTTCATTCCCTCATAGCACTGAGCTACTCGATAAATATGTTGATGTCTTTCTTCTTCCCTACCTATTATATTATTAAAGCAATCTATAGCATCTTCATAACTTCCAATGGACATTTTAGCCTTACCCATTTTATCATATACATACTTGTTGTATTTATCTTTAACTACTTCACTATAATACTCAAATGACTCCTCATATTTTTCAAGTTCATTAAAGTAATAATCTCCCTTAAGAATTAGCATATGCTCTGTATATGGCCACTTACTGCACTCCCTTTCCCCCATCTCTAGTATTTCTACTGAATTTTTGTAGTCCTCAATCTTAAAATAACAACAACTTAATTCATAGTAGTAGTAATACTTATCAGGTGATATATCTATAGCCTTTTTATAGCATCCTATAGCAGCATTAATATCATTTCCTGCTCTATAGCATACTGCAAGGCCTTCATATGCAACATCCTTAGCATCATCTATATCTAAATCACATGCCCTTGCAAAATCTATTTTTGCATTTTCATACTCATTAACCTTTACATAATAGCTTCCTCTTTGACAAAGAACATTAAAATTATAGGGATCCTCTTCTAGTGCCTTATTATAATTTTCAAGTGCCTTATCATTTTCTCCCTCAGCATCAAGGGCCCTTGCCATAAAACTATTAACAGTCGGACTTTCACCTGTTAACTTAATAAGCTTGTCTGTATACTTTTTAGCAAGTTTTGTTTTACTGGTCGCAATTGCTGTTGCTATAACTAATTTATATGCTTCTTCCTTATCATCTGTTAATCTACTATAGGCTATAGCATTTTCAAGTGCCTCATCATATTTATTAAGGGATGCATAACACATTCCTCTTTTCATATATGCAAGTGGCTCCCTTTTAAATAATAAAATAGCCCTATCAAAGTCTTTTATAGCTTCCTTATACTTATACTCTTTAAGATATAGTTGTGCCCTATAAAAATATGCTATAAAAAAGAATGGTTCTATACTAATAGCCTTAGTAAACCATTCCTTTGCTTCATTATCATCTGAAGTTTTACAGTAAGTTTCTCCAAGCGCTACATATAAGTCGTAATTTTCTCCATAGATTTCTATTGCATTCCTTAGTTTTTCAATAGCCCTATCATGTGCATTAAACTGTGAAAGGTCTAGGGCCTCATTTATTATAGAATTTATTTTTCTTCTATTTTTAAAGTAGGAGAATAACCACATGTTAATTCCCTCCTGTTTCTTCGTAAATTTTCATATTTACCATCATTCTAGCATAGTAAGTCTACCTATACAATAATTGGCATATGATTATTTTGATTTATATTATCATTATTGTTAAAATGTAAATAGTATAATTTATAACCTACTGTTAGGAGGAATAAATATGAACAGAAATGATGATTGTTGGTGTGGTAGTGGCAAGAAGTATAAAAAGTGTCACATGGATATGGAACAAAGACTAGAGGCTCTTAAGCTTGAAGGTCATACAGTGCCAGATAGGGATATTATAAAGACCCCTGCACAAATAGAGGGAATAAAAGCAAGTGCTGCTATTAATAATGCTGTACTTGATGAGGTGGCAAAGCATATTAAGGCTGGTATGAGTACTGCTGACATAGATAAGATAGTTTATGACTATACAACAACTCAGGGTGCTATTCCTGCTCCTTTAAATTATCAAGGCTACCCTAAGAGTGTTTGCACATCTCTTAACGATGAAATATGCCATGGTATTCCACATGAGAAGATTATACTTAAGGATGGAGACATTCTTAATGTAGATGTATCTACTATATATAATGGGTATTACTCAGATGCATCAAGAATGTTTATTATTGGTGAAGCTGAAGAACATGCTGTTCACCTTGTAAACACAGCTAAGGAAGCACTACTTAAGGGAATCGAAGCTGCTAAGCCTTGGGGATTCTTAGGTGATATATCCTATGCTGTACAAAGCTATGCTGAGAGCAAAGGATATTCTGTAGTTCGTGACTTTGGAGGACATGGAATAGGACTTCAGTTCCATGAAGAGCCCTTTGTTCCCCACTTTGGAAATCCTGGTGAGGATATGATACTAGTTCCAGGGATGGTATTTACCATAGAACCTATGATTAATGAAGGTAGCTATGAAGTAGTTATAGATGAGGATGATGAGTGGACTGTATTTACAGAAGACGGTGGTCTATCTGCACAGTGGGAACATATGATTCTTATAACTGAAACTGGGGTTGAAATACTTAGCAAATAAAACTAGGATTTTATAACAGGATATTTACTTTCTAACAAGTCTAAAGGCAGCTTACGCTGCCTTTTTTACATCATATCTTTAAATGATTTTATGTACTTATCTACTGCTTCTTTAATTAGCTTCTCATTACCCTTATCAATATCCTTTATCCCAACAACATAAAACCCTGCTTTTTTAGCTACTTTAATACAGGGAAGGGAATCCTCAAATACTACCACGTCACTTACATCAAGGTTCATATCAGTGCAGCACTTTAGATATACATTGGGGTGATTTTTACTAAACCCAACTTCACTACAAGTATTAATATACTCAAATAACCCTAGTATATTATGTCTACTTAATACCTTTTCTGCAAGAGCTCTAGTTGTCATAGTTGCAAGTGATATCTTTATTCCACTACTTTTCAAATAATTAATGTATTCATCTGCTCCATCTTTTAAGCTAAATTCATTTTCGTATTTAGATTTCATATACATATTAATATCTGAAATAATCTCATCTACACTTAATTTAAAGCCATAATTCAATATGAAATACTCTGCTCCCTCCTCAAGTGAAGCTTTTTTAAGTATTTCATCCACATTATCTACAGGGGTTATACCCTTAAACTTTAAATATCCTGATGCAAGAGTTAACCATGCGCTTGATGAATCTATTAATGTTCCATCAAGATCGAATATAACACCTTTCATAATTTATCCCCCCAACCTAATTAATATTTACATTATAAACTAAAAAAAGGATTAAGACATAAGTCTTAACCCTAAATTTATCATATTAAATTTTTATGGTCTAAGTCCACTTCCACCTTGTACAGTAATTGATTCTCCTGTAATATAGGCTGCATCCTCAGATCCTAGGAATACACATAGTCTTCCAATATCAGTTTCAGGGTCTGCAAATCTTCCCATTGGAATGTTTCCTATTGTTTTTTCGTAAACATCAGGATATTCTTCTTTCCACTTCATAAGACCCTCTGTCATAGCTAGTGGGCATATTACATTAACATTAACTCCATATGGTCCCCACTCTGCTGCTGCAACTCTAGACATTCCACGAATCCCTTCCTTAGCTGCTGCATATGATGATTGTCCAAGCTTACCGAATAATCCTGCCCCTGATGCAAAGTTAATAACTGAGCCCTTTGTTTCCTTAAGATGTGGAAGAGCTTCCCTCATATAATAAAAGGCTGCGTATAGTCCTGACATAATAGCTAAGTCAAAATCTTCCTTAGTGTGATTTTCTAGCATAACTCCTGATGCTGAAACCTGTGCATTATTAACAACAACGTCAATTCTACCAAATTCCTTAACAGTCTTATCTATACATGACTTAACGTCATCCTCACGTCCTCCGTCAGCTACAACAGCTAAAACCTTAACTCCGTAATCTTTTTCAAAGTCTTCCTTCACCTTATCAAGCTTAGCTTGAGTTCTTCCTGTAATAACTACATTAGCTCCTTCCTTTGCAAATGCAGTGGCAATTCCGTATCCGATTCCTTGTCCTCCACCTGTTACTATGACAACTTTATCATTGTACTTACCCATATGTATTCCTCCTTTTGTATCTCTTATATATGTTACATAATTATATTCTTAATATTCAAACATTAGTTAATAAAAATTTTTGAGTCCAGCTACCACTTACTTGGTACTGTGTACCTCCCTTTGTTAAGTTAATAATACAACTATTTATACTAAAAATCAAAATTGTTAAAAAGTAAATTATGAGAAATATTATCACTATTATATAATATTTATTTCGTACCCATACAATATATATTCATAATTTGACAAAATACTTCTTTATTAGAAGCTATTTTAGGGTTTTTTCTATAAATATTCTATTTTAGTATAATAAAAAAGCCACAGGATAATCCTGTGGCTTTATATAAAAGGCAAATGCCTAATTAATCTTATTCAACAACAGCAGGTAGAACCTTGAAGTTGTTAACGTCGATTAGACCGAAGTCAGTAATCTTCCAATCTGGTGAAGTTGAAAGACCAACGAATGAAAGGTGCATGAATGGTGCATGTATCTTACATCCTAGTTCGTTCTTAACTAGAGCTTCTAGTTGACCGATCTTAGCTGATACTTCGAATCCGTTTAATTCGTCAGTGATTAGACCACCAACTGGAAGAGCTAGTTCGTCAATTACTCTACCGTTGTTAGCAACTGCGATTCCACCCTTCATTTCGATTACTCTGTTAACAGCAATCATCATATCCTTGTAGTTTGTACCTACAACTAGGATATTGTGAGTGTCGTGGGCAATTGACTCAGCAAATGCACCAGTCTTAAGACCGAATCCATTGATGAATGCATGACCGATGTTTCCAGTTCTTCCGTATCTTTCAATACAGCAGATTGGTAGACAGTCTTGGTTCATGTCAGCTCCAACTACTCCATTGTTAACTCTTACGTTAAACTCAAGCTTACCAGTTAGGTTTTGGTCTGGAATAACTTGCATAGCTCTTACTGTAGCGCTTGAACCGTTTGCAGTTATTTCAAGATCCTTCTCTGAAACTGGAGAAATCTTAACTGAGTTCTTAACTTCGTCTGGGTAAGTGTACTTAGGAAGATCAATAAGAAGCTTTCCTTCAGCAGCAACTAGCTTACCTTCGATGAATACAGCGTCAACAACCATGTTGTTAAGGTCACTGATGATAGCGATATCAGCAAGTGATCCTGGAAGAAGTGCTCCTCTGTCTTGGAAGCCCCAGTAAGTTGCAGGGTTAATTGTAACCATTTGGATAGCTTCAACAGGGTTAACACCTTCTCTGATTGTTCTAGCTACGATATCGTTCATGTGTCCCTTCTTTTCAAGGTCCTCAGCAACCATATCGTCTGAAGCTAGGATAAGTCTTCTTGAGTCTAGTCCTTCTTCAGTTACAGCCTTAATACATTCAGCCATGTTTCTTTGAGTTGATCCTTCTCTCATGAATACGTAAACACCTTGTCTGATCTTCTCAACACATTCGTCTTTCTTAGTAGTTTCGTGACATGAGCACTTACCACCACAAGCGATAATGTGAGCAGCTAGGTCGCATCCGAATAGGTCAGGAGCGTTTCCGTCTACTGGCTTTCCAAGTGACTTAGCATATTGAGTTGATGCTACAAGATCGTCAATAACTTCAGGAGTGTTGTTGTAAACGTGCATAGCGTTACTGAATCCTTGAAGCTCTCCGATTCCTAGAATGTTAGGGTAGTTTAGAAGGTCTTCCATGTCCTTTGAAGTTACATCGTATGATGCAGTTTCAAGAGTTGGACAGTCTGGAACTAGTGCTGGTACTTGAAGTTGTACGTGGTTTGGTACAACTGAACACTCATCAGCCATAGCCTTCATTCCTATTGGTCCTAGTGAGTTACCAATTTCATGTGGGTCTGCAACAAGAGTTGTAGTTCCTGATGGAATTGATAGTCTTGAGAATTCTGTTACTGTAAGCATTGAGCTCTCAAAGTGCATGTGTGAATCCATAAATCCTGGTGAGATGTATTTTCCTTGAACATCTACAACAACAGTATTAGGTCCAACTAGTTTTGAAGCATCTCCTACTACTAGGATGTACTTTCCTTTGATAGCTACGTCTGCTACATATATTTCCTTAGTGATAACGTTAATTACATTACCATGGTATAGAACGATGTCCGCATGATCTTTGTCACCCATAAGAACATCAATCATTTTTCTATATTCAATAGCTTCTTTAATTGACTTCATGTTTAACATGATATGTGCCTCCTTCAATTACTTCTTAATAGAGCTGTTATCTCCTACTATGCTGCTTTTATCAACATCAATGTAGTCAATTATCCCAATTATAGCTGCATCAATAGCAGCATCTGGCTTTTCTGCAGCATTTCTTGAAGCTGTTCCTGTTGAGTACATTATTACTTCACCAATTCCAGCTCCTACTGTATCAACCATAATAAGTGGGTCTCCATTAGGCTTTAAGTCTATATCAAGTGGTTGAGTAAGCATAAGCTTACTTCCTGTTAGTGTTTCATCTTTTCTTGTTGCTACAACGTTTCCGATTACTTTTCCTATATGCATAGCTTATCTCCTTATACGTTTTGCTTAACTATTTTGATTTCAAGGTTTCTAGCTGCTTCATGTGCAAGAGAAGTTACTATTGTTCTTGGATGAACAGTTAGTGTATCTCCCTTAGCTATCTTAAGAATGTCCTTTTCAGTAATAACAGTTCTCTCAATAGCAGTACCTGTTGCGGCTTCAACTGAACTTCCAGTAGTTGCAAAACTGCTATGGATTTTAGATGCTAAGTTAAGAGTAGCTATAGGTTTAACCCCTAGTCTCTTAAGCTTATCACAGTAACCTGACATCATTTGTAAAAGCATTTTGCTCTTAGGCTCCATGCCTCTATGTACTGTTAGGTTATCCATATTCATAAAAAGAGTTTTTCCTTGCCACAGTGTTTGCCAAAGTAGCATAGAAATAAAGCTATCTTGTAGTCCAAGTGATAACTTTATAGCAGTATTTTGAGTTGTAACTGGTACTATTACAGCATCAGCTTCCTCAATCATCTCAAGATAAATATTCTTATCAGCTGCTGTATAAAGTTTATGAGGATTAATCCCCTGAACTTTATCTATAAATAGACTTTCAGCACTTTCTGATAAAGCTATATCTAGAATATATCCAAGGTCCTTAAGCTTCTTCGCTTCTGCTATAGATTCATCTATACCAGTATCACATCCTGTAATAACCATTAGTAACTTTTTCCCATTATTCATAGGAATTTGGCTAGCTAATGTAGAACTATTAGAAGATGATGCTACTGCCGCTGGCATTCCTGGATATTGTCCCTGTGTTATTTTAATTGATAACCTGTTTAGGATATCCATAGTTTGTTTATTTTTATTCATTATTCCTTACCTCTTTAGATTACACTGCTAAGGCATCGCCTTAGCAGCATAAGTAATATAAAGAATTATTCAGACTTAAGAATTACTCTTTCAACTTCTGAGTGTGGTCTTGGAATTACGTGAACAGCGTGTAGCTCTCCAACTGATCTAGCAGCTTCTGCACCAGCATCTGTTGCAGCCTTAACAGCTCCTACATCTCCTCTAACCATAACTGCTACTAGTCCAAATCCGATTTTTTCGTATCCTACTAGATTTACGTTAGCAGCCTTTACCATTGCGTCTGCAGCTTCGATTGCAGCTGTTAGTCCCTTAGTTTCGATCATTCCTAAAGCTTGTCCTGTTGCCATAATAATATACCTCCTTAAAATAAAAACAAATATTCATTTGGTTTATTAATTATACCACAATTTCGTGGTTATCTATTATTTTCCGCCTTTTTTCTTAGAAGATTTGCTATCTGATTCTTCAGTTGTAGCTTCCTCTTCTATAGCAGCTGAAGCTTCCTCCACTACTGGAGTTTCTTCATTAACTATTTTTTTTTTTAAGTTCTTTGAGAACTCGTTAAGTAGCATATCTAGTTCTTCGTGTGGTCTAGCTAGTACATGTGATGATACTACTGTAGACACTCTGCTTGCAGCAGCAGCTCCTGCTTCAACTGCAGCCTTAACAGCCGCAACTTCACCAGCAACGTTTACTACAACACTGATAGCCTTGTTAACTCCGATAACCTTGTCGTATCCAACAAGAGTTACGTCTGCTGCCTTACAAGCAGCATCTAGAGCAGTGATAGCACCGCCTAGTCCTATAACTTCTATTACACCTAGAGCTTGTCTCAATGTTATTTCCTCCTACATCTTACTTGAAAAAGGAGTTGCTTTTACCAATTGAGTTAAGTGAAATCTTAGGGATTAGACTGTCTATTCCCATAGAGTTTCCTATCACACTCTTCTTTACTCCAGTTTCTGCCTTTACTGTAGTTGCTACAGGAGCATCTTCGCTCTTTTTACACTTAGCTACTAATTCGTTAAGTGTAACTGTAGTACTCTTTTTCATATCATAAGCTGAATTTGCTGCCTTTGGAGTCTTAATTCCTCCAATTAGGCTTTGAATATCAACCTTTTGTCCAAGTTGAGGCTTTGACGCTTCAACTGGTCTTGCCATACTACTTAAAATATCTGATGCTGAAGCTGATTTAGTTTCAGCTTTAACCTCAACATTATTCATAGCTGGTTTTATCATCTCGCTTAACGTAACCTTCTTACCTACTGCACCACATGATGATGTAGAGTAAGCAGATTTAGGAGCAGATGATGTGTAGCTACTTAAGCTCTGTGACTTATTTAAAAGTCCAACAAGCATGCTTTCTTCCTTTGAATTAAGGTTTGAAACATTCTTTACAGAAGAAGTAGCAGAGTTATTGTTTGCATTTTCTGGTTTTCCTACAATGTTCTTATACATTGTTAGTCCAATTATATCTGCCATAATTTCACCACCATCGACTACTGATTAATCATTTTATCAACTTCATCATGAGGTCTAGCTATTACAGTCGCTGAAATAATCTGTGCAATTCCTGATACAGTTTCTTGCGCACTTTCAACAGCTGCAGTAACAGCAGCAACCTCTCCTGATACTATAACTGCAACGATTCCTGATCCAACATAGTTGAAATCAGCAACATGTACGTCAGCAGCTTTTACCATAGTATCTGAAGCTTGGATAGCAGCTACTAAGCTTTTAGTTTCAACTATTCCTATAGCTTGCTTCATAATAATTTACCACCCTTATTATTTTTTCATGCCTGGGAAATACTTTTCGATATCTACACCATTTTCGAATCCTGGAATTACTGCCATTTCGAAGTAATTTTCTGGATCATTAAGTGGCTTTGTAGCATCGATTCCCATTTTGTCTGATACACCACGGTAAACGTGTGATGCTTCTAGTCCTGAACCATTAGCTCCTGGAACTATAACAACGTCTTGTGATGCTTGAACTCTTGATGATAGAGCAAGTTCAACACTGCTTGGGTCATAGATATCAATGTCTTCGTCTACTATAACTACGTGTTTAATGTCGTAGCAGCTACCTAGAGCAGCAAGTATAGCAGCCTTTCCATCTCCCTCTTTAACCTTCTTAATTGACACGATAGCGTGAAGTCTACATCCACCACCAATAGTGATGTTTACGTCTTGTACGTTTACCATGTTCTTAAGTGCAGCATATAGCTCAACTTCTCTTATAAGTCCGTTAGCTAAATGCTCTTCTCTACAAGGGAATGCATGTTGGAATACTGGGTTGTTTCTATGCATTATGCACTTAACTTCCATAACTGGGTTTGGTGCAACGAATCCATAGTATCCCATAAGTTCACCGAAAGGTCCTTCGATTTCTCTCTTGTTAGGAACAAGAACTCCCTCTAGTACCATTTCAGCATATGCTGGAACTTCAAGGTCAACAGTATGACACTTAACAAGCTCTAGTGGCTCACCTCTTAAAGCTGAGTCAACTTGGTGCTTATCAAGACCATATCTTCTTGAACCAATCTGTGATGCTAATAGGTATGTAGCATCATATCCAAGCACTACTGCACACTCAAGAGGTTTGTTGATTTTTTCAAATTCAGCAAATTGCTCTCTAAGTGCTGGTGAATGTCCTGAGATTAGAGCACATATGTTAGTAGGTCCATTAACCTGGAATCTACGTACAGCCATATGTGTGTATCCTGTTTCAGGATCTCTAACTATGAACATACCTGCAGTTAAGAAGGCTCCATTGTCCTTACCATGTGATGTTGGTGCAGGAAGCATTCTTGTTATGTCTATATTTCTAGTTATAATGTTCTCCATTATAGGTCCATTTGATAATATTTTAGTTGGTTTTGGATCAGCAATAGCGTTCATGTACTTCATGATTCTACCCTCACGGTTAGTATCAGTTAGCTTATGGTATAGATCTCTATTCCCATAAAGCCCACCTAGTACAGGCATATCGTATCCCTTAACGTTGTTAAATAATATCGGTAATTGGTTATCAAAGTGCTTAAGTACAGCTCCTAATTCAAATTTAGGATCTACTGGTGCTGAACAAACTTCAATTTGACCAAGCTCTTGAAGTTTAGCCATCGTAGCTCTTAACATTTGAGTTTCCATTGTGTTCCTCCTTCCTAAGCGTCTTCTCCCCATCTTTTAAGTAGATTATGCTCAATACCTAATTGATCAAGAATTCTACCAACAATAAGTGCAACAATATCACTTATTGACTCAGGCTGTGAATAAAAGCCTGGTGATGGCGGAAGAACTGTAACACCAAGTTTTGAAAGTTTAAGCATATTCTCTAAGTGAATTGTGCTTAATGGGCTTTCCCTTGGAACTACAATCAACTTTCTGTTTTCTTTAATGATAACATCTGCGGCTCTTGTAAGTAGATTATCTGAAAGTCCATATGCAACTGATGCTACTGTTTTCATAGAACATGGAACAATAACCATTGCATCTGTCTTAAATGATCCACTTGCAATTGAAGCTGCAAGATCCTTGTTATCATGATAATAAGTGGCAAGCTTCTTTAGCTCATCTAAAGTTATTCCACACTCATGTTCAACAACATGTTCTCCAAGTGTTGAAACTACAAGATGCGTTTCTATTCCTAGTTCTTTTAACACTTTCAAAAGAGCCACGCCGTAGATTGCTCCACTTCCGCCTGAAACTCCAACTATAATTTTCATGGTTCTTCCTCTCTTTCTGAAAGCTTCCAAATATTTGTATAGATAAATATTGCCTACCCATATGGGTAGGCAATTATTTCACCTTATATAGGTATTTTTATTATTTAACCTTGTTATCGCAGTCTCCAGCACCAGCCCAAGCGTCTTGTCCAGCATCTATAGCAGCTGTGAACTCGTCGATTGTCATAAGCTTAGTGAAGATTGAAAGGTCATTTAGACCTGACTCGTGTTGAGCTTGAGTCTTTGAGTGGTTACCATCTGTAAGAGTGATAACTCTGTAAGCCATAGCTAGTGCATCAGCAGCAGTTGATCTACAGCAAACGTTAGTCCAAACTCCAGTTATAACAACTGTGTCTAGGTTTTCTTCTCTTAGGTATAGGTCAAGGTCAGTGTGGTGGAACGCACTGTGTCTTCTCTTAGGTACGATGTACTCACAAGTTCTGTCTTCTGGGTAAAGATCCTTAATGAAATCTGATCCCCAAGTTCCCTTGATTGCGTGTACTGGTCTTACTCTGAAGTCAGCATCGTTCTTTCTATGAGCTTCTTGGATGTGGATTAGATGTACGTCATCTTTTCCTCCGTCCATTCTTTCTCTAGCCCACTTGAAAAGTTTTTGTAGGTTTGGAACGATTTCCTCCCCACCTGGACATCTTAGTGGAGCTTTTTCTCCGATAAAGTCATTTAGCATGTCGATTACACATATACCGTATCTTGCCATTGTAATTTCCCCTTTCGATTGTAAAAAATAAATTTATTGAAATAAATTATTAACTTATATATAAACTAATTTTAGTAAGTTGTTGGCTTGTATTCAATAAACTTAAGCTTTCTGTCAAGCTTGTTTGTGTTTTGTCTTGGAATCCATTGTCCAAATCCTGGCTTAGAAAGTATTCCTTCACCTTCATTGTATACTAGGTTTCCTCTAACAATTGTCTTGTTTACTCTACCCTTTAGTGTAATACCTTGAAGTGGAGTGTACTTGTTTTGCATGTATGAATCAGCATCATCCTTGTCTATTGTCCATACCTTGTCTAGGTCAATGATTGTAAGGTCAGCATCTGATCCAACTTGCATTGATCCCTTCTTAGGATATAGTCCGTAGTGGATAGCAGCATTCTTTGAAAGAATGTCTACCATTGTCTCAAGAGTGATTTTTCCATCATTGTATCCGTTAACAATGATTTCTACCATAGTTTCAACACCTGGGATTCCTGGGAATGCAGTCCAGATATCTCTACCAACCTTCTCAAGCTCTAAGTTGTATGGTGCATGGTCAGTTGCGATAAAGTCAACTGATCCGTTTGCAAGACCTTCCCATAGTTCTGCATTGTCTTTCTTGCTTCTTAGTGGAGGAGCAATCTTAGCACATGCATGGTACTCAGTCATAGCATCTTGAGCGTTGATTGTTAGGTAGTGAGGGCATGTTTCTGATGTAACATCAAGACCTCTCATCTTACCTTGTCTGATTAGTTTAGCACCGATTGAAGTTGACATATGAACTACGTGGTATCTAACACCAGTAGCTTCTGATATGCTTATTCCAAGTTCGATAGCAACCTTTTCAGCAAGTTCAAGTCTAGCTTCAGCCCAAGCTGGACCGTCTAGTCTTCCTTCTTCCTTAAGCTTGTTTACGTAGAAATCGCACATTGCGAAGTTTTCTGCGTGAACTCCCATTGATACACCAGTTTCAGCAACTGCCTTAGCAATTTCAACTAGTTCTGGATCTGTAACTCTTGGGTATGTAGGCACTGAAGGTGTCATGTATACCTTGAAAGCTACTGCTCCAGCATCAGCTTGAGCCTTAACAACGTCAAGTTGCTTAAGTCTTACGTCCTCACCAGTTACTCCACCCCATAGAGCGAAGTCAATGTGAACGTGTTCTGACCAGTATTCTTTTTTCCAGTTAAACTGCTCTAGGTTTCTAGCTGAAGGAACTGTACAGCAAGGCATATCGATAACTGTAGTTATACCACCTCTAGCTGCTTGTTGAGTTCCTGATTCAACAGTTTCTCTATGGCTGAATCCTGGATCCATAAAGTGAGTATGTGAGTCAATACATCCTGGGATAACTAGTTTCCCTTCTGCATCAATAACAGTGTCAGCGTCTATACCATCGATACATCCGATGAATCCAGCGATCTTCTCATCCTTAATAAGAATGTTAGTATCTACTGTTTCATTAGCATGTCCTTGAGGTATTCTAGCGTTTTTTACAATAACATCAAACTTCATAAATAAACCCCCTCAAATTTTAAAAATTTGAATTTTTTTGGTTATAAAAATTTTATATGAAAGAGGTATAGGATTATGATAATCCTATAATCTCTCCACTTTCAAGAATGTCCATACCATTTGCTGCTGGAACCTTTGGAAGTCCTGGCATTGTCATGATATTTCCAGTTAGAGCTACAATGAATCCAGCTCCTGCTGATACTCTAACTTCTCTTACAGTGATTCTGAATCCTGTTGGTGCTCCAAGTAGTGTTGGATCATCTGAGAATGAGTATTGAGTCTTAGCCATACAAATTGGCATCTTGTCTAGTCCAAGACCTTCTAGTTCAGCGATTTGCTTCTTACACTCAGCTGTGAAGTCAACTCCGTCAGCTCTGTATATTTCTGTAGCAATCTTGTTGATTTTTTCAACTATGCTTAGTTCAGCGTCGTATAGTGGTGCAAAGTTTGCTTCGTTCTTTTCACAGATCTCAACAACCTTCTTAGCCATTTCAACTCCACCTTCTCCACCGTTAGCCCAAACGTCTGAAAGAACAACGTTTGCACCCTTAGCTTCACAAGCAGCTCTTACAGCTTCTAGTTCTGCATCAGTATCTAGTGGGAACTTGTTGATAGCAACTACTGCAGGTACTCCGAATTTTGAAACGTTTTCGATGTGTCTCTCAAGGTTAGCAACACCTGATTTAACTGCATCTACGTTTTCTGCTGCTAGGTCTGACTTAGCAACTCCACCGTTCATCTTAAGAGCTCTAACTGTAGCAACGATTACTACACAGTTTGGCTTAAGACCAGCGAATCTTGACTTAATGTCGAAGAACTTTTCAGCTCCAAGGTCAGCTCCGAATCCACCTTCTGTTACTACGTAATCAGCAAGCTTAAGTGCAACCTTAGTTGCCATAACTGAGTTACATCCGTGTGCGATGTTCGCAAATGGTCCACCGTGGATAAACGCAGGTGTGTTTTCTAGTGTTTGTACTAGGTTTGGCTTTATAGCATCCTTAAGAAGAAGTGCCATAGCTCCTGTAGCTTCAAGATCTCCAGCTGTAACAGCCTTTCCATCTCTTGAGTAAGCAACGATCATTCTTGATAGTCTGTCCTTAAGGTCAGAAAGTGATGTTGCAAGGCAAAGGATTGCCATGATTTCTGAAGCAACTGTAATGTCGAATTGTCCTTGTCTTACAAATCCGTCACCATTTCCACCAAGACCGATAACGATATTTCTTAGTGCTCTATCGTTCATATCGATAACTCTCTTCCAAACAATCTTCTTAGGATTGATGTTTAGAGCATTTCCTTGGTGTAGGTGGTTATCAAGTAGTGCTGCAAGTAGGTTGTGTGCTGAAGTTATAGCATGGAAGTCACCTGTAAAGTGTAGGTTAATATCGTCCATTGGTACAACCTGTGCGTATCCACCACCTGCTGCTCCTCCCTTAACTCCGAAGCAAGGTCCTAGTGATGGCTCTCTAAGAGCAGTTATTGTTCTCTTACCAATCTTGTTAAGACCCATTGAAAGACCTACGTTTGTAGTTGTCTTTCCTTCTCCAGCTGGAGTTGGGTTGATAGCTGTTACAAGAACAAGCTTAGCATCTTCCTTGTCCTTTAGTCTGTCTAGTACATCTAGAGAAACCTTAGCTTTGTATTTTCCGTATAGTTCTAGTTCATCATCTGTGATTCCTAGGTACTCAGCCACTTCTGTTATTGGCTTCATTTTAGCTTCTTGAGCTATTTGAACGTCTGTTTTCATTTTAAAAGCCTCCTAATACATTTCTAACGATCTATTTTAAATACTTACCCTAATCTTAACTAATTAATTAGTCCATTAGGTGGTATTCTAGAATTTGCTCTTTTCTGAATCCTTCAAGTGCTAGTCCGTACTCGAATGAGTTTAGAACGTAGTCAAGCTTGATTGGTCCAACTAGTTCTGAACCAGTTACTGCAACTCCGTATCTTGAAGCTTCTTGCTTAATGAAGTTGAAAGCTCTGTATAGTGGTGTAGCTCCACAATCGAACATGTTCATTGAAACAACTACTCCGCTTCTTTCTGGGAACTTAATTCCAACCGCTCTAACTGTTGAGAATCCACCTGATGGTCCTCTAACACCCTTAGCTATTGCCTTAGCGATTGCAACGTCTTCTGTTGCTAGGAATACATTGTAAGCTGTTAGTCCTTCAAGGTCAGCTGAAACAATTGTAGCTCCTGCAGTTTCTGAAAGTTTTCCATCAACGCTTAGTTCTGGCTTTCTAGCTTCTCTATCTGCGTTTGACTCGTCCTTAAGAAGGTCTCTTAGTCCTTCGTATTGACCCTTTCTTATGAAAGCAAGTGCTTTTCTATCTTCGTTTCTTGCGTTAGCTCCTGAGAAGAATACTGGAACTTTAGTTTCAGCATGTAGTTCTGCTCCGATTTCTTCAGCAAGTTCTTTACACTCTTCTAATTCAATGTTTCTGAATGGGAATAGTGGAATAGTATCTTGTGCTCCTATTCTTGGGTGTGATCCTGATTGCTCTCTCATGTCGATAAGTTCAATTGACTTCTTCGCCATGTTGATAAGCGCAGCCTTTAGTGGAGCTGGCTCTCCAATTATAGTAACAACTGTTCTGTTGAAGTCGTGCTCTGGCTCGTAGCTTACAAGCTTAACTCCTTCTACGTTTCTAACTTGATCTACTACTGCTTCGATAACTTCTGATCTTCTTCCTTCGCTGAAGTTAGGTACAGCTAGTATGTACTTCTTTCCTTGTGACATTTTAAGGTCCCCCTTCCAAATTTAAAAATTTATATAAAAAAAATTTTTATGCTAGATAAAAAGGCTTGTACTCTCTATCTCTTAGTATACTACAAAACAAACATAATGTAGGTTAATAATTTCTGTAGAGATAGGAAACTTCTTGAGACTCACCCAATATATAGTTTTGAACCTGTTTAACATAACAAATTCAATTTCTATATTAACACATATGATTGAAAATGATAACCCTAAGTAATCATAATTTGTAAATTCTATACATACATAATCATATAGTTATACTTTCAATCTAACTTCACAATTCAAGAATACCACAAAATACGACTTTTACGTTTGTGATATCGCTACAAAATTAACTACTTATAATCAACTTTTTATTTTACCGTTTTGTGTTGACTTACTAATTTTCTAGCCTTTTTTATGTAAATAATGAATTAGATAACTTTATTAGGTGTTGTTTTTCAATACTTTCCAACTTCCCTGATTAAATATACTAAAAATTTTGTAAATAATATTTTTACTATAACTAAAGAACTTTTTGATATTTAGTAGTATAATTAATAGTAAGATAATACAATTAATCTTCTATAAAATAGTGATTAAGAAAATATAATATAATAGGGGGGCTACATAATGGCTTTAAAACTTATTGACCTTTCACAAGAAATATATGAGGGGATGCCACTATACGGTATTCACCAAAAGACTTTCTTCATGACAAACCAAACTGCAGAAGAAAACATGAAAGCTAGCGGAAGCAAGACTCTTGGATTCTACGCTAGAAACATCCTAATGAGTGAGCATTGCGGAACTCATAGTGATGCTGTTATCGAGTACAAGCCAGGCGGACCAAGTATGGAGCAAATGCCACTTGACTACTTCTGGGGAAGTGCTATCTGTGTTGACCTAAGTCACATTAGATACCCTGATTACATCGAAGTTAAGGACCTAGAGGAAGCAATAGCTAAATCAGGACAAGAACTTCAAAGAGGAGATATCTTCTTAATGTACACAGGACACTTTAACAGAACTTACCCAACTGAAGAATATAAGAACTACTATACTGGTGTAAGCTATGATGCTGCTAAGTGGCTAGCTGAAAGAGGTGTTGTTAATATCGGAGTTGATGCGTCAGCTATCGACCAAACACCAGATGACCTTGATTTCTCAGGTCACCTAGTATGCGGAGAATATGGAATCACTAACACTGAGAATCTATGTAACCTAGATCAAGTTGTTAATAAAAGATTCCTATACCTAGGACTACCTCTTAAGATTAGAGGGGGAACTGGTTCTCCAATCCGTGCCGTTGCACTTATTGAAGAGTAAAATCAAAAGGGCATCACGCTAAGCGTGGTGCCCTTTATTATTTCATAGTATTTATTTTCACATACTCATATCTACATTAAATATATTATTTTAAAAAAGGCTACTAACATATGTTAGCAGCCTAATTTTATCTTTGTAGTAGCATTTTGATTTTCAGTGCTATTTCAAGGTTTAGTCTATCCTTAGCATTTTCAAAATTAACTCCTGTTATTTCCTTAATTCTTGTTAATCTATAAAGAATTGTATTATAGTGAGTAAATAGCGCATCAGACATTTTCTTTAGGTTACCGTTATGTTCAAAGTATGCCTCTAAAGTCTTAACAAGTTCTGTTGACTTCTTTGAGTCATATTCCACAAGGGGTTCTAAAGTCATTGTATAGAATTTCTCTATTTCCTCACGAAGGTTTTCCTGACAAAGTATCTTGTATATACCAAGATTCTCAAAGTATATAATATTACCTTCCCCAAGAATTTCACCTGAAGTTATTGCTTCTAATGCATCCTTATAACTCTTATGAGCATTTTGAATCCCCTCATAACTTCTACCTATACCCATTTTAAAAGTAAAGCCTTGGAACCTTCTTTCAAACATTTCCTTAATAGATACTGTAAACTTACTAATTAGGTTATTTATATCAACATCATCTTTATAGGTTATAAGTGCAAGTATACTTTCCGTTTTACCTGCAACTACTGCTGTAAGCTTAAGATCCTCAAATAGCTTTTCTATATAGTGGGCTATTTTATTAATGCTTTCCTGCTTACTATCCCTAGAAATATTTGATTTCTTACTTTCTTCATCTTTAATACTTATTAATGTAATTAAAGATTTATCTTCTATTCCTATATTAAAGAAGGAAGCCCTTTCAAGCGCCTTTTCATTTCTTCTTTCTTGAGTCGATAATAAGTCATCTAGAAACTCTGCTCTATACTTATTTTCAACTTCTCTAACCGAAAGCTTCTTAAGCACCTCAAGTGCTATTGTTGTTGAAGCTGATTCTATTATTGAAATATCAATTGTTTGTATAGATGAATTTAGTCCCCAAGCAAAAATATGTCCGTAAGTATTACCCTTAATTAATATAGGCATAACTATTCTTGGTACATATGTCCCTCTAATAAATTCTTTACTTTCGTATATATTTTTATCCTTACCCTTAGATACTCCATCATTAAATGTGCTAGCATTTTTTATAAGCATATCCTTAATAGAGTCGGAATCTTCCCCTCCAACAAATATGTTCTTTTCAGGAAAATCAAGCTTAATAAAAACCGGATTCTTTAGATGGTCGTATAAAACGTTAGACATATCCTCAACACTTGCCCCCATAAGTATTGCGTTTGTCATTTGTTTATGTATACTCTCAATCTTTTGAAGCATATAAGCTTGCTTAGTAAATATCTCTCTAAAGATAGGCATTATAATATCTGATAATGCTGTTGCATAGTAAAGATCTATAATAGGGAAGTTTAATTCGTTGGCAAGGTCAATAACTTCCTTTGCTAAGCCGTTAAGATATGGATATATCTTAATCCCAATTCCAGCTAGCTTTTTCTTAGAACATTCTTTTATTAAGTTGATTTGCTCCTCAATATTGTCTGCCTTAAATGAGTATGCGGTTGTAAGAAGAAGCTCTCCTTCGTCTACCCAATTTAGTACATCAGGATCTGCCATTACATTTACCTGTGTAATAACGTTAGAAACTCCACCCGACCCTGCAACTAATTTAGATTGTTTGAGACAGTCCATTTTTAGTATGTCTTCAATAGTAACCCCATTTTGTATCATCATTATCATCACCTTACAAGGACTATTATAGTCTACCCCTTATATTTTAATTATTTTATATAAAGATACCACTTAAATTAGTAAATATCAATTTAATTCTTCATTATATATACCCAAATATGACATATTATTTATAAAACGAATGTTTTAACCTTATAATGCAAATATTAAATGTATTTTCTGTAATAATTACCACTCTTTTTATTATCTTGAAAATAATTAAATTGAAGTTTTCAAATTTTCTAAAAAATCAGTTGACATAGTTTTTTCTCTAATTTATAATCAAAATATACAATTTGTCGAAATATTTATTTTATTGTTTAATTTTATTTTATTTTGTTTATAATTTTTTATTATAAATTTTTTTTAACGGGGGTATCTTAATATGAAAACGCAAAGCGTAGACAAACTTAACGAAAAGTTGCCTATAAAGCAGCTTATTCCGCTAGGTCTACAGCACGTACTTGCAATGTACGCTGGTGCTGTAATCGTTCCTATTATTGTTGGTCAAGGAATTGGCCTTGATGCTACACAGCTTGCATATCTAGTTGCAGCTGATCTATTTACTTGTGGTATTGCAACTCTAGTTCAAACACTAGGTGTTGGAAACTTCGCAGGTATTCGTCTTCCTGTTGTTTTAGGTTGTGCATTCCAGGCAGTTGGTCCTATGATCGCCATAGGTAACTCCTACGGAATAGGTGCTATATATGGTTCCATAATAGCATCAGGTATATTTGTTATATTTGCAGCCTACTTCTTTGGTAAACTTCTTAAATTCTTCCCACCAGTTGTTATTGGTTCAATTATAACAATTATTGGACTTTCACTTATAGGTGTTGCTTTCAATAACCTAGGTGGTGGACAAAAAGCAATGGATGCTGGAACATTTGGAAGTCTACAAAATATCGGTATTGGATTATTTACACTTGCAGTTATAATTTTCGCTAATAAGTACTTTAAAGGATTCATGCAAACAATATCAGTATTACTTGGTATTATTGCAGGTACAATAGTAGCTTACATACTTGGAATGGTTAACTTTGATGCAGTTGCACATGAGCCATGGGTAAATGTTATCACTCCATTCTACTTCGGGTTCCCTAAATTCGTACCAGCTGCTATCTTTACAATGTGTCTAGTTTCACTTGTAAGTATGATTGAGTCAACTGGAGTATTCTTCGCAACTGGTAAGGTTTGCGAAAAGGAAATTGAAGAAAAAGATGTTGTTAAGGGTATTCGTGCAGAAGGTATTGCACAGGTTCTTGGTGGTGTGTTTAACGCATTCCCATACACTACATTCTCACAAAACGTTGGTCTTATAGCACTAACAGGAGTTAGAAGTAGATACGTTGTTATCTCAGCTGCTACAATCATGATGATCCTTGGAACACTTCCTAAATTTGCAGCAATCGCAACAGTTATTCCAGACTGTGTACTAGGTGGAGCTATGATCGCACTATTCGGTATGGTTGCTGTATCAGGAGTTAAAACTCTTTCAGTTGTTGACTTTGGAAAAACTAGCAACATGCTAATTGCAGCTTGTTCTATTGCAGTAGGACTTGGAGTTTCAATTACACCAGAAATGTTCGCATTCTTCCCAGAAAGCTTAAAGCTATTCTTTGAAAGCGGTATAGTTTCAGGAAGTATAGTAGCTATTCTTCTTAATATCTTCCTTAACTGGAGCGAAATTAGAAGCGGTGTAGACCCAGAAATGGTTCTACCTGATGAGCATTGTGTATAAAATATAAATAAAATATTAATAATAAGTTAGTTTTAGGCATAGATTATTTTCTTTAATCTATGCCTTTTTTATGCGTATATATACAAGTAATATCAGCACTCGACAGCATACTTTATATTTCTAGTTTTATCTCCCCTTATTCATATTTTGTTAAAATTTTATTAATTATTCCTTAATTGTTATATACTTACTTATCAAATATACTTAAATAAATTATTTAATAATTTTATTACTTATAATTTAATATTTTTTAAGGGGGGTATCTTTAAATGGAAACTCAAACAGTGGACAAGGTAAATCAGAAATTACCTATGTATCAACTTCTACCTCTAGGGCTTCAACAAGTTCTTGCAATGTATGCAGGGGTTATACTTGTACCTATGATAGTAGGTGGAGGAATTGGTATGACTCCAGAGCAGATAGCTTACTTAGTTGCTGCTGACCTATTTACATGCGGTATTGCTACTTTAATACAGGCTGTAGGTATAGGAAACTGGGCTGGGGTTAAACTTCCTGTTGTTCTTGGATGTGCATTCCAAGCCGTTGCTCCTATGATTGTAATCGGTACTAAATTTAGTATAGGTGCTATCTACGGTGCTATTATAGCAAGTGGTATATTTGTAGTTCTATGTTCTTACTTCTTTGAACATTTACTAAAATTTTTCCCACCAGTTGTTATAGGGTCAATTATCACTGTAATTGGTTTATCATTAATTAATGTTGCTGTTAATAACCTTGGAGGAGGATTTGGTGCTAAGGACTTTGGTAGTCCTACAAACCTAGGTCTTGGACTATTTGTATTAGTATTTATAATCCTTGTAAACCACTTCTTCACAGGATTTATGCAGTCTGTATCAGTACTGCTAGGAATTATAGTTGGAACAATTGTTGGTTCATTTATGGGTATAGTTGATGCTTCAATTATTTCACATGAACCATGGTTTAGAATGGTTCAGCCTTTCTATTTTGGAATGCCTGAATTTAAACTAGTTCCAATAGCACTTATGTGTATTGTTGCTGTAGTTAGTATGATCGAATCAACTGGTGTATTCTTCGCAGCAGGTTCTGTATGCGAAAAGGAAATGACAGGGAAAGATATAGCAAAAGGTCTTCGTGCTGAAGGTGTTGCACAGGTATTTGGAGGAATCTTCAATGCATTCCCATATACTACTTTCTCACAAAACATCGGTCTTATCGCTTTAACAGGTATTAGAAGTAGATATGTTGTTGTTTGTGGTGGTATTATACTAATGGTACTTGGAACGCTTCCTAAGGTAGCTGCACTTGCTACTATTATTCCAACTTGTGTACTTGGTGGTGCTATGATTGCACTATTTGGTATGGTTGCAATGTCTGGAATTAAAAATCTTCAAATTGTTGACTTTAGCAAAATATCAAACATGTTAGTTGCTGGTGTTTCAATAGGACTTGGACTTGGAGTTACTATGGTTCCAGGTATTGTTCAGACTTTACCTGACTATGCTAAAATGATATTTGAAAGTGGAATTGTTACTTGCAGTTTAGCTGCAATTGTATTAAATATAACTCTTAACTGGAAGGAAGTATTTAGTGGGGTTAACCCAGAGATGCATCTTCCAGATGAGCATAGCTTCTAAAAATTTTATAACACAAAATGAAGGTGTACTTTTGTACACCTTTTTTAATTACAATAATTAACTATGTATTTTCGACACATTCCGTTTACAAAGTATTTACTTATGTCAAATCTATAACATTCCTTATTATTATTCAATAATATTTCATAACTGAAGCAATATTTTGTACTAACTAGTACAACTTCTTCCCTTCAAGCACGACTTTTTTATACTGAACAGTTCATTTTGTTATTTTTACAATATTACAAAACCTCCTAAATTACATTGATAATAAAATATCATCGGACTATACTAATGTTATAAATTTTTTATTATTTTTATTATTCTGTTAATTTAAGGGGGGTATCTTAAAATGGAAACTCAAACAATTGATAAGGTAAATGAAAAATTACCTCTTTATCAACTTCTTCCTCTAGGACTTCAACAGGTTCTAGCAATGTATGCAGGAGTTATTATTATACCTATGATAGTAGGTAATGGTATTGGAATGACTCCAGAGCAAATAGCTTACCTAGTTGCTGCTGATTTATTTACATGTGGTATAGCTACACTAATACAGGCTATTGGTATTGGTAAGTGGGCTGGTATTAAGCTTCCTGTTATACTTGGATGTGCATTCCAAGCAGTAGGTCCTATGATTGTTATTGGTACTCAGTTTAGTATTGGTTCAATTTACGGTTCTATAATTGCAAGTGGTATTTTTGTTGTTTTATGTTCATATTTCTTTGAACATCTACTTAAATTCTTCCCACCAGTTGTTATCGGATCAATTATAAGTGTAATTGGACTTTCACTTATAGGTGTTGCAGTTAACAACCTAGGTGGTGGACAAGGTGCTCCTGATTTTGGTAGTGCACCAAACCTTATACTAGGACTATTTACTCTTATATTTATAGTACTAGTTAATAGGTTCTGCAAAGGATTTATGCAGTCCATATCAGTTCTACTTGGAATTGTAGTAGGTACCGCTATTGCATACTTTATGGGTATGGTAGACTTTGCTATTGTTGGACAAGAACCTTGGTTTAGAGTAACTACTCCATTCTACTTTGGAATGCCAGAATTCCACTTTGTTCCTATAATGCTTATGTGTATAGTTGCTATTGTTAGCATGATTGAATCAACTGGAGTATTCTTCGCAGCAGGAACTGTATGTGAAAAAGAAATCACAGGAAAAGACATAGCAAAGGGGCTTCGTGCTGAAGGTCTTGCTCAAGTAGCTGGTGGTATATTTAACTCATTCCCATATACTACTTTCTCACAAAACATTGGTCTTATAGCTCTAACAGGGGTTAGAAGTAGATATGTTGTTATATGTGGAGGCTTCATGCTTTTAGTACTTGGAACAATACCTAAAATAGCTGCTATAGCAACAGTAATTCCAAACTGTGTACTTGGTGGTGCTATGATTGCACTATTCGGTATGGTTGCTATATCAGGTATTAAAAACCTACAAATTGTTGACTTTAGCAAAACTTCTAATATGCTTGTTGCCGGTGTTTCAATAGCATTAGGTCTTGGTGTTTCAATGGTTCCAGCTATAGTTCAGCAGTTACCTGAATACGTTCGAATGATATTCGAAAGTGGAATTGTAACTTGTAGTATATCTGCAATACTACTTAATATAGTGCTTAACTGGAAGGAAGTCTTTAGTGGTAAAAATCCAGAAATGCACCTTCCTGATGAACACTGCGTATAAAATATAGAATACTTATTAAATCTAAAAGTACCACTAGGATAACCCTAGTGGTACTTTTTATTATTTAGCTAAGTGTCGTAACCTTTTTAAATTCATAGTATATATTATATTTTAATTAGATATATCACAGAAACTTATAAAATAAAGGGATATCCAAATTGGAT
>NZ_JAVWJB010000016.1:0-40235 GCF_036639235.1 Clostridium sp.
TTAATCCATATTTCGAAAATGATCTTATATTATCTGGGGTTTTTATATTAACAGCATGGACTCTGGGGTTTTATGTAAAAATCGAGGGTGAGCATATTAAAATGCTTGAAAGTCTTGTTAATTTTGATAGCCTAACAGAGGTATATAACCATAGATATTTTCATGTTGCACTTAAGGAAAATATTAAGTTAAGTAAGAAAATAAAAAAGCCAGTAGCATTACTATTTTTAGATATAGATTATTTTAAGCACTATAACGACTTATACGGTCATCAAGAGGGAGATGAGGTTCTTCGTAAATTAGGTAAGATACTAAAGGAATGTGTTAAAGATTCAGGGGTTGTTTCTAGATATGGTGGAGAAGAGTTTGGAGTAATTCTTCCAAGTTCAGATGAGGCAAGGGCTTTAGAAGTTGCTGAAAAAATAAGGGTAACAATTGAATCAACTTATTTTAATGGTCAGGAAAATCAACCTAATGGAAATTTAACAGCATCTATTGGAGTATCAGTATATCCTACTAAAGCGGAAACTGATGTTGAACTTATTAAGAGTGCAGATGATGCGCTTTATAGGGCTAAATTCTTTAAGAAGAATCGTGTTGAAAGTTATATTTCAATACTTGAAGAGATTAGAGGAAATATTGATGAAAAGCATGTTGAAATACTTACATCAATTAAAACATTAATAAGTGTTATTAATGCTAAGGATAGATATACTTTCGGTCATACTGAAAGGGTAGTTATTTATAGTAGATTAATTGCAGACAAGCTTAGGTTGTCACAAGAAGAAAAAAATACATTAATATATGGTGCATATATGCACGATATTGGAAAGATTAGTATTCCTAAGGAAGTGCTTATTAAGAAGATGCCACTTGAAAAAGAGGAGTGGGAGATGCTTAAGGGACATCCAGAAAGTGGAGTTGAGATAATTAAGGGAGTAGAGGCTTTAAAAGATGTTATTCCGTTAATTCTACATCATCATGAGAGATATGATGGTAGTGGATATCCAAGTTCATTATCAGGTGAAGATATTCCATATCTTTCAAGGGTACTTACTGTTGTTGACAGTTTTGATGCGATGACATCTAATAGACCATACAATAAGTGTAAAAGTTTTGAGGAGGCTATTGATGAGTTAAGAATTTGCAGCGGTAAACAGTTTGATCCTGATGTGGTAGAGTTATTTATAGAGGTTTTAAGTGAATATAAGGGAGATTTCCATAAATATTAAAAGGTATGAAAGCAAAATTCTTTCATACCTTTTATTTGTTTATTTAGCAAGTAATAATCCTATTTCACGAACCATTTTACAAGCAACTGCAGTTGAGGTACCACTATTATCGTAATGTGGTGATAGTTCAACAATATCGGCACCTACTAAGTTTAGATTTTTTAAGTAGTTTAAGCTATTTAAAAGTTCCTTCATAGTTATTCCACCAGGTTCAGGGGTACCTGTTCCTGAGAATACAGATGGATCTAGTACATCTAAGTCTATAGTTAAATATACTGGAGAATCTTTAAGTGATTCACATATTTCATCAAGGGTATTAAGGTCAAACTTATTCATATATGTATGAGAATTAGACCATATAAACTCTTCACGTGTTCCAGACCTTATTCCAAACTGAAATACACGGTTATCTCCAAGAATATCATGTGCCCTTCTAATAACAGTAGCATGGGATAAGCTTTCACCTAAATATTCGTTACGAAGATCTGTATGTGCATCAAAATGAATAATATGAAGGTTTTTATATTTATTAGCTAAGCTTTCTATAACAGGAAGGGAAACTAAATGTTCCCCACCTATCATAAAAGGCTTTTTATTATCATTTATTATTTTTTCAGTTGTTAAAAATAGCTCATTTAGTGCTTTTTGAGTATTTCCAAATGGAAGATCAACATCACCTATATCAGATATTGAAAAGTCTTCAACATCTAAATCAAGATAAGGTGAATAGGTTTCAATGCCAAATGATTCACTTCTAATAATAGAAGGTGCAAATCTAGTACCTGGTCTAAAACTTGTTGTTCCATCAAATGGGGCACCAAACATAACTACAGTTGATTCTTCATAATTTGATTCAAAGCCTATAAAATTTGTATTTTTGTAAGTGTTATGCATTATTAAGTTCTTCCTTAACATAGCTTGGAAGCATAAAGCACCCTGTATGCAGGTCTGTATTATAATACTTTGTCTTAATTCCGAGGCTATTCCATTGATCGGCTTTTAAATCATTTATTGGGTGGAACTTTTTAGATGCAAATCCAAATAGCCAGTGTCCTGATGGGTATGTTGGCATGTGGAATTGATACACCTGTGCAACTGGGAAAGTCTCTTTAATTTTAAGGTGAGCCCTTTTCATCTCGTTAGAGTAACTTGAGTAATATGGACTTTCATGTTGGTTAATTAGAATACCATCATCCTTAAGAACTCTCTTACAGTTGTTGTAGAAGTTATAAGTAAATAATCCTTCCCCAGGTCCTATTGGGTCTGTAGAATCTACTAGAATTAAATCATATGTACAATCCTTTGATTCTTGAACAAACTTAAGGCCATCTTCAAAGTGAAGTGTAAGACGCTCATCTTCAAGTTTAGATGCAGTTATCGGAAGATATTTTTGACAAAGTCTAACAACCCTTTCATCAATTTCTACCATATCTACATGTTTAACATTAGGATATCTTAAAACCTCACGGGCAGTTCCACCGTCTCCACCACCAATTATTAAAACATTTTCAATTGATGGGTTAACTGCCATCGGTATATGTGTAATCATATCGTGGTAAATAAATTCGTCCTTTTCTGTAACCATCATTAGTCCATCAAGGGTAAAGAATCTACCAAATGTATCACTTTCAAAGAAATCTATTTGTTGAAACTCTGATTTTTCAGAGTGTATATGTTCTTTAACTTTAATAGAGAACTTAGTATCTTCCTGGTGGTTCTCTGTGTACCATAAATCTATCATATTTGCCTCCTTAGCATTTTCAAGTACTTGAATCATTAATGGGTTATCATCCTCGTTAAGAGTAATAGTCCCCTCATCTTGTAAATAAAGATAGTGATCTATAAACTCCTTTGTTATTTGCTCTCCAGGAATTATAAGTGGAATACCAGGAGGGTATACCATTATAGACTCCCCAGCAATAAGATGTTCAGCTTCCTTAACATTAATAAGTTTTTTAGGGTGATAATAAGCGTCCCTAGGAGTAAGAAGCATCTTAGGCTTTTTAAGGCTTGATAACACATCCCTTTCTAGGGGAAGGTTTGTCCCATAGAATCTTTTACTTATGTCCTTTAGTGAATTTAATAGCTTGTTAATTGTTTCTTCAGTGTCTCCAAATGAAACAATAGCTAATACAACATTTGGTTCAGCAAGTTCCATTTGAACTGAATATTCACTAGCAAGTAGGTCATAAATATAAAATCCAGATAATCCAAGTTCATTTACTTTAATAAGAATTTTTAAGTCGTCATAATCATAAACACCTTCGCGTCCTATATATGAATTACGCTCAATACATGAAATTCCAGGTATTTTATTTATTTCAGACTTAGCATATCTTGTTAACTGAAGAAGTTTAGAAAGTCTAATATCTCCTTCAACTGCTAACATCTTTCTAGCAACATCAATTGAGCTCATAAGTAAATATGAGGCGGATGTTGTTTGAAGTAAATTAATAGTAGACCTAACCTTATGTTTTGGTATAATGCCTTCGTTGTGAAGTAGAGCAGAAGACTGGGTAAAAGAACCACCAGTTTTATGCATACTAACAGTTACAAGATCAGCACCTAGGCAGGTAGCACTACTTGGAAGATCCCCTTGAAAAGAGAAGTGGGCTCCGTGTGCTTGGTCCACAAGAACAGGAATATTTCTACTATGTGAAATCTCTATTATCTTTTCAAGGTTCGATGTTGCACCAAAATATGTTGGGTGAATAACAAGTACTGCCTTAATATCGTCATAAAGGTCAAGAGCATGGGATACAGCCTCAGGGGTTACCCCGTTTACTATACCGTACTCACTATCGATTATAGGCTCTATAAATATTGGTTTTGCACCAGAAAGTATTAGAGCATTAATAGCTGACTTATGAACGTTTCTTGGAAGGAGCACCTTATCACCATGGTTTAGTGCAGACATAAGCATATATTGAACGCCTGATGTAGAGCCATTTACAAGCATAAATGCATTAGAGCATTTATAAGCATCAGCAAGTAGCATCTCGGACTCTTTAATAACACCTGTTGGGTTAGAAAGGTTGTCTACAGTTTTAGATGAATTAACATCAAATTTAAATATCATATCTCCAAGTGAAGACTTAATATCTGTTAAATAACTACTACGCTTATGGCCTGGTACATCAAAGCAGGTAACTTCCTTATTTGCATATTCTAAAACTTTTGTAAAAAGAGGTGTTAAGGTTTGTTTATTCATAGCTGTCGTATTCCTCGATAGCTGTCATAGCCTCTTCAACATTAGTTCCGTAGAATATTTCGTCCATTTCTTTCTTTAGCTTTTTTACTATCATCTTTGCCTCACCTGGATGCAGGTCATCCTTGGTGTAACCAAATAAATAATTATCTAAATCAAAATTCCTTAGCTTACATTTTGTATGAAAGATGTTTTCTTGATATACATTAACATCAATCATATTGTACATGTTTCTAATATGATTTGGGATAAAGTTTTGTATAGAATCAATTTTATGATCTATAAATAACTTTTCTCCGCCTATATCTCGAGTAAATCCTCTAACACGGTAATCAATTGTCATTATGTCAGAGTCAAATGAGTGGATTAGATAGTTAAGAGCCTTTAGTGGAGAAATTTCACCACAAGTAGATACATCAATATCTGCTCTAAATGTACTAATTCCTTCATATGGATGGTACTCCGGATATGTATGAACAGTTATATGGCTTTTATCAAGATGTGCAAGCACTATATCTGGAAGTGGTCCAGGTGATGCTGTTGTTGCACATGCTGTCATATTTTCAACAGGCCCCTCAGAAATAAGAATGGTAACACTAGCGCCCTGAGGGTCATAGTCTTGTTTAGCAATGTTTAATACATTAGCCCCAATTATTTCTGTAACATTTGTTAGAATCGCTGTAAGCCTATCAGCACTGTACTGTTCATCAATGTACTCTATGTATGCATTTCTATCTACATCAGTCTTTGTGTAGCAAATGTCATACATGTTAAAACTTAAGGTTTTTGTTAGGTTGTTAAACCCATGTAATTTTAGTTTATTTGGTTGAGTTTCTTTCATTTCTTTTCTATCAATCTCCTTTATTGTGGAATGTGAAATTTATTGATGTAAATTTCTGATGTTATTATAAGGTAATGTGGTTGTAAATACAATGTTTTTAGTATAAAAATGCTAATTATGTCTATGTTTAACGAAAAATAGAATGAATACTATTAATATATATTGTTTTTTTATAAATATTATACAATGGTTTTATAGGAATTAAATCTTATGTTATAATGATAATATTGCATATATGGCAAAATTTTTTTAAGGTGAGTAAGTATATGAGATTTTTAGGTGTAGAAAAAGCGATAGTTAAAATAGATAAGGATATTAGTGCTTTAAAGATTGCAAAGAAGTATCTATCTAATAAGGAAGAAATAGATGAGGTTCAACAGGACTTTAATTGTAAGAGACAAGAGTTAGTGCAGGAACTATATAGTGAAGATAGTTTATCATATATTCAATGTGTTGATATGCTAGATGATTTAATGGGAAGAAAGCTTAATGCTGATGAGCAGAAGGATGTATTAGGTATCATTAAGGAGTGTTTTGGACGTGAATGTGCAGAGGCTAGCAAAATAGGAAATGGACTAAATGCTTGGCTTAAGAAATTAAATATAGATTATACTTGGGAAGAAAATGGTAGTGAATGGCCGAGTTTAATCCTAAATGATTTCGGGGTATTTAATAATATTCAACTAGACTAATATTTATAAAAATCCACTTTAACCTTTAGGTTAAAGTGGATTTTTTGCTTGAACCCTTATATATTCTTTTGAATATATTATTATGAAGGGGGTTTTGAGAATGGTAGAGAAGAATTATAGAAAACTATTTGCAGGTATAAATACACCAATAGCACTTGAAAGTGGAGAGTGCATTATACCAATAAACTTTGATAATGCTGCAACTACACCGCCTTTTAAGTGCGTAAATAATAGTATTATGGAAAATATACTTATGTATGGTTCAATAGGTAGGGGGAAAGGTCAAAAATCAGAATACTGTAGTTACGCATACGAGGAATCTAGGGAATTTGTATTAGATTTTTTAAATATTAAAAGAAAAGACCTGTACTCTGTTGTATATGTAAAAAACACCACAGAGGGAATTAACTTACTAGCTAAGGCATTAATTAAGAAGAAAGATGATATTATTGTTACATCTAGAATGGAACATCATGCAAACGACCTACCATGGAGACGTGAGGGAACTGTTAAGTATATAGAGGTTGATGATAGAGGAAAACTTGATATTTGTAGTTTAGAGAAGCTATTTAAAAAATACAAGGGAAAAATTAAGGTTTTAAGTATAACAGGTGCATCTAATGTTACAGGATATATAACAAATATTGAGTCACTTGCTAGTATTGCACATAGTTATGGAGCTAAAATAGTAGTAGATGCAGCACAGCTTATTGCACATAGGAAGATTTCAATGGAACATATAGATTTTATTGTTTTTTCAGCACATAAAATGTATGCACCATTTGGAAGTGGAGCAGTAGTTGGACTTACAAATGATTTGAATAGTGCAGACCCTTTAATAGTAGGTGGCGGTGCTGTTGAGTATGTTTTAGATGAAGACGTGTACTGGGATAGAGAAGTATCAAAGTGTGAGGCAGGTACCCCTAACTTTTTAGGAGTAATGGGGCTTATTAGTGCAATGAAGTCCTTAGTAAGTGTGGGATTTGATAATATAGAAAAACATGAAAATAAAATGAGGGAATATGCTATAAGAAAAATGGAAAATATGAATAGAATTATTCTATATGGAGATTCTAAGGAGAAAAGTAGACTCGGAGTAATACCTTTTAATATTGATGGAATCGGACATGATTTAGTAGCACAAAAACTTGCTGATTACAGAGGGGTTTTTGTTAGACATGGTGGATTCTGTGCCCATCCATATGTAAGAAGGCTTTTATCAGTTGATAATGATGCAGCATATCATTATTTCCTAAAAGGAGAAGCTATGCCAGGAATGGTTAGAGCTAGTTTTGGATTATATAATACAATTGACGAAATTGACGAATTTATAGAGGTACTAAACAAAATACTTCAAAGACATGGATAAATAAGATATATAAACAAAAAAAGTGCTGCATTACAGCACTTTTTTGTTTTAGTTGAAAAGTGAGTTTATCCAGTTAGTGAAATTTGAGAAAAACTCTTTAACGCTAGCAAAGAAGCCTTGTGCTTCATCAGAGTTTAGGGTATCCTTAAGTACATTTGAAACTTCATTTAACTGATCTTTAATTTTGTTAAAATCAATGTCTAGTGAATTAATTTTATCCATTAGACCGGTGATTTTGTCTATTTCCTCAGCTGACAAATTAATATTGTTATTATTTATTACATTAACGATAATATTTTTAATTTCTTCTTCAGTTTGAGGATTTGCCTTTAACACCTCAGTTTTTACTTCATTAATAAGGTTTGCGGCCTCATCTTGTCCAATTTTATCACCTAAATTTCCAGTTACTACAATTTCTTCGTTTGCAGCTTCTTTTTTATCTTCAGAGATTTTTTCTCCACCCTTACTATTTTCAAATCCCTTAAGAATTCCAGTAAGTGCAGCAGTACCTGACACATTAAAAGGGGCACTTGCTTTAACTACTGCATTTTCTACACCAGCAGTTATCAGGGCGTTTTTAATCATCCCATCTGTTACCCAGTGAATATTTTCAGTAGTAACATCTAGTCCACCAGATGAAGTAGGTTCAACATATGAACATGAAATTGATTTAGTTCCTATTTGCTTTGCAGTAGCAATATCTTTTAGGTACTTATCTTCTTCTTTTTTAGTAACTTCTAATATATTAGCATCCTTTTTAGTAACACCAAAATGCTTAAGCATTTGCTGCTTTTGTTCATTTGAAAGGTCAGCACCTAGTGTTACAACTTTAAAAGAATCTGCAAATGCTAACTTACTAGTTAATGGCAGAATAAAAATAGCCATAGTAAGTATAGTAACAAATAATTTTAATGACTTTTTCATACTTATTCTCCTTTTTTAATGTAAAAATGTTATGATTTTCTTAATTTACATATGTATTATATCATAAGTTATAAACAAAAATGTTTATAAAAAGTTACATAGATTTTAAGGCTAAAGAAAAATCCTTAGCCTTAATTTATTTAAAAATAGGTATCAAGTATTCCAGTAAGTATTTTTATATGAAGCTGCTCATCTAAAATAATTCTTTTAAGCACAGCAGTTACGTAGTTATCATCTATTTCGGCAATGGATTTTTCATATTGTGCTATTGCTGATTTTTCATCTGCAATATTAGCTTTAATCATTTGTTGAACCGTTTTTTCATAATCAATAAATTTTGGACTCCACCATTGATGTTTGCCCTTCTTTTCATACCAAAACTTAAGATCAGCGCCAAGTTCATGTGATAACAGTCCTATCATTTGAAGGTGATGCATTTCAACCATGGCAATATGTTTTAGAGTATCTGAAATTTCAGGATACTCTTTAAAAATACGTTGTTCGTGGTTAATATACTGACATATAGCACTCATTTCAGAAACCATACCTGCATAGTTTTGAAGCATTATTTTTGCATACGTAGGATTTTTAGCCTTTACTTTAACTTCAGGATATGGAAGATTAACTTTAAAGCCGTTATTCATAAATCTCTCCTTACAAATTGTTTAATAAACCACCTATAAAGGTTTATAAATTCCCTATATAATTTTATGATTGGACAAATAGACTTATGACAAAATAAAGAAAAGAGTAGTAAACTTAAAATTGTGTTATGATATATGTAGTAACACAAATGAATACTGATTTGAAGGAGATATTATGGGAAAAGAATTTAAAGATTTTAATTTAGATATAAATGTTGTAAAGGCATTAGAAAATATGGGGTATAATAGCCCGACTAAAGTTCAGGAAGAAACAATTGGAATTTTTTTATCAAGAAGAGATCTTGTTGTAAAATCTAAAACAGGTAGTGGTAAAACAGCTAGTTTTGGTATACCACTTTGTTCGATGGTTAATTCACAGGAATCTAAGGTGCAGGGACTTATACTTGTTCCAACAAGGGAGCTTGCACTTCAAGTACAGGAAGAGATTTCAGATATAGGTAGACTTAATAAGGTTAGAGCAGTTGCAGTTTTTGGTAAGCAGCCATTCCAGCCACAAGCACAGCAGCTAAAACAAAGAGTCCATATAGTAGTAGGAACCCCTGGAAGAGTAATGGACCATATTAATAGAGGAACACTTGATTTAACATATATAAACAGTGTTGTAATTGATGAAGCTGATAAAATGCTTAATATGGGATTTATATCTCAAGTTGAAGAAATTCTTGATAGTATTAAAGGAAGTAAAAATTTAGCCCTTTATTCAGCAACTATGCCAGAGGAGATTAAAAAGATCTGTAATAAGTATATGAATAACCCAGAAGATATTACTATAGAAGGTGGAGTTGAAACTAAAAGTAATATAAAAGAAGGATATATAGTTACAGATAAAGATGATAAATTATTTACTTTACTAGATAGTATATATGCATCGACTCCTGAGGCATGTATAGTATTTTGTAACACAAAGGATAGAGTTAAGGAAGTATATTCATTTTTAAGAAAGAAAAATATACTAACAGCCCAAATTCACGGTGACATGATGCAGGGTGATAGACTTAAGACTATGGAGAGATTTAAGAATAAGGAATACAAAGTATTGGTTGCAACCGATGTTGCAGCACGTGGAATTCATATTGATCATATTAGCCATGTTTATAATTATGAAATACCATTTGAAAAGGAAAGTTATGTTCATAGAATAGGTAGAACAGGAAGAAATGGAAACCATGGAGAGGCTATTAGTATAATTACAGAAAATGCAATTAAATATATAGAAGATATTGCTGAATACACAGGTAAAGACATAGTTAAGATAGACTTACCATCAAAGGATGAGATTCTTGATGGTAAAGAAGAATTTGATAAGAGTCAGCAGAAATTTGCTATGAAAACCGGAGTAGAGAAGAAAAAGGTTCATAGTGATGTTGTTAAAATTCATGTTAACGGTGGTAAGAAGAAAAAAATTAGAACTCTTGATATTGTTGGATGTTTTAGTAACCTTGAAGGGGTAACAGGAGCGGATATTGGAATAATAGATATTCAAGATGGACATTCTTATGTAGACATTTTAAATGGCAAGGGTAAGGATATTTTAAGAAAGAATAGGGAAGTTACAATAAAAGGTAAAAAAGTATCTATATCTAATGCAAAAAAATAATATTTATTATAAGCTCCTAATTGATTATTTAGTTGATTAGGGGCTTATTTGTTATACTAATAGGCTAAATATGATGCTTATAGGAGGATTTGCTATAAAATGTTATGAATTATTTTAAAAAAAGTGTAGAAAAAGCACTTATTTTTGTGTACAATAATAATCGTAGATCTTGTACGTACAAGTATTGGAGTTGTTTTTATGTTAGATAGACAAGATGTAATACCTTTATATTCACAACTTGAGGGTATAATTAAAAATGATATTTTATCAGGTAAGTATAAGGATGGAGATAGAATACCATCTGAAAGTCAATTTATGTTAGAATATTCGATTACAAGAACCACAATTAGAAAAGCAATTGAGAACCTTGTTAATCAAGGCCTTTTAGAGAAAATTCATGGAAAAGGAGTATATGTAAGACTCCGTGAAGTAAAATATAATATGTGGAATTTTTGCGGATTTAGCGATTACATTAAAAGGCGTGGAGAAAAGCCAGTTACAAATGTAATATCCAGTGAAGTAGTAACTATTAAAGATGAAGAATTTTTTAAGCTTATAAGAGCTAGAGGGGTAAAGAAAGGTGAAGATACTGAGTATCTTACGATTGATACATCAGTAATTCCTATGAGCTTATTTAAAGATATACATACAATTAATTTTAATAACAATTCTCTTTATAGCATAATGAAAAGAGAATATAAAATAACACCTAAAACAGCTAAACTTACTATTAAAGCAATAGAGTCAAATGATTTTACAAGAAACTATTTTGGTGATGAAAATGTATATCTATCTGCAATAGGTGAGGTAATAGATGATAATGGTGTAATAGTTGAAAAGGTTAATGTTATATACAATAGCAAAATAGAGTTTAATATGGTAACAGATATAGGATAGCCTATATCAATATTATAACTTGTACGGACAACCGTACCAATATGGAGGTTTAATTATGAAGGATAAGGTTTTAGGATGCTTATATGGTATGGCTATTGGAGATGCAATGGGAATGCCATCAGAATTTTGGAGTAGAAGAAAGATTAAAGAGTACTTTGGTGAAATAAAAGAGTTTCTTGATGGACCAGAGGAAAATGATATTGCAATGTACTACAAAAAAGGTGAGTACACAGACGATACTCATCAAGCAGTAGTAATATTAAACTCTTTAATAGAAGACGGATTTAAGGTTAATAGTGCTACAATAGCAAAAAATTTAACACAATGGGCAATAGATAATGACGCCTTTAATAAAAATATTCTAGGGCCAAGTTCTAAGGCGGCACTTCTTGCTATTAAAGAAGGTAAGGATGCAACAGTATTCACTTCAAAGGCAGAAACTAATGGTGCAGCTATGAGAATTGCACCTATTGGATGTTTATTTGAAAGTGACAATAAGGGTCTTTTAAAGTATGTAGCAGATATTAGTAAAACAACACATGCAACAGATGTTGCTATTGGCGGGGCATGTATGATTGCATCTGCTGTTAGTGCAGCAATGGATGATAAGTCTTGGGATGAAATAATTAAAAATTCATTTAACTCATATGAAGAGGGAAGAAAACTTGGATTTGAAACATCTTCGCCATCACTTAGAGAAAGAGCAGAAGTTGGAATTTACTATGCTGAAAAATACAAGGACAATGAAGAAGCATTTGTTGATAAAATATTTAACGTAATAGGAGCTGGGGTTCAAACAAGTGAGTCAGTTCCAGCAGCTATAGCAGTTGCATATTACGCAAAAACACCTGAAAAGTGTAGTATTCTATGTGCTAATCTAGGTGGAGATACAGATACAGTAGGGGCTATGGCTGCTGCAATTTGTGGAGCTAAGGTTGGAATAAGATCAATTCGTAAGGATTATATAAAGCTTATAAATGAAAGTAATAATATAGATTTTACAAAATTTGCTGATGCAATTTTAAAATTTAGAAATAATATATAAAGCGCACTTAGGAGGAATTATGAATAAGTCACCATTTATTTCAAAAGAAGAAAGAGTAGGTACTCCAAAAGAATTATTTACTATATGGTTTGCTAGTAATATAGGAATTCTTGGAGTAGTTTACGGAGCTATAATAGTTGGATACAACCTTAGCTTTTTACAATCACTACTAGCAGCAGCAGTAGGGGCTGCATCATTTGCACTTGTTGGATACCTAAGTTTATCAGGTAGAGATTCAGGAGGAACTACATTCCTACTATCAAGAGCCGCGTTTGGTATTAAAGGTAATATTATACCAAACCTACTTGGATGGATTAATCTTGTCGGCTGGCTAGCTGTAAATGTTGTAACAGGAACACTTACACTACTAGCGTTATTTGCAGTATTTGGTATTAAGGGAGGAACAGTACTAACAGTAGTATCATTATTAGTATTTGCTTTCCTAGTGATTGCATCAAGTATTTTTGGACAGGATGCACTAGTTAAGATCCAAACATTTTTTTCATATGTTTTTGGAGCTTTAACATTATTTATTCTAATTTTACTTATTCCTAAAACTAACTGGAGCCAAGTTTTCGCTATGGAGAATGGAAGCTGGATTGAAGGGTTCCTTCCTGCAGTATCAATAATTGCAGCAGGAACAGGGATCAGCTGGTCAATTGCATCAGCTGACTATAGTTGTTACCAGAATCCAAAGTCATCATCAAAATCAGTATTTAGTGCTGTAACTTTTGGTGCATTTATTCCACTATTCATTATTATGGGTATAGGAATTCTAATGAGTACATCAGTACCAGAACTTGCTACATCATCTAATCCAATAGAGGTTATAAGTAATGTTTTACCTGCATGGGTAACAGTTATATATTTTATAACAGCACTTGGAGGATTAATTCCTCAATGTATTATTAGTCTAAAATCAGCAAGAGTTAACCTTGAAACTCTTAACATTAAGGTAAATGATTTTGTTGCAGTTGCAATTCATGCAGCTATAATGATACTTGTTCCAATTTATGTATTATTTGTTTCAGAAGACTTTCTTGGTAACTTCCAAGTATTCTTAGGATTACTAGGTATAGGACTTGCATCATGGGCAGCAGTATTCCTAATTGACTATGTGTTAATTAGAAGAAGATTAGGATATGAAGAAAGACTATTAACAGATTCAAACTATAATTCTGTTAACAAAGGTGGGATTATTAGCTGGACATTAGGTGTAATTATAGGATTACTATTTACAAATTCACCATTCTTTGATGGAATATTTGCTAAGGGTATATTTAGAGATAATAGTTTAGGAATTATTCTATCATTTGTAGTAAGTGGTTTATTATACTTTGTATATGTAAAGACTGTTAAGGGTAATAAGGAGGCATAAGATGACTAAGGTTTTAATTCTTGGAGCAGCAGTATTAGATATAATTATAGCAACAGATGCATTACCAAAAACAGGTGAAGATGTTATGGCAAAACATAAGCAATCACTGGTTGGAGGCTGTGCTTACAATGTAGCTAATGTTTTAAAGGCACTTGAAATTAAGTCAGACTTATTTGCACCAATTGGCAGTGGAACTTATGCTTCAATAATCAAAAGTAATCTTACATCAGAAGGTTATAATATACTTATAGAGGATAAGTCTAAGGATAATGGATGGAATCTTTCACTTGTTGAAAAAGATGGAGAGAGAACGTTTATAACTATTCCAGGAATAGAAACTAATTGGAAAACTGAGTGGTTTAATAATATAGATATAGCATCATACGATTTAATATATGTATCAGGATATGAACTTGAAGGAGAATCAGGGAATGTTATTCTCGAAGCTTTGAAGGGAAAAAAAGAGTCATGTAAAATATTATTTGATGCAAGTCCAAGAATTTCTTTCTTAGATAAAATTCTTGTTAATAAGCTTCTTAAAATGGGGACGATTTACCACTCAAATAAAAGTGAGCTACAAGAACTTACAGGTTATGAGTCACCTGAAAAGGGAATGGAGTATGTTCATAATTTAACAGGTGAAGCGGTTATTGTAACACTAGGTAAGGACGGATGCGGATATCTTAGCAGTGAGGAAAAAGGAATAGTTGAAACTCAAAGAGTAAAGGTAGTTGATACTATAGGAGCTGGAGATGCGCATACAGGTGGTCTTATAGCAGGTATAGTTAAGAAACTTTCAATTAAAGAAAGCTGTGCACTTGCTAATTCAGTAGCTGCAAAGGTTGTTAAATGTGAAGGTGGAAAATTTATAATATAAACTTTTAGGGGAAATAACTAAAAACAGGTTATTTCCCCTATTTTATTGTACAGTTTTGACGATAATTAGAATATATATTAGTATAAGCTATTCAGGGGGTGTGAAAAATGGAAAGTAAGATACTATTAGAAGCAGGTACTGGGGAAGTAGAAATTTTAGAGTTTATTATAAATAGTCAATCATATGCAATAAACGTTATTAAGACTAAGGAAGTTGTTTTATTAGATAAGGTAACAAAAATCCCAGATTCTAACCCAGCAATAGCAGGACTTATGATGTGTAGAGATGAGGTATTATCACTTATAGATCTTAGCTATATAATATGTGGTAGTTATAACAATAAAAAGGATGCAAAGGTTATAATATGCGAATTTAATCAAGTTAAGGTTGCATTTATAGTTGACGATGTTGTAGCTATTCATAGAATTACTTGGGAGATGATTACAAAGCCAGATAGTATATCATCTAATTCATTAGTTATAGGTAATATAATGAAAGAAAAGAATGTTCTTCAACTATTAGATTTTGAAAAAATAGTAACAGATATTAATCCTAGAACAGGTATTAGTGAAGAAGGAATGGTAGGGGTTGCATATAAGGATAGAAGTAAATATAAAATCATGCTTGCAGATGATTCAGCTTTAATAAGAAAACTACTAAAAGAAACTTTAGTTAAGGCTGGATTTACTAATCTTTTAATGTTTGATGATGGTAAACAGGCACTAGAATATTTACTAGATGTTGAAGCAAAATATGGTGAAGAATTTACTGATAGAGTACAGGTTCTTATAACAGATATTGAGATGCCACAACTTGATGGACATACCTTAACAAGAAGGGTTAAGGAGCACAATATACTGAAAAAGCTACCTATAATTATATTCTCATCACTTATTACTGAGGACTTAAAGCATAAGGGACTTTCAGTTGGTGCAGATGCACAGTTAAGTAAGCCTGATATATCAACTCTTGTTGAAACAATAGATAAGTTACTTGAAAACTTATAAAAATTAATATAACTAGAGTAACCATAGAATTATCTATGGTTATTTTTTTATTATTTAAAAAGTATATATAGTAGATAGAATTATATATACTATTGACAAACTATGATATAATAATTGAAATTGTATGTATAATTTGGAATTTGAGGGGGTATCAACATGATTGTTATTATGAATCCAAAGTGCAAAGAAGAGTCTGTTAAACAGGTTGTAGAATATGTTGAAGGTCTAGGTCTTAAGACACATTTATCTCAAGGTGAGACTTTCTTTATTATAGGTCTTGTAGGTGATACATCTAAAATAGATGAAGATAAGGTTTCGGCAATTGACGAAGTAGACAAGTTATTAAAGGTTGGGGAACCTTATAAAAAGGCAAATAGACTTTTTAGACCTGAAAATTCAATTATTGATGTTTTAGGTACAAAAGTAGGAGGAAAAAGTTTAGCTATTATGGCAGGTCCTTGTTCAGTTGAAAGTGAAGAACAAATTGTTGAAATAGCAAGAAAAGTTAAAGAAAGTGGAGCAAACTTTTTAAGAGGTGGGGCGTTTAAGCCGAGAACTTCTCCATATAGCTTTCAAGGACTTGAAAAGGAAGGGCTTAGATTACTTGAAGTAGCGAAAAAGGAAACAGGACTTCCAATAGTTACCGAAATTATGGCAACTGAGGACCTAGATGAGTTTGTTGAAAGAGTAGATGTTATACAGGTTGGAGCAAGAAATATGCAAAACTTTCATCTACTTAAGGAACTAGGGAAAACAAAAACTCCTATACTTTTAAAAAGAGGTTTATCATCAACAATCGAAGAGTGGATAATGTCTGCAGAGTACATTATGGCAGGTGGAAATGAAAATGTTATCCTATGTGAAAGGGGAATTAGAACCTTTGAAACATATACAAGAAATACACTTGATTTAAGTGCAATACCTGTGGTTAAAAGGCTTACACATTTACCTGTTATAGTAGATCCATCACATGCAACAGGTAAGAACTGGCTTGTAGAACCACTGGCAAAGTCAGCAGTTATTGCAGGTGCAGATGGGTTAATGATTGAGGTTCACAATAACCCTGCAAAGGCACTATGTGATGGGGCACAGTCAATTAAACCAGATAAGTTTAAGGATATAATGAATAAATTAAGGGTTTTAGCAGAAATAGAAGGCAGAGAAATATAATTATACATTATAGGGGAGTGACAAATGAGGGAATTTTTAAATAACAATACTCTTGTAACCGATGGGGCAATGGGGACCTATTATGTTGAGGTAACAGGAGATAGTGTATCAAAATGTGAAATGGCTAATATTACTAGCCCTAGCATTATTGAAAAAATACATAGAGAGTATATAGATGCTGGTGCAAAGATTATTCGAACCAATACATTTGCAGCAAATACTATTACTCTTTCATGTACTAGAGAATATCTAAAGAGGATAATTAAAGATGGTTACAATATTGCTGAAAAAGCAGTAGAGGGTAGAGATGTTTTTATAGGTGCCAGTATAGGTCCTATTCCTGATATTAAAATAGACGATGATGAATTTGATATAGTTGATGAATATAAATTTATTGTAGATAGCTTTCTAGAGGAAGGTACCAAAATTTTTGTATTCGAAACCTTTAGCAGTTTAGATTATCTATATGAAATAACTAACTATATTAAGGAAAAAAATGAAGATATATTTATATTAGTACAGTTAGCATTTACAATGGATGGTTTTACTAGAAGAGGATTAAATATTGAAAGCTATATAGAAGATATTAAGTCATTAAATGTAGATGCTTTTGGATTTAACTGTGGAGTTGGGCCATTACATCTATATAAACTAATTAGTAGAATCAGTATTGAAGATTCAGTTATATCAGCATTACCTAATGCAGGATATCCTGATATAGTTAATGAGAGAAGCGTATATGTAAATAATCCAAATTATTTTGCAGATATGATGATGGATATTAAATCTCTTGGAGTAAAAATAATCGGTGGGTGTTGTGGTACTACCCCTGTTCATATTCAAAAAATAACACAAAGAATAGGTGATAGTAATATTTCAAATATAGAATCTTCGAAAAAAGAAGGTCAGGGTAAGATAGTTCATAGCAAAATAAAAGGGGCATTTATGGAAAAGCTGAATAGGGGCAATTTTATATATGCAGTTGAACTTGATCCTCCCTTTGGAATTGATATTGATTCTGTAATTAATGGAGCTAAAAAATGCAAGGAAATGGGAATAGATCTTATAACTATTGCAGATTCACCAAGAGCAATAGCTAGGGTAGACTCTTTAATGGTTAGTGCAAAAGTAAAAAGAGAAGTAGGTATAGATGTTCTTCCACATTTATGCTGCAGAGATAAGAATATAAATGCAATAAGATCAGGACTTTTAGCTGCATATATAGAAGGTATTCGTAATGTATTAATAGTAACCGGAGATCCTATTTGTGCAGAGGATAGAATAAATACTAAAAGCGTATTTAACCTTAATTCATTTAGGTTAATAGACCTTGTAGCTAAGATGAATAATGATGTTTTTATTAATGAAAGCGTATCTATTGGAGGTGCACTTAACCTTAATATACCAAATAAGGATAATGAAATTCTTAGAATGGATAAGAAGATAGTAAGTGGTGCAAGTTATTTTTTAACTCAGCCAATTTTTGATAAAGAGACTATTGAATATTTAATTGATCTTAAGTCAAAAAGACCAGAAGTTAAAATTTTAGCTGGAATAATGCCACTTGCAAGTTATAAAAACGCAATGTTCCTTCATAATGAAGTTCCCGGTATAGTAATACCAGATAAGTATATTAACATGTTCAGTAGCGATATGACAAGGGAAGAAGGTTATAAGGTAGGTATAGATATTGCTGTTAATATATGTAATGAACTAAAAAGCTATGTAGATGGATTCTACTTTATAACACCTTTTAACAGGGTTGAGATTATAGAAAAAGTTATTTCAAATATTAAATAATAATAAATAACCTTACAGTTTTTATTGTAGGGTTATTTTATGCGGATATTAGTATTATTAGATTTAGAAAATGTAAAAAATGTTGTATAATATATCTGAAGATTTAGGAGGGAACTATGGAACAATCAAAATTAAACTATAAAGATGAAGTAGGTATTATTATAGATAAATTTAAAAGTATATCAGGGGAACTTAAGAGTATATTTGTTGAAAGAGATGAAGTTATAGATAACAGCTTAAAGGCATTAATAACAGGTCAGTGTGTACTACTAATAGGACCACCTGGAACAGCTAAAAGTGCACTTGTTAATGAATTATGTAAAAGAATAGTAAAGGGAAGATACTTCTCTTGGCTTTTAAATAGAACTTCAGACCCATCAGAAATACTAGGGCCATATAGCATTAAGGAAATGGAGAAAGATAAGTTTGTTCGTGTTACAAAAAACAAGCTTCCTGAAGCAGAAATTGTATTTTTAGATGAAATATTTAAGTGTAATGAACCAACTTTAAATATTCTTCTTCCACTTGTTAACGAGAAGATATTTTATAATGATGGTATATCAGTAGATGTTCCATTAATATCACTTTTTGCAGCTTCTAATGAATTTCCTGAGGAAGATTCATTAATGGCTTTATACGATAGAATGATATTTAGAATGTATGTTGATTATGTAGGTGATGTACAAAATAAGCTTACCATGCTTAAAAACTTTATAAAGATAGATTCTAAAAATGAAGAGATAACTGTAGTATCTATTGAAGAAATAGGAGTTTTAAAGGATGCTTTAAAGTTTGTAGAAGTTAGTGAGGATATATTAAAGGAATATATATCATTAATGAATGCACTGCTTAGAGAAGGGGTTGTAGTATCAGATAGAAGACAAAATGAATGTCTTAAGGTATTAAGAGCAAATGCAATGCTTAATGGTAGATGGGAAGTAATATCAGAGGATTTTAAGTGTCTTAAGGATGTTTTATGGAATGAGCCATCAGAAATAGAAAAAATTGAAGAAATCCTTAAAGAGTCAGCTGTTTCTGCATATGAAAAGGAATATAACCTAATTAAGAAAAGATATGTTGAAATTATAGATACTGCTGAAACAATAACAAATATTAGTATGATGGTAGAAATTAAGGGTTCTATTGAATATATATACGAAAAGCTTAAGAAAATAATGAGAGAAATAGATCTTATGGAAGAGTCTACAAAGAGGAAGTTTAATAGCCTTAAAAAAGAAGTTGAGGATTACATTAAGAAAATAACATTAACACTTGAAGAAGAAGGCATAGACGAAGACGGATTTGGGTTTTAGGTGATTGTTATGATAAGTAATAGCGTTATATCACATTTTGAAATTGACCTTGATATATATGGTGAAATACATAAGAAGTCAACAAGACTCAATTCTATAAGGGAAGAGTATATAGAAAATATTATTACCTATGAAAGCTTAAGTATAGATCTTTATTTAGCCTTATTTAAGGCCTGCCCAGTGCTGAATAACAAAAGCGAAATACCAGCATCTAGTATTTTAAATTATTCTATTATAGAGAACCTATTTATAACAGATGAGTTTGATATTTTTAGAAAGGCATGCTCTACTAATTACTTTAATTCTATATTAGGTGGAGAACTTTTATCAAAATATCTTGTTAAAAATATTATTAAACTTAAAGTAGCTAATAAGGAGTTTAATGATTATATAGATTCCTTTAATAAAAATACTAAGTTATATAATAAGTCATTAGATATTTTAAATAAGATTAGTAGATTTAAAAGTGTAAGCGGAAGTAATATTACTTCTTTAGAAGACAGCATAGAATCTACCAAAAATCTAATTGAAATTGCCACTGAAAATATAATTAAGATTATTTTAAGTAGTAATATACTTTATAAGGTTGTAGCAGCGGCATATAAAGAATTTTTAGCTATTAATTCTACTATAAAATCATGGGGACTTGATGATGGTAAAATGAGTGCTACATCCTATGATGATAAAATAGAAGTAGCTATTAAGCTTCGTTCCCTTAAAAAAATAAACAAAATATCTGAAATGGCAGGTAGATTTAAGGCTTCAGCTAGTCAGATACAAAAAAGAAGAATTAGGGAAGAGGGGCAGGAGGTTTATGATGTTAAAATATCAGATGAACTTCATAGAGTGCTACCATCAGAGAAAATGCTACTTGCAAACGAAAAAACTAAGTCAGCATTTTATAAAAGATATTACCAAAAAGAACTTCTTTCATATAAATATAAAAATAGTAACCAAAAGTCTAAGGGACCTATTATTTGTTGTATTGATACATCAACATCAATGGAGGGAGAACTTGAGGTTTGGTCAAAATCAGTTGCTATTGCTCTTTTAGACATAGCATTTAAACAAAAAAGGGACTTTGTTGGAATTATATTTTCATATAAGGTAGGACAGGTTATAGAGTTTAATAAGAGGAAAATAGAGCCTAAGAAAATGTATGACTTAGCAACGGGATTTATAGGAAGTGGAACTAACTTTGTAGAGCCACTAAACGAGTCTATTAAGCTTATTAATACAGCTAGATACAAATATTCAGATATAGTATTTATAACTGATGGGGAGGCTCCTCTTGACGAGGAATTTATAGAAGAATTTCTTCAAATTAAGGAGAAGAAACAATTTAGAATGATAACAGTTAATGTATCAAATAAGATTGAAGAAGGACTTAATAAGATAAATGATATACAGATATTATTAAGTGAATTAACTGAAGATAATATTGGTGAAACTAACGAAACTATATTTGCTATTTAAATTTTTTAGAAAGTGCCTAAATAAATTAGGTACTTTTTTTATGTATATCTATATCATATATTATAAGGACTTTAGGAGGAGTATTATGTATCAAAAGGCAGATCTTCATATACACACAACAGAGTCAGATGGAGACTTAACCCCTAGTGAAGTTGTAAGGTATGCAAGCTATTTAGGAATAGATTTAATTGCTATAACAGATCATAATACAACTAGGGGAATAGAGGAGGCTGTAAGTGAAGGTAATAATTATTCGGTTAAGGTCATACCAGGTATTGAACTTTCAACGAGACATAAGGGACGTGGTATTCATATACTTGGGTATTTTAAAGATGATAGATATAAAGATGAAAAATTTATTACTGCACTAGACTTTATTAATAGAAAGAAAGATAAAAGCCTTAGGGAACTTTTTAAAAGGGACTTTAAGGTTGAAGTTAAAAAAGGCAGGGTATCAGTAAGCTCTGGTATAGAAATATTAAAACATTTTGGGGCTAAAGTAGTTTTGGCACATCCTGTATTAATAAGTAAGGAATGTACGCGTGAAATTATAGATATGCCATTTGACGGTATAGAGGCAAAGCATTATAGAAACACTTTAAGAGATACTAAAATGTATATATCTCTTGCTAAAAAGAAGAAATTGTTTTATACAGGAGGGTCCGACTTTCATACCAATAAAACAGTAGATTTTAACCATGGACTTATTGGTGAAGTATATCTTGATTCAAAGGAAATTGAGAAGTTCCTTAAAAAATCAAAGCTTATAAAAAGTAAATATTTTAGAAAGAAAAAATAAAATCTCTCTCTAAGTAATTATATGATTAATTATTTAGAGAGAGATTAGTTTATTATATTATAGTTTTTGGGTTAAAGTATTTTGTTATATATATTGTAATAGTTGCAGCTACAGGAGTTGATATTAACATTCCTATAGGTCCATATATTGCACCTCCAACTGTTACAGCAACTAGTGCAACAAGGGGATTAAGTCCAACCTTAGGTCCTACAGTATTAGGGTCAAGTACCCAGGCATCAAACTGTTGAAGTGCAAACAGGTAAATAGCAACAATAATAGCCTTTGAAGGGAGTAGGAATAGATTAACTAAAAATCCAAGAGAAATTCCAAGGAATGGTCCAAAATATGGAATCATATTAAATACAGTTACGAATATGGAAATTAGAAGCGAATATGGGGAACCTATAATGCTAAGACCTATAAACGCTAAAAGTCCAATTAATGATGAGGTTGCACCTTTAATAACTATATAAGCAATAAACCTATCATTTAGAGTTCTTGTAAAGTGAACTAAATTAGACCCAATCCTATCCTTGAAAATAAGTATTGTAAGATTTTTAAAGAATGAAATAACCTCATCCTTATAAATAACAACATAAACGGATATTAATGCTCCAAGTATCCACTTACCTATATAAACAGTAGTAGATATAGTTGCATTAAGTAAATAGGTTAAGACTCCTGTAAGGCTTGCCTCAAATGTTTTAATAATTGAAGTTAAGTCTAGCTTTGCAAATTCATTTGATGGAATTTTTTTGATTATATTAGATGCAGAATCCATAAATACCGGGATATCATTTACAAGCTGGGTAACACTATTTACAATTGATGGAACAATAAATAATATTCCAATTGTTATACCTGTAAGTAGTATTAAGTATGTTAAAAGTATACTAATTCCCTTGTTAATCTTAAGCTTATTATGAAACAGCTTTATCATTGGATTTAAAATATATGCAATTATTAGTGCATAGAAAAATGGACTTAGTATGGAGTATACATTATTTAAAACCTCAATTAAGTATTTGTAGTTTGATATAAGTAGTATTCCCATATATGTTGTAAGAACAAGTGCAACCACCCATAAGTATTTTTTATAATTATTTAAAAAGTTCATTTTATCACCTCAACTTTGTCTAAATATATATTAATACATATATAATTGTAAAACAAATGATTTATATATAGTTTACATAGTATTAACAATAAATATGGGGTATTAACAAAGTTAACACCCCATATTAAAAATAAAAGTCTATTCTAAGTATTTATTAAAGTAAACCATAAAACTTGCAACTATTGGAACAGATAAAACCATTCCAATTGGACCATATAATCCACCACCAACAATTACTGAGAATATAACAACAAGGGGGTTAAGTCCAACTCTCTCCCCAACTGTTTTAGGATATAAATAAAATGCATCAAATTGCTGAAGTAGGAATAGGAAAACCAAAACTAATAGGGTTTTTTGTGGTAGGAAAATTAAGGTTATTAAACTACCAAATACCATTCCTAAAAATGGGCCAAAGTATGGTATCATATTTGTTATTGCAACAAATACTGATATTAAAATTGCATATGGAGACCCTATAATAGTTAACCCTACAAAAGCAATAGAACCAATAAGTAGGGATGTTAGTCCTTTAACTACAATGTATAACATAAACATTGAATCTAATGTTCTAAAAAAGTCTATTGTTTTGTGTGCATAGTCCTCTTTAAGAATAAGCTTTAGAAGCTTTTTAAAGAAGGATATTACTTCATATTTATATATAAGAACATATATAGAAATCAAAAAGCCAAGAATCCATTTTCCTATTAAAATAGTAGTAGAGATTGTACCTTTTAATACGTAATTAGAAACTGTAGTAGCAGCTTCTTTAATCTGCGTTATTATTGAATTTAGATCAGAATTTATAAACGAATTTAAAAAAGGATTTTCTTCAAGGGAAGTATTAGCTGATATAGAACTTATTAATGTTTCCACTTGATTTATTGCTTGAGGAAAACTCACATATAAATCCTTAAAGCTATCTATTATTTTAGGAGTAAAATATACAGATGTTAATATTACAATAAGAATTAAAATAGCATATGTAATTAATATGCTCAGGTAATTTTTAATATTTAACCTATTATTAAAAAATTTAACGATAGGATTAAGTAGGTATGCAATTATAAAAGCATATATAAATGGGGATATTATGGAGATAATATCATTAAAAGATGATTTTATATATGTAAAATTACTAATTATCTTATAAATTAGTAGGGCAATTACAAGTGCACCTATTAATCCTATGTATTTACTAATTTCCTTAAATATTTTCAAAACATTCCTCCTGTGTACCTAGATTTTATAGTTACATTTTAATATATATGAACACAATATACAAATATTTTAATTATTTAAATTATTTCCTTAAAAATATAAAAGGATAGTTGCTATGCACTATCCTTTTACGATGTAGTTAAAGAAGTCCTTCATTTTCAACAAGGTTCTTTATTGTGTCAAAAACACCAATCATGCATTTTGCTCCACTCCAATTAGAACAGGAAGCACAGCTAGTAGGGTTTTTAATGTTTACTGCAGAAATTATGGAATTAGATGAGTAGTAGGTACAATTTTCTCCAACTACTTTAAGTTCATGATTACTAGTCAAATAAATCACTCCTTAAGACGTTTTATATTTATTATTATGAATTTAAAATAAAATCTTATACTTAAAAGTTTTTTAAAATAATATAAGAAAATAAGAAAAAGGCAAATAAAAGTAGTAATCAATAGTAAATATTATTTATTAGTACATTTTAAATAATAATTAGTTTTACAAATTAGGGCTAAGTGATTATAATAATAAATGCGATATATAGTATATTGAATTAAAAATATACACAAATACATACAAGATATTGTAGTTAGGTGGTAGAGTATGATAGATAACCTATGTAGGGTAGCACTTAGTGCTATTGAGAGGGAAGATGATATTTATAATATAGATAAGTTAAACTCATCTATAAAAAATATATTAAGAGATAATATGACTAAGGATGAGTTAACAAACGCTATAATACAAACTCTTCTAGAGTTAACTTCACAAACAGAGCCTAAGTGGCAATTTGCGGCTGCTAAGTTATATGTTTACAAGCTATATAAGGATGTTACAAGTGCAAGGGGAACAAATGTAGACAATCCTTATGAAGGTCTATATGAGTTTATTCGCGAGTTAACAGATAAGGGACTTTATGGTGAGTATATACTTGAAAATTATACTAAGCAGGAAATTGATGAACTTGAAAAGGAAATAATACCTGAGAGAGATTTCTTATTTACTTATAGTGGAATAAGTCTTCTTGCCAAAAGATATTTAATTCAAGATTATAATAGAGAGGTTTTAGAACTACCTCAACAAATGTTTATGGGAATAGCTATGCACTTAGCAATCCCTGAAAAAAGAGAAAATAGGCTTTACTGGGCAAAGAGGATTTACTCTGTTTTAAGTACACTAAAAGCAACTATGGCAACGCCTACTATGAGCAATGCAAGAAAACCGTTTTATCAGTTAAGCTCATGCTTTATTGATACTGTAGATGATAGCTTAAAGGGTATTTATAAGTCACTTGATAACTTTGCTAATGTATCAAAGTTTGGTGGCGGAATGGGAATATACTTTGGTAAGGTTAGAGCTCTAGGATCATCAATAAGAGGGTTTAAAGGAGCATCAGGTGGAGTTATTCCTTGGATTAAGCTGTATAATGATACAGCAGTAGCAGTAGACCAATTAGGTGTTAGAAATGGTTCTGTTGCTATATGGCTTGATATATGGCATAAAGATATTCCAGAGTTTTTAGGACTTAAAACTAATAACGGTGATGATAGAAAGAAAGCACATGATGTGTTCCCAGGTATTTGTTACCCAGATTTATTCTGGAAGATGGCAGATGAGAATATTAATGGCAATTGGTATATGATGTGTCCGCATGAGATTAGAAAAATTATGGGATACTCACTGGAAGACTTCTATGGAAGTGAGTGGGAAGAAAAGTATCTAGAGTGTGTAAATGATGAGAGAATAAGTAAGAGGACAATGTTAATAAAGGATGTAGTTAGACTTATTATTAAAAGTACATCTGAAACAGGAACTCCATTTGCCTTCTTTAGAGATGCAGCAAATATTATGAATCCTAATAAGCATTTAGGTATGATATATTCATCAAACCTATGTAGTGAAATAGTTCAGAATATGAGCCCTATGAGTATAGAACAATCAGAAATAATAGATGAAAATGGAAATAAGATTATTGTTGAAAGAACAAAGTCAGGTGATTTTGTTGTTTGTAATCTTTCATCTCTTGTTTTAGGAAATATAGATGTTAATAACAAGAAAGAACTTGAATTTGTAGTAGAAACTCAAATAAGAGCGATGGACAATGTTATTGACCTTAATTATTATGCTGTACCTTTTGCTAAGGTTACAAATGAAAAGTATAGAGGGGTAGGACTTGGTACAAGTGGATACCACCATATGCTAGCAAAGAATAAAATAGGATGGATGTCACAGGCACATTTTGATTTTGCTGATAGAGTGTATGAAGATATAAACTATTTTGCAATTAAAGCATCATTGAATATAGCTAAAGAAAAAGGTAAATATCAAGGGTTTGAGGGTTCAGACTTTGACAACGGAAATTATTTCTCACTTCGTGGATATAATTCAGATAGATGGGAGAGTCTACAAAGAGAAGTAAAAGAGTTTGGTATTAGAAATGGGTACCTTTTAGCAATTGCACCAAATGGCTCAACAGCTACAATTGCAGGTACATCTGAGGGAATTGATCCTGTAATGTCAAGATTCTGGCTTGAGGAGAAAAAGGGAAGTATAGTACCTAAAACAGCTCCAGAACTTTCTATGGAAAATTTCTGGTTCTATGTTTCAGCATATAATGTTGATCAATTAGTAAGCATTAAGGCAAATTCAATTAGGCAAAGACATATTGACCAGGGACAATCATTTAACTTATATATAACTACGGAATTTACAATGAGACAAATAATGAACTTATATGTTGAAGCATCAAAGAGTGGAGTTAAGAGCATTTATTATGTAAGATCAAAATCTTTAGAAGTGGAAGAATGTGAGAGCTGTAGCTCATAGGAGGATTTATGGATATATTAAGAAGACCCTTATTTAATGAACATGGTGATATAGAACTTAGTCAAAGAAGAATGATAAATGGAAATACAACTAACCTTAATGATTTTAATAATATGAAGTATACTTGGGTTTCAGATTGGTATAGAAATGCTATGAATAACTTTTGGATTCCAGAAGAAATTAATATGTCTCAGGACTTAAAGGATTATAGCGCTTTAACAGAAGAAGAAAGAACAGCCTATGATAAGATACTTTCATTTTTAATATTCTTAGATTCGATTCAAACAGCGAATCTCGGTAATATTAATAATTACATTACGGCATCTGAGGTTAATCTTTGCCTAACTATACAAGCCTTCCAGGAAGCTGTGCATTCACAAAGTTATAGTTATATGCTCGATACTATATGCTCACCTGATAAGAGAAATGAAATTTTGTATCAGTGGAAGGATGATGAGATACTTTTAGAGAGAAATAAATTTATTGGTGATCTTTATAATGAATTTCAAAGTAATCCTAATAAGCATAACTTCATAAAAACATTAATGGCTAACTATGTTTTGGAAGGAATCTACTTCTATTCAGGATTTATGTTCTTTTATAATCTTGAGAGAAATGGTAAAATGCCAGGATCTGCCCAGGAAATAAGATATATTAATAGAGATGAAAATACTCATCTTTGGTTATTTAGAAACATTATTAAGGAATTATTAATAGAAGAACCAGACATATTTACTGATGAATTTGTGGCTGAACTTAAGAACATGATTAAAGATGGTGTAGAAAATGAAATTCAGTGGGGTAATTATGTAATAGGTAATACTATACAAGGAATTAACAAAACCCTTATTGAAAATTACATTAAGTATCTTGGAAATGTTAGAAGTATGGCACTTGGATTTGGTAAGATTTTTGATGGATATGAAGAAAATCCTGCTAGCTGGGTTGATATATATGCTAATGCTAACTCAGTTAAGACTGATTTCTTTGAAGCTAAGGTTACTGCTTATGCTAAGGCAGGAGCAATTGTAGACGATTTATAGAAATTAATCCCCCAGATTTTTGGGGGATTAATTTTTTGTGGTTAAAAATAATTTATGTTATATAATATATAAGAGGTGATTTAAATGAATATAGTAATTAATGAAGAAAAAGCAAAAATTGAATTTTTTAAGTATGAGAATGGCAATACTGGTTTTAAAATTTATAATGAAGAAGGAAAACTTCTAATGTCACCTACAGTAGACGTAGGATATATTATGAATAAAGAATATGTAACAGTAAAGAATAAAGATAAGCAAGACTCTATTGGAAATATGTTAAAAAATCAAGGTGTACTGCAAATGAAGGCTGATAGCATAACATTAACCCATGGTGCAACCTTTTCTATCTATATTCTATCAAAGGAAGCTAGAGAGTTTTTGAACTAGAATAAATATTTGTATTACCTATCATATATGGTATACTTATTTTTAGGTTAATTTTGCAGTATAAAGGTGAAGGCATGAAAGAGGAAAAACTAATTTGTTACTATAGTGATCTTTATAGAGCCCTTAAAAAGGAACTAAGCATTAGAATTCTTGTGGTAAACAATAAAGGACATTTAGTTGCGAAAAGAAACATAATTAAGGAAAAGATATTTCCTGCATCAGTTGCTAAATATACAGTTTACAAGGAGCTTTTTAGTCTACTTGAAGGGGTAGAAGAGGATACTAAAATCAAAAAAATAGACATTATTAGTTTTGATAAAAAATGTATTCCCTCTTTCATTGAAATAGGCTTTAATGGAGAAGAAACTTCTATATATAATATTTCTACTTTAAGAAAAATCCTTAGTAAACATAAAAAATGGACAATTAGATATGATGGTAAAAGTCGTGATGTATTTAAAAAATTATATACACAGACTTTAAATAAGAAGGGAACAAAGCTTAAGGGCTTTAAACTTCCTAGGAAAATTCGCAGAGTCAGAAGATCAGATGATTCAATGTATTCAAATTGTAATAAGATTATTTTTTTTGATGTTGAAATGAATTGTATTGATAAAATTGATAATACTTTGGGTTACTGGGAGATTGTATCTATTGGTGCAGTTAAGTATAATAAGGTGGATGGAAGTATTAGTAAGTTTTATAGAGTTATTAAACCAAAGGTTCAAAGTATAGTTAGTGATAGGTGTACTAAAATAACAGGTCTTACTCAAGAGGACATTGATAATGGAATTAGTTATAAAATTGCAATGAGAGAAATGGACAAATGGGTAGGAGATGGTAAGGCACTATTTTTAAGCTGGGGTAGAGAAGATATTAAAGCTATTAAGGCAAATACAACACTTAAGGGCAATCACAATGATCTAGCTTTTAGAATTAGAAAGAGCTTTATAGATTTTCAGAAAGAATTTAGTTCTTATTACTTAAAAAGCAATCAGGTAGTATCACTATCAAAGGCATTAATTGAGTTAGGTCTAGAATTTGATGGTCAAAAACACAATGCACTTAGTGATGCATATAATTTATATAGAATTTATAAAAGTTACACAAATAAGCTTCCAGATTAATTTTGGAAGCTTTCCGTATATAATTTTGAGGTGAAACATGGAAGATAGACATTTAATATTAATATCACTCGATGGTTTTTCAAGTGATGATTTTGAATATGCAAAGACCCTGCCGAATTTTAGAAGTTTATTATTAAAGGGATCATATGTTTTAGAAGGTGAAAGTATCTATCCATCTTTAACATATCCTGCACATGCAAGTGTGGTTACAGGCTTATATCCAAGTCAGCATGGGGTTGTAAATAATACAGTACTAGATAAGACATCAGTAAATAAAGACTGGCTTTGGTATAGAAATTACATAGAAGCGGATACAATTTATGATGCAGCAAAGAGAAAAGGACTTAAAACAGCATCTATTTTATGGCCAGTATCAGCAGGTGCTAATATCGATTATAATTTAACAGAAATTTGGTCAACCAAAAAGGGAGAAAATACTGCATTAAAACTTTTAAAGAATAGTTCAAAGCTTTACTCACTTGATCTTTATTTTAGGTTTAATAAGCTAAGAAAAGGTATAGAGCAGCCATATCTTGACGACTTTGTATGTGAAAGTGCTGCATACACAATAAAGACTAAAAAGCCTAATTTATTTATGATACATTTAATTGATCTTGATACACAAAAACATATACATGGAATAAAATCGAAGGAGGTCCGTGAAGCTATAAATAGATTTGATTTGAGAATAGAAAGTATAGTTAATGCTTTAAAGGAAGCCTCAATATACGAGAACACTACTATAGTTGCATTTGGAGATCATAGTCAAATGGATGCTAGGTATAAGGTTAGACCAAATGTAATGTTTAAAGAAAAAGGACTTATTAAAACGTATCAAAATAGTGTAGCCCAGTCTAAATGTTATTTTTATAGTTGTGATGGAAGTGGATATGTATATGTTGAGGATGAAAATGTTAAGTCAAAGGTATTTAATATATTATCTGAATACAAGGGAAAGGGAGTAATAGAAAGCATATTTGAGGGTGATAATCCTAATAAGGAAAGTGCTAATACTAGCTGTACATTTATGATTGAAGCTAGTAAGGGCTATTATTTTACTGATGATTTAGAGGGACTAATAGTGGAAGACATGGAAAAATACATTGGAGTTCATGGATATAGTCCACTTATAGATAAGTATACAAGTCCTATTATTTTTTCAGGCCGTGGGATTAAGGAAGGAAAAGTAATAAAGAAGGGAATGCTTGTAGATATTGCAGGAACAGTTAGTAAGATTTTAGATATTAATATTAACAATGAATCAATAGGATGTATTAATGAAGTCTTAGATTTATAAATAAAATAAAAAGGGCCACATACGTAGCCCTTTTTTTATTTTCTATCATTAAAAATAACTTTAAATAGCTGAATAATAATAGTTGGTATAAATGCAAGTAGGATAACATATGCAAACTGCATTGATGTAAGCATAGCAGTTTCAAATATACCCATAAATGCTGGAACAGTTAATACAATAGCAAGTAATGCTGAACCTGTTATAAATGCATACCAAGTGTATTTGTTTGTAAATAAACCTATCTTAAATAAAGACTTATTCCATCTAGAGTTAAATCCATGGAACAATCTAGCAAGACAAAGTGTAGCAAATGCCATTGTTGATGCTGTAGCAGTTGAATCAGCAGTTGTTGCATAATCAGATGTAAAGAATGCTAAATAGTAAGCACCAATAGTACATGCAGCAATGACAAAACCTTCAAATATAATTTCTCTAATTAAAGGTTTTGTAAGTATTGATTCATCTGACTTTCTAGGCTTTTGCTTTAGAAGGTCATTTTTAGGTTTTTCAAGTCCAATTGCAATAGCAGGTAAACTATCTGTTAAAAGGTTAATAAACAGAAGGTGTACTGGGGCAAAAGGAGCAGGTAGCATTGCAACTGAAGCATAAAGAACAGCGAATATACCAGCAGTATTACCTGAAAGTAGGAATTTAATTGCATTTTGAATATTAGTATAAATATTTCTACCATTAGCAACAGCTTTAATGATTGTTGCAAAATTATCATCTGTAAGTATCATTGATGAAGCATCCTTAGCAACCTCGGTACCAGTGATACCCATTGATATACCAATATCCGCTTGCTTTAGGGCAGGTGCATCATTAACACCATCACCTGTCATAGCTACGATTTCACCAAGTTCTTGGAAGGCCTTAACAATTCTAATTTTATGTTCTGGAGAAACTCTAGCATAAACTGATATATGTCTAATTCTTTTCTTAAGTTCATCATCAGACATTTTATCTAATTCAACACCATCAATTGCCTCATCTCCATCTTCAAATATACCAATTTCCTTAGCAATTGCAGTTGCAGTAATCTTGTGATCACCTGTAATCATAATAGGCTTAATTCCAGCCATTTTACTTTCTTCAACAGCTTGCTTAGACTCTACTCTTGGTGGGTCTATCATTGAAATTAGACCTAGGAAAATAAAGTTATTCTCGTCTTCTAAATTAAGGGTCTTATTTGAATCTAACACCTTATATCCAAATGCAAGAACTCTAAGTCCATTTTCAGAGAAGTATTTATTAGCATCTTCTATTTTTTTCTTATATTCATCATTAAAATCTAGGATTTCACCGTTAATATTAATGCTTGATATTCTAGACATCATAACATCAACTGCACCCTTTGTTAACATATAGAATTTAGAGTCTATTTCATTTAGAGTACTCATAAGCTTTCTATCAGAATCAAATGGTATTTCTGATAAACGAGAATAAGTTTCACGTATAGTTGTAGGATCAAGGTTCTTATCCTTTGCAAGGTTAACTAAAGCAACCTCAGTAGGGTCTCCAATTTCAACCCCATCCTTTGAATCAGAATCATTACATAAAACGCTAGAGTTTATAAGGAATCTAAGTGTTTTATCATCTGTATCAAATTCATCTGACTTAATAATTGTTTCGTTAACATATGCACCTTTGACGGTCATTTTGTTTTGTGTAAGAGTTCCTGTTTTATCTGAACAAATTATAGATACAGAGCCAAGACCCTCTACAGCTTTAAGGTTTCTAATTATAGCATTTTGTTTTGCCATCTTTTGTGTACCTATAGCTAAAACTATTGTAACAATAGAACTTAATGCCTCTGGTATAGCTGCAACAGCTAATGCAACAGCGAACATAAGAGCATCGATTATAGGAGTACCTCTATACCAAGATAAACCGAATACTAAAATACAAACAAGGATTACACCAATTGCAAGTTTTTTACCAAAGTCATCTAGGCTTACCTGAAGAGGTGTTTTCTTTTCTTTAGCTGTATTAAGTAAAGATGCAATCTTTCCTATTTCGGTGCTCATACCTGTTGCGGTTACAACCACTGTAGCACGACCATAAGTAACTAAAGTTCCTGAAAATACCATGTTTTTTTGGTCTCCAAGGGGAATGTTATCACTTGTGATAATTTCATCTGTTTTAAGAACATTTTCAGCTTCACCAGTTAGTGAACTTTCATTAACATTAAGTGAATAATTTTCAATAATTCTACCATCAGCAGTTACGAAATCACCAGCCTCTAGTAATAAAACATCTCCAACTACAACATCCTTAGAAGGTATTTCAATTTTTTCACCATTTCTAAGTACCTTAGCTTTAGGAGAGGATAGGGATTTAAGAGCATCAAGAGACTTTTCAGCCTTAACATGTTGAACAGTACCAAGAATTGCATTAAGAATTAATACAGCAAATATAACTATAGTACTTTCAACGTTTTTCATAAACATAGAAATAAGTGCAGCTACAATAAGGATAATTACTGAAAGGTCTTTAAATTGGTCAAAAAATACCTTAACTATGCTGTCTTTCTTAGTTTCTACTAGTTCATTTAGTCCATTATTTTTAATACTTTCTTCTACTTGAGAAGATGATAGTCCTAGAGCGCTATTAATATTAAATTCACTTAGAACCTCACTTTTTGATTTTAAAAAATATTTTTTCATACATATCTCCTTTCGTACAAAAATAAAAGAGACCCTTAATATAATTCCCTGAAAATCAGAATTATATTAAAAGTCTCGTTACCATCAAGTTTGGCATATAACACCAGATATAAAATCGAGATTGTTGATGTTATATTTAAACTACTCCCTTTCAATATTATTATAATATAGAATAATAAAAAATATGTCAATAAAAAATGTTAAAATGTTAAAAAAATTCCAATATATTTTATTATTTATCTAATTATATGATATATATATTGATTTATGGTATAATTTATAGTGAAACATACTGTTTTAAGCCAATGGAGGGGAAAATGAGACTTAAAATTTTTGATTTTGTTGATGAGGTTATTGATAACTTAGAAAATATAACTTATGATCTTGAAGAAGCGTCAAAGGATATATCTAGTTACTTTGCAGATCTTTTAGAAGATAGTGGAAGTGGATATATCAACATAGTATCAAGGGTTAAGTCGGTTGACAGCCTTAAGGAAAAAATACTTCGAAACGAGTATTATAAAAGATACAATACATCTGATGAGGTATTAGGCAATTTATCTGATCTTGTAGGAGTTAGAATAGAATGTAGATTTATTGAAGATGAAAAAAGTATATTTAGATATCTTAAAAAAACCTTTAAAATATATGACTCTAAAGGTTATTTCTTCAGTAATTTAAATCCTAATATAAAGTTACAATTAAGAAGTCCTCAGCCTGAGGTTCAGAAAAACGGCTTTAAAATTTTTAGGATAGATGGAAGGTTTTTACTTCATAATCAAGAATATAATTTTGAGCTGCAGATTAAATCTATAGTAAATATGTTCTGGGGAGATATAGAACATAAAATTATTTACAAAAACTATAATTATATGCTTAATGATAAGTTCTTTAAGGAAATTATGGGATCTATTAAAAATAGTTTATCTATGATTGATAATCAGCTTCTTGTTATAGACAACCACTTAAACAAAGTTAATACATCAGATGCTGATGTAAGGCGAGAACAAATAGAAGAGCTTTTAGCTAAGATTGTTTATGATGTTTTCTCTAAGAAAATGAAAAGTAGCTTAGGTTTTATAGTTGACTTTAGAAAGGCATGTTACATAATAATTAAATATATAGTAATGAAAAACACTGTTAGAATTGCAGATGATTATAATGTTATTTTAATTAATATATTAACAAGGCTTAATGAGATAGGTACAGATGAAATTAGTTTTAATAGTCAAATAGTATTTGAAAGAACACCTGTATTTAAGGACGAGTTTTCAAAAATATTTGGAACGAAGCTTTTAGATTCTATTAATGAGGAGCTACAGTGGAATCTATTTTTTAGAATATTATTTGTAATAGAGCCAAGAACAAATGTAGAGGACTTTGAGAATTTTGTAGAATTTATACGTGATATGTTTATTAAATGTTATGGATTCAAAAAGCTTGATGAGAAGTTTGTACATGAGTCAAAGCATATTAGAAATAAACTTATGAAGCATATTGCAATCTGCTTTGATAAAATAGATATAATAGACTTTTTATATGAGGATAATATTATAAGAGTTAATGAATGTATAGAAGAAATATGTGATTTAATTATTAAAAATATTGATGGATATATAACATTTACTGAATATGAAAATATCTATTACGGATTATTAGAGTTTTCAATTTTATCTGTATTTGGGAATACAGTTAAAACTGAAGATGCAATTGAATTTATTGATATGGTTAAGAACACCTCAGATAAAATAAAAATAAGCAATGAAGTTCTAAAGTATATTAATACTTTAGAATCTTTAGATGAGGTTAGTGCAGACGATATTTTAGCTTTATTTAAAATGTAATTAAAAAGTTGGTTTTTACCAACTTTTTTTTATTAAGTAAATATTTAAAAAATCGATAATATTATTAAATATTATACCATAAATATACTATACTAGTATTTTTATCTAGTATAGCACCAAAAACTATAGGGGGGATGATATTATGACAAAACAGCCCACTGTAAAGCTTAAAGGTATAAGGGGTAGGTTAGTCTTAGTGATATCAGTGATTACTTTAATTTCTGTTTTAGTTCTCGGTATGCTTACTATAACTCAGGTTAAAAGCAATATAAAAAACCAAGTTATAGAAGGGAAAATGGAGGAAATAAAGGGTGTTGATAGCAGTATTAATATCTTTTTTGAATCTTTAATAAACGATTGTAATATGATTACAAACAAAACTTCCCAAAGCCTTAGTGAATTTACAATTACTAAGTACCTAGATAAAACCTCACCAAATTCAAAGGTACCAATGACCCCAAATGCAAGTCAGGGAGTAGAAAGAATTATCTATACACAATTTCAAGATTATATGAAATCACATCCTTATGTTACAGATGTATTTTTAGGAACTAAGGATGGTGGATATGTTCAAGCAGCAAGCGGAAGTGTTCCAAATAATTATGATCCTAGAAAAAGACCTTGGTATAAAAAAGGTGAAAATGCTATAGACAAGCCATTAATTACAGATGCTTATCTTTGGGATGGAGCAAACTCTATTAATGTAAGTGTAGTTAAGGGAATAAAATCTACAGATGGTCAATTAGCAGGAGTTCAAGCTATGGATGTTAGACTTGATGTATTAACAAATCTTGTATCTAAAATTAAAATTGGTGAGTCAGGATATATTGTTTTAAGTCAAAATGACGGAACAATATTATCCCATACGAAAAAGCCAGAGTTTAATTTTAAAAATGTTAAGGATATTAGCTTAGATGTTAATAAGATAAAGAGTAAAAAATACATAGGATATGAGGCTGATAATAAGGATTATTTAGCAATTAACTTTACATCAGAAGAAACTGGATGGAATTATACATTATTTATTTTAGAAAGCGAAATGTTTTCAAGTCTATATAAAACTATAGGAAGTATCATATTTATATCGATAATATTAATTATTTTTGCGATTATAGCTGCATTTATAGTTTCTTCAAGAATTTCTAAGCCTATCTTATTAATTTCAAGTTTACTTGATAAAACAGCAAGACTTGATTTAACAATAGATAGAAAGTATGACGTATTGAAAGAGAGTAAAGATGAAATAGGTGTAATTAGTAGATCTGTATTTAATTTAAGAAATGAATTTAGAAAAATCATAGAGCAGCTTAGAAGTGGGTCTACTACAGTTTTAACATATTCTGATGGGCTATTAAACGAGGCAGAGGATGCTAGTGAGGCAATAAAGGCTATATCATCAAATGTTGAAGAACTTGCAACAGGGGCAACTCAGCAGGCAAAAAGGGCAGAGGATGGAAATGAAAAACTAATTAGCTTTTCTGAAAGTATTGACGGTGCAATAACAGACACTAATGAAATGAAAAACCAATCACATACTATGAGAGATGTTAATCAAAAAAGTGTTGAATCATTAAACTATTTAATAGATAAGTTTAATCAAAGTAGTGTTTCATTTATAGAAATTAAAAATAATATAAGTGAACTTTCACAAAGATCAACATCTATTGAGAATATAGTTAATACAATTGAATCAATTGCTCAGCAAACAAACTTACTTGCTTTAAATGCAGCAATTGAGGCGGCAAGAGCAGGAGATGCAGGTAGAGGATTTGCTGTTGTAGCAGACGAAGTTAGAAAGTTATCTGAGGAAACAGAAATGTCCACTAAGGAAATTTGTAAATTTGTTGAAGAAATTCAACAGGAAATAAATAGAGCTAAAACAAGTGTTGGCTATGGAGAGAGAATACAAGAAGAGGTTAAGGGGGCAGTTGTAAATACTAAGGAAGACGTTGAATCGATAAATACTGTTATAGCTGAAATAATTACAAGACTTAATACCTTAAGTAATGGAATCAATAGTGTAGGTAAGTATAAGGAAGAGGTTATGGTTAATATCGATGATATATCAACTATAGCACAGCAGTCAGCAGCATCAATTCAAGAAGTATCAGCAAATGTAATTATACAAGCTAATGTTGTTTCAGAACTTAGTAAAACAGCTGAGTCTTTAAAGGGAGTGGTTGACAATATGGAGGGTATGGTAAGAAGATTTAAAATATAAAAAGTTAACTAGGAAAAAGCAGTATTTTCTTGCTTTTTCCTTTTTTTATTCATAATATATATTTAGAGGTGAGAATTTGAAAAAGATTTTACATGTAATTTCACAGTACCCAGATAAAACAGGAAGTGGAATATTCCTAAGAGCACTTGTGAATGAGGGAGAAAAAGCAGGGTATACACAGGCAGTAGTTTCAGCATCGACTAAAAATATGGATGTTGTAAAGTTTAAGGAAGAAATAGTAGAATATAAGGTAGAATTTAATAGTGAAAGTCTTGATTTTAATATAGTAGGTATGAGCGATATTATGCCATATCCTAGTACAAAATACAGCCAGTTAACTAATGATAAGTATAATTTATATATAGATGAATTTGAAAAAACAATATTGAGGGCTGTAGATGAGTTTAGGCCAGACATTATACTTTCTCACCATATATGGTTAACAACATCAATTATAACAAGAATTAAAGGTAAGGCGAAGCTTATTGTATTTTCACAGGGAACTGAATTAAGGCAGTTAAACCTTTCACCGAGGTTTAAAGATGAGGTTATTTTAGCAGCTAAAAATATAGATTTAGTATGTGCATTAAATGAATATCAGAAGGAAGAAATAAGTTCAAAATTTAATATAGATAGAAGTAAAATTAAAGTTTTTGGGGTAGGTTTTAATAAGCAGTATTTTTATAAAGATAAAGATGATTTTATTAATAATGACTTTGTTTTTATTGGTAAAATAGCAAAAAGTAAAGGTGTAGAGTGTCTTATTAGGGCTTTTAAAATGATTAAAGGAAAGCATAAACTGTATATTATTGGCAGTGGTCTTGAGGAGAATTATATGAAAAACCTCTCAATGGGGGATAATAGAATTGTTTTTACAGGTCATTTAACCCAAGAAGAGGCTGGTAATATACTAAGAAAAAGTAAAGTTTTTGTATTACCTTCTTTTTATGAGGGTTTACCACTTGTTATCATGGAGGCATTATCCTGTAGATGTAGCGTTATTGTTTCAGATATAAAAGGTATAAAGCCATGGATTTCAGATGAAATAAACAATAGTAAGGCTATAAAATACCTTCCTATGCCAAGGGTAAATGTAGATATTCCATTAGATGAAGATATAGATGTGTTCATTGAAGATTTAGCTCAAGTTATGAAAGAAGCAATAGATGAAAAAATAGACTTCGACAGTATAGAGAATAATGTTAAAAGTAGATCCTGGGAAGGATATTTTAAAAAGCTTGAAAAGGAGTTTATTTAAAATATCTATAGAATGTATACATATGATTTAAAAAATAAATTGAAAAAAACTGTGGAGAGGATATAATTTATATAAAAGCCTTTAAGGAGAGTAATATGATTATAGATACACACATCCATGAGAGTAAATACTCAGGAGATAGTTTAATGACACTTGAAGAAGTAGTAGATGCAGCAATTAATATAGGACTTGATGGAATTTGTATTACTGATCATGAAAGTATGGAAATTAAATCTGAAGCATTAGCATTATCTAATAAGAAAAATTTCCCTATAATAGTTGGTGCAGAATTTTTAACATATGAAGGTGATGTTCTGGTTTTTGGACTTGATTCTCTTCCAGATGAGAAGATACATCTTAATGAATTGCTTGATATGGTTGATAAATGCGGAGGGGTTGCAATAGCAGCACATCCATATAGAAAAAATAATAGAGGACTTGAAGATAACATAAAAATAGCTGAAAATCTTCATGGAGTTGAATGTTTAAATGGAAGTACACCAAAGGATTTAAACTACCTTGCATATAAGGTATGTTTAGAAAGGGGACTTGCTACCTTTGGAGGAAGCGATTCTCATATAACTAAAAAAGTAGGTTGCTTTGCCACAGAGTTTTTAATGGAAATTAATAATTTAAATGATTTTATTTATGCTGTGAAGAATAAGTTAACAAGGCCAGTAATGTATAGTGAAAATGGTTTTGTTAACATAGAAAATTATTTATGTAATTAATTTATGTATATTTAACCTAAATAAGAATAGAATAATAATATACTATTTTAAGGAGGGTTAAGTTGAATAAGAAATATAAAGCCGTATTTTACGAATTGAAGCAGTGGAGAGATAATGAAATTCAGCTTGGCAACATGGAGAAGGCTAGGCATCTACATACATTATCAAAGAAATACAAAATACCTTACTATATATAAAAAAGGATGGCACAT
>NZ_JAVWJB010000017.1:0-3474 GCF_036639235.1 Clostridium sp.
GTGGTAAGAAGGTTGTTTATTTTTGGGACATGCCATATAGCTATAAGCAAAATGGACTATTAGTTTCATTTGGTGAAACAGCTAAGGCATTTAATGTTAAGCCTCCAGTAGGATATACAAAGGAAAGCATAGAGGGAATACAAACAGAACTTAGTAGTGAAACTATTTCTGTTTTCTCAGGTAATGATAATAAGGTAAACACAAAACCTTCAAAAACTCCTAATATAATTGGAATACAATTAGAGTCATTTATGAATCCTGAGCATATTCCAGGGATTAAAATGAAAACCAATGTTTTAAAAAACTATAATAAAATGTTTAACTCATATCCAAATGGAGTGTTAAATGTTCCATGTTATGGTGGAGGAACAGTTAGAAGTGAATTTGAAGTGTTAACAGGTCTTAACACAGATTTTTTACCTGTTGGGGAGATTCCTAACAACAATATTTTAAAGAAGCAAACAGTTGAAAGTATGGCTTATATATTAGGGGACAATGGATATAATACATCTGTTGTTCACAACTATACAGCTAACTTCTATGATAGGGATATAGTATATCCTAATTTAGGATTCGAAAACTATATTGCTATGGAATATATGAAAAAGCCAGAAAACCTAGATAAGGGTGAAATGTATCCTGAGGATATGGTTAATTTAGACACTATGAAGGAGCTTCTAAATAAGAAGGAGCCTCAGTTTATATATAATATTACTGTTGAAAGTCATGGTTCATATAGTGAAAAACTTACAAACGAAGACTTTGACGTAGTAGATAAAACCTTAGATCCTAAGGCTATAAGCCAAATACAAGGTTTAATAAATAAGCTTAAGGGGGTAGACGCCTACCTTGGAGAACTTATGAAGTTTATTGAATCAACAAATGAGCCTACTGCTGTAGTAGTATTCTCAGACCACCTTCCGTCACTAGATGCACTTAACAAGGAAGGGGCACTTGATAGTAAGAAAAAGTACCAAACAGAGTATTTTATATGGAATAACCTAGGCTTTGAAAAAACATCAAAGGAACTTGAAGCATATGAAATATCAAGCTATCTATTTGATTTAATTGATATAAAGGACGGGATTATTCCAACCTTCCATAACAAATATAGTGGAAGTAAGGAATATGAAGAAACATACAAAAACCTTCAATACGATATGTTATACGGAGAAAAATATATATTCGGCGGTAAACTTTATAAGAAGTCTAACATGAAAATGGGACTTCACGACATAAAGGTTAAGGAATACTATGTAGAAGGAAATAACCTTGTAGTTAAGGGAGAGAACTTTAACTACAAAACAGGTATATTAGTTAACGGAAAGCTTATACCTACTAAGTTTATAGACGAAAACACTGTTATTTCAAAGGAAGACGTTAAATCTCCAAAAAAAATCAGCACAGGCCAAATCGGTAAAAACGATAAAATCCTAAGCAAAACTAAGGAACTAGAATAAACCAAAGGCTGTCTTAATTATAATAAGGCAGCCTTTTTTACATCTACAGTTAATAGGCCCTATTTACTTTCATATTCGATGGGATTATTCCAAGAAACTCTAAGATGAAAAATCCCACTAGCATATCCTGAAAGCCACCACCTACTACCAACGAACCCCCAACCAAAAAGACCCCCCCAAAATTTAATTACTTATAAATACATACAAGAAAACCGACCTAAGGGGAGCTTAGGTCGGTTTTATAATTTAGGGATTGATATCTGGTATGTTTATTTAGTAGTTAGGGGATATGAGTTAATTATAGCCTATAAGATAATAATAATCAATACTAATGGATAAAAATTTTCCGTAAAAATTAAAATTTTTTATTTGGTAAAATAGTATAGAAAATATAATAGGGTGTTATTAGTAAATATAAAGGGTTAATGTGTATAATAGAAGTTAGGAATATCTACATAGGAGGAATTGTTATGAACATAATTAAAGATAGTATGACGGCTAAGGAAAGAGTTAAAACATATTTTGATGGAGGGGAAGTTGATAGACTACCTTGTTTTGTTTTTCTAGGGGATATGGGATGCCACTTTATGAATGTAGATGTTAGTAAGTACTATACTGATGCAAATACTATGAAAGACGTAGAGGTTTTTCTTTTAGATAAGTTTTCAATGGATAATATGGGAGTTGGAATTGATGGTAAGCTTATAGCTGAGATATATGGTGGGGAGGTTATTCTACCAAAGGATGAGGTTGCTTACATTAAAAAGGCGCCACTTGAGGATTATAGAGATCTTGATAATTATAAGCTTATGAATCCATATAAGGATGGTAGATTACCTACTGTTATGAAGTCACTTGATATGCTTATTAAGGAAGTTGGGCATAGAATAGATGTTGGAACAGCAACTGTTGGGCCTATGACTATAGCAGCATCACTTAGGGATGCTAATCAGTTAATGAGGGATATGAGAAAGGACCCTGAGAATGTTCATAAGTTACTTGAGTTCTCACTTCAAACTAATATTGAGTATGTTAAGGCTGTTTATAATGAGTTTGGGGTAGGAGTTGGAATAGCTGACCCTGTTTCAAGCTGTACTTTAATTGGAGCTAAGTATTTTAGAGAGTTTTCTAAGCCATACTTATCAAGATTATGTGATGAAATACTAAGAATAACAGGAAGTAAGCCTTCGCTTCATATATGCGGTTCAACTAAGAGTATATGGAAGGATCTTCGTGAAATTAATATATCAAGCTTCTCACTTGATAATTGTGAGGATATAGGTGAACTTAAGGATGCTATAGGTGATAGCAAGTGTATAGTTGGGAACGTTAAGCCTGTAGAAACACTTAAGTTTGGAACCTATGAAGATGTACTTAAGGAGTCAAGAATATGCATTGAAAAGGGTATAGATAGTAAGAATGGATATATTCTATCATCAGGATGTCAGATACCAATAGGAACATGTGAAGAAAATGTTCATGGACTTGTTGATGGATGTAGATTATATGCTAGGGGAGTTAAAATGAACAAAAACTAATTTAAAAGGGTAGCCCTTATAAGATTAGTTAAGCAGGAGGGTTATATGACAGATAGAAATAAGGGAATTATGTGGATAGTAATATCTGCGCTTGGGTTTGCTATTATGTCTGCATTTGTTAAGCTTTCAGGTGATATACCAACACTTCAAAAAGCTCTATTTAGAAATGCAGTATCGATTCTTATAGCATATCCCCTTGTTAAAATAAATAAGCAAAGCCTATTTGGTAAGAGGGAGAACCAAAAGTATCTTCTACTAAGGTCTATTTTAGGACTACTTGGAGTTGTACTTTACTTCTATGCAATTGATAACCTAGTATTATCAGATGCTGAGATGCTTAATAAGCTTAGTCCATTTATAGTTATTATATTCTGTAGTATTTTCCTTAAAGAGAAGGTAAATAGGGTGCAATGGGCAGCACTACTTGTTGCATTTATAGGGTGTTTACTTATTATTAAGCCTCAGCTTAATATTGA
>NZ_JAVWJB010000017.1:3574-36179 GCF_036639235.1 Clostridium sp.
TACTTGTTGCATTTATAGGGTGTTTACTTATTATTAAGCCTCAGCTTAATATTGAGATACTTCCATATTTAATAGGATTTATATCGGCTATATTTGCAGCAGGAGCATATACTGTTCTTCGTGTTCTAAAGGATAAGGAGGAGTATTACTGCGTTGTATTCTATTTCTCCTTCTTTTCAACGGCGGTACTGTTACCATTTGTTTTATTTAATTATCAGCCTATGACGATGGAGCAGACAATATTTCTAGTACTATCAGGTGTATTTGCATGTATAGGACAGTTTGGAATAACACTTGCATATAAGTTTGCACCTGCTAAGGAAATATCAATATTTAATTATTTTACAGTAGTATTTTCAGGAATATTTAGTGTTGTATTATTTAGTCAGGTACCAGATGCTTTAAGTTTAATTGGATATCTAATAATATTTTCAGCATCACTTTATATGTTCCTATACGGAGGGAAAAAAGTATAACAAAAAGGCCCCTATCTGGCATCATAGGGGCCCTTTTGATTGGGTAATATATATAAATTTCTTTAAAGGGCTAATTAAGAGGATATATTGACCACTTACAGCTTTGAGAGTGGTGGGGTAAGCTTTTTTACTGCATATAGGTTGAAATTTCCGATCACAAGTTTCATTTAATATATGGCAGCAAATTGACTTAAAGTGGTGGCAATATATCCATTAAACTAAAGGAGAAAGTTACTAACAGTTACTACTTATGGCTTCGCTTTAATTCTATAAACACTACAGATATTTAAGAGGTAATTTCTATGCTTAATGCTGCAACGAAAACTATAAATATTTTTACATTAACTGCTGCGACTTATCATAAGGGGTATATATTTACTAGAAGGTTGGTAGCCTTTTTAGTATTCCTCCTTTAGATAGTATAGTATATTAATTTTTTCAGTCTTTCGGCATAGGGTTTTAGGTAGAAAAACTTAAAAAATCACTAAATTTCATTAAAAAAGTGAAAAAACCAATGCACAGAATAGATGCTTCTTGCATATAGAAAAAGTGGGTTTACAGAGGTTTTTTGAAATTTTAGGATTTATTATAAATTTATAAAAATATAAGTCCCCTAAGAAAATTCTTAGGGGACTTATATTATATAGTATAGTGTAGAAGTTTTTTCATATCATAGCTTGGGAATATAATCCCACTATCACTAAAGTCTAAACCTTCCTCAATACCATTAATTATTGATACTTGAAGTGAAGAAAGTGACTTAGATGATTTAATTGATTCAAGTGAAGTTTCACCATTAAATACCCTAATATACATCTGATCATCTGTTGATATTACTGGATAATGGTAGAACATAGAGGCGAACTTTCTAATATTACTTTCCTGTGAAAGTATATACTTGTAATTAGGGTTAAGTAGCCATGACTTACAAGTAAATCCCTTAACAGCCCAGCTGTTAAAGTGTTTATAAAAGAAGATAACAGCCTTTTTCATTGAATCTATAGAGTCTTTAATATTAAGTGGCTCACCCTGGGGAATATGTATATCAAGAAGGGGAGTTCCATTTTGTATTTCAAGTGAATAGTCACATTTGTTAATAGTTAAAGGATCCCTTAAGCATTTTCCTTCACGTACAGGATTTGCTGTAATAGTTACATCTGACTCTATATAACTTGAGACAAAATCAGACCTATCTAGAGTTTTATTTCCCAGGAAATCATATTTTATGTCACCATATGACATTATAAGAGGAAAGCCTGTTGCAAGCTGCTTAAATAACTTAACGTCACCATTAAACTCTACCCTCATAAACTGAAGTCTACCAATTCTAAATAACTGAAGAGTTAGGTGATAGTATAACCAATGAAGTTCTGATAGGCCGAGAACCCCATATTTTAAACGGTGGTTATTAGCCCATACAGTAATATCCTTCATAGTATCTATATAAATATCCTTATCAATTCCCTTATCTTCATATAAGGATTTGATTTCACATGCTCTATAAAGTGCTACAAGTAAAAAGAGGTGGTCAGGATTTGTTTTAATTAAATCAGATATATTAAAGTATCCACTAAGACCGTTCTTATCCTCATTAAAATATAAGGTTACATAGGTTTTAAATATATTTAAAGCACTTTGACTTAAGGTTATATATTGATAAGTTTCAAGTAGTGAGGATGTATCCTCATTATTAAAACCAATTTCACTGCATAGAGCTTTAATCTGTTCACCTGTAACTGTAAGTGTATAGGTATTAACAAGTAAAGTGTTATCATCGTATACTTTTATAGCATTATTAAGCATGGTAATCTCCTTCTAGGCTTATTATTTAGTAAGTTTTTCTATAAGCTTAATTCTAACAGATTCATATAGGTTCTCGTCAAGTGAGTAGCCCATTTCAAAATTATAAACATTTCCCTTCATATCTGCTACTGTACCAGTTACTTCCTCAATAAGAGATATAATATCACTACTTGAAGTTCCGCTTTTTTCAAGCATTTTCATAATATTATATTGTTCTATTCCAAGACGTAGGTTTTCCCATCTAAGTGAAGACATAGGCTTTAAGTCGTCACCTGGATATACAAAGAACATATCTCCTGCTATCCAGCGAGGGAATTTATATGAAGGCTTGTTAAATACATCTGATGGGTATAAACAGTAGTTCCATCTTAAGAATCCTGAAAGTGATAGCATATAGGTTATGTGACCAATTAATCTACTTTCAAGTGGAGGTGATGAAATAAACTGGTTGGGTATTTGTGGGAAGCAACATACAAACCACGTAATAGTGTCTCCTTTGCTAATAATGTCTTCACTAACCTTTTTGAATTTATGGAATTCAGCTCCAATAATAGGGATTATTACAGAACTATCGGTAATGTTATATTCATCTGACTCTAAGAATTCAGTGTTGTTAACAGCACACTTAAATTTAATTTCATATTCAGGCATGGTACTTCTAATAAAGTCACGACTAGCATTGAAAAGTTCAGGATTATTTGGTTCATCACAGAATATACGAAGCTTTTCAAGCCATCCCATTGATTTAAAATGCTCCATTAATAGTTTAATGTATATGAATATTTCATCCTTAGACTTCATATACTTACGGCAATTATCAGATGCGTCTAGGTAATTGATTCTAAATGGATCCTTATACTCAGGGTATAGTGGGTTTCCGAATAGCTTTCCGTCCCAATTACTTATAAGACCAAATACATCAATCTCTTTATCTATGCCATGTTTAAAGCAGATTTCTATAAATCGATTAAGAGCATCAAAGTTAAGCTTAAACTCTCCGTTTTTGTCCTTTATAACAGATACTATATTGTGCTCAAATAGGTTTGATGGGTTATCAGCAACATTAAAACATGCTTGACCTGCCCAAGGGAAATCACTTGCAACTATAGTTATAGTTCTTTGACCAAGTGATGCAAGTTCCTTAATATAGTTATCAATAATATTAAAGTGATCATCTGACCAGAACTTAACATTATATTGACGTGCAAGGCTACATGGATGTTGCCATAAATCAAGGAAGAAGTCTCCATCCTTAAGGTCTGGTAGTGTAACATTAGCATAGTCTATGTTACATGGAATGCTACCTATTAGAACCTCATCATCATAACCTTTAGTATAGTGAAGGTTAATATTAAACTTAAAGTCACCTGTAAAATCATTTGGAACCTTTCCTTTAACCCATATAAACTGGGCAACCCCTACCTCAACATTCATAGAACCTTTGTTAGATAAAATATCTGTAACTAGAGCACCAGTATCATCTGAGATATAGTCTACAAGTGACATTTGAATAGAGTCGGTAGTAGCATTGTCGCAATCAATACTTACTCTAATTCTATTAATAAGACCATTCCATGATATATAGTTAAAGTCTTCAAGTGAACATAAAAACTCTTCAAGGGAGCTTAGTATAATCTGAAATGCAAAAGTTTCGTTTTTAAGTACCTTAGTTGAGAATTCTTTTTTAGAGTAGAAATCTCCAAATACCCTTGTATATTTAGTGTGTCTGTACCCTGAGTCGATAATTCCATAATTTAATTCCATAAATAAATCCCCCTAAAGTATTAGTTAATTATTTCATTCCTGAAAGTGTTATTCCTTGCTGGAACTTCTTTTGAAGTATTACATAGAAAATAAATGAAGGCATAAATGTTAGTGTAGCCCCTGCCATAACAAGACCGTAATTAGTATTAAACTGTGCACCAAGTGTGGACATACCAACTGTTAGTGTTTTCATATCACCATCTGTAACAATTAGTGGCCATAAAAACTCATTCCAAGCCCCTATAAATGTGAAAATAGAAAGTGCAATAATAGATGGTTTAATAAGTGGAAGTATAATATTTATAAATATTTTAAAGTCACTTAAACCATCAAGTTTAGCAGAATCTATAAGTTCCTTAGGAATGTTTAGTATTGATTGCCTCATTAAAAATACTCCAAATGCAGTAGGAAGCGGAAGTATCAATGCCCAATATGTATTTATTAAACCTAGATATTTCATAATTAAAAATAGTGGTATCATTGTAACTTGAGATGGGATAATAAGAGTTATTAACATAAAGAAAAATAATGACTCATTCCCCTTAAACTCAAGTTTAGCAAATGCGTAACCAGCTAGTGAACTAAATGTTACAGCAAGTACTACACCTGAAACTGATACTATTACACTATTAATAAAATATCTTAAAAATGCATCATCTTGAAGTATGGTTTTGTAGTTATCAAGTGTCATACTTGATATAGAAAAGTTAAAACTATATTCGTTATAGGTTACATTAAGTGATGTAACAATCATGTATATAAAAGGAATGACCATACATGTAGCTATAACAATTAATAATAAATTAGATATTATACTTTTAATTGATTTCATGGGTTCCTCCTAATATATAGTTGATTTATCTCTTTTAAGAAGAGTTCTTTGAAGTATGCTAATAATAGCTATAACAAGTAATAATACATTGGCAACAGCCATAGCATATCCAACGTTAAATTGTTTAAATGCTAGATTATATATATCTAAAACCATTGTCATACTACGGGTTCCTGGTCCTCCACCTGTCATGTAGTATACAAGTTCAAAGGTTTGGAATGACCATATTATCCCAAGGAATACTACCATTATAGTTGTTGGTTTAAGAAGTGGAAGTGTAATATCCTTAAATTCACGTATCTTACCTGCACCATCAAGCCTTGCCGCTTCGTATACATTTCTATCTATATCCATAATGCCAGCAACATAGATAACAACAAAATAGCCTACATTTTTCCATACGCTTATGGCTATAAGTGTGAAGAGTGTAAGGTGTGGGTCTCCAATCCAATTAGGAGGAGTAGCTCCAAACATAGTAAATATTAAATTAAGAGGAGAACTATCAGAGGTAAGAATTACTTTCCATATAATCCCTATAAGTATCATTGAAGAAATAACAGGGATAAATATAATGCCCTTAACAAAATTATGTAGTTTGCTTTGTTTGCTTGTAAGCCATACTGCAAACCCTAATGCTATGAAAGTTTGAAGAGGAACTGAAACAACTGAGAATATTAGGGTATTCTTAAGAGAATCCTTAAACATACTATCAGTTATAAGGTCCTTGTAATTAGCAAGACCTATAAATTCCGCTGGTGTATTACCGTTGTATTCGGTAAACCCAAAGTAAAGCGACATTATCATAGGAATAACATAAAATGAGAATAATATTATCCCTATTGGAAGAATGTATCCATATGGAGATAGTTTTTTTAGTAGATTTTTGTTTTTCATTGTTTTTCCCTCAGTATAATAGATTTAATATAAACTGAAAAAGACTACTTCAGTAGTCTTTTTCAATTTTATTGTTATTTTGAGTTTTTCTTAATTAAGTCATTTGCATACTTTGCAGCATCATCAATAGCCTTGTCAGGTGTTTTTTCACCATTCATCATCTTTTGAAGTTCTTTCCATAGGTAATCGTAGATTTCTACTCCGTTAGGACCTACAGTTAGTGGTCTATAAATTCCCTTATCCTTTTTAATCATCTCTTCAAACTTAGGATCTCCTTGGTATGGCTCATCCTTAGTCATAGGAGCTCTAGGATTGTACTTGTGGAATGCAGTCATTGAATCAACACTTAACATGTATTCCATAAGCTTAAATGCAAGGTCCTTATCCTTAGCAGCTGACATAAGAGTTAATTGGTCAACTGATGCGAATGTAGCAGCCTTTTTATCCTTAGTTGAGATTGTAAAGTCGTAGTTAAGGTCTTTAAATTCCTTATCAAATAGTTCTGAAGCCTTTGATGAAAGACCAATTGCAAATGCAGCCTTTCCAGGTCCAAATACTGTTTTAAGCATATCTTCGTTTTTCTTACTCATAGCATCTGGTGGGATAACCTTATGAGTAAACTTTAGGTCGTATAGGAACTTAGCAGCAGTTTTTCCTGCCTCTGAATCAAATGCAACACCTGATAGGTCTTCTTTGTAGATGTCTCCACCTGCTTGCCATAGGTAGTTGTACCAGTTCCAGTTAAGGTCACCAAAGAAGTTAGCGCCCCATCCCTGTGCAAAACCAAATTGATCGATTTTACCATCCTTATCTGTATCCTTAGTAGCCTTCTTAGCTACAGTTATAAATTCATCCCAAGTAATAGGTTCATGCTTCTTAAGCTTAGCAAGTATAGCATCTTCGCCAGTTGCCTTAACGATATCTTCGTTAAAGTAAAGTACACCTGGGTTAGCTGCTTCTATAGGTAGTCCGTACATACCGCCCATCATTTTTGATGCATCAAGGTATGTATAGTTCTTAAAGTCTTCATCAGTAAAACGGTTAGTTAAGTCTTCTACAGCACCCATTTTAATAAATTGTGGGAACATTTCAGCGTACATGTAACCAACATCTGGACCTGTACCAGCTTGAATACCTGTAGCGTATTTTTCTGGGTAGTTCTCCCATGGAATAATTTCAAGATTGATTTTAACCTTGTTCTCTTGTTCGAACTTCTTAAAAATTTCTCCCCATACTGGCTTATCGTCTGGTCCAATTGGTGGAAGCCAAACAGTAAGAGTTTTAGTTTCTCCATCAGCACCTTCATTCTTTTTACTTCCACAGCCAACAAAGGCAGTTAGTGTGAAAACAATAATAAGAAGAGCGGAAATAAGTTTCGCAAATCTTTTCATGATATCCTCCTACAAATATGTAATTATAAATATTCTTCTTAAATAATGTTACATAAAGTCAAATTAAATGTATAATAGTTAAAACCTATAATAAAGGAAGTTCTATAGAAAAAATCTATCGAAAACGGTTGAAAAATGTATTAGTATGTAAAAAATTACACATTTTAATATAAATGACCTTAAATAGTGATAAAATGTACTTAATATAGAGTGCCACAAATAAAAAAAATTATACTTTTGCTAATATGGAGGTGTTTATTTTGGGGAAAATACAAAAAACAAATGCAATGAGAATACTAGACACGGAAAAAATTAATTACTATGTTAAAACATATGACTGTTCAGATGGTAAGATAGACGGAATATCAGTAGCAAATAAGGTAGGACGTAGTGTAGATGAAATATGCAAAACAATAGTTACTATATCAGCATCTAAAGAAGTTTATGTATTTATTATTCCTGTAGATAAGGAAATTGATCTTAAAAAAGCTGCAAAGGTAGCAGGGGAGAAGAAGATAGACATGCTACCACTAAACGATCTTTTAAAAACAACAGGATATATAAGAGGTGGATGTTCTCCAATTGGAATGAAAAAGCAATATAAAACATTTATTCAAGGTGAGGTAGAGCTGCTTAATACTGTAGTAGTTAGTGGGGGAAAGCTAGGAATTCAAATAGAACTTACCCCTAGGGACTTATTAGCTATTACTAGGGGAGAGTATGAGGATATTATTAAATAGATAATAAAAAGTGTCATGAAAAATTTTCATGACACTTTAATATTAAAATATAATTTATACAATTAAATTCTATGAATGTAGAATAGTATTAACAAGTTTTACAGCTTCAGGGCCACTTGATGAGTAACCAGTTGCACCTATTTCATTTGCAAATTCACTTGTAATAGGTCCTCCGCCAATTATAATCGGGGTGTTTAGTGACTTTGACTTAAATAAGTTAACAACAGATTCCATATTTCTCATAGTTGTTGTCATCATACTTGAAAGTCCTACAATGTCAGCATTATGATTAATAGTAGCCTCTAAAATATCCTCTTCATGACAGTCGCTTCCAAGGTCAATTACCTCATATCCTGATGCTTCAAGCATAATCCCAACTATATTCTTACCAATATCATGGGTATCCCCTTTAACAACAGCTAAAACAACCTTTCCCTTAGTTTCCTTTTTCATAAGTCCACTTTGGCGTAGAGTATCAATTCCAAGGTTAAGGGTATCAGAACATACTATTATTTCAGGAATAAAGTATTCCTCTTCATCATAAAGCTTAACAGCTCTTTGCATACCATCATTTAAACCCTTGTTATATATTTCTTCAATAGTAATAGAATCTTCTTTAATAGCCTCAAGGACAGCCTCTTCAATAATATCATCATCCATGTTAACAACACAGTCTGATATCTTTTGTAATAGTGGATGCATTTTTTTATCCCCCTTTGAAAAAAGTGTATACACAATATAATAAATCACATAAAGCTTTATTTAACAATAGATAATAGTGATATTTAAGCATATTTGTATTTATTAAAATTGTTGGTAAAATATATAAAAGTTGAGTATATTTATAGTAATATTGTTAAAAAATAATTTATATAGGGTGGATAATATGGTTATTGTAAAAGCTAATTGTAATATTTGTTCAGGATATTGTGGTATTAAGGCACATATCGAAAATAATAGGGTTATTAAGGTAGAGGGAGATTTTGATGATCCTGTAACCCGTGGCGTTATTTGTATTAAGGGAAAAAGTATTCCTGATATTATTAATAACAGTGAAAGGTTAAGTAGTCCTCTTAAAAACAATGGAAATGGAACATTTAGTGAAATTTCATGGGATGAGGCAATAGATATTATATCAGGTAAACTTATAGAGAATAGGGATAAGTGGGGAGGAAAAAGCCTAGTTGTTCATACAGGACAAGCAGGGGTTGGAAAAGAGTTTCCCCAGTATTATCAAAGATTCACATCTGCATATGGTAGTCCAAATTACGCAAACGCAGGAAGTCACTGTCACACATCAAAGGAAATTGCCCATAGTTTAACACTAGGGTATCTTCCCTCAGCTAGCTTTAGGGAAAGTAAGTGCTTAGTATTTTGGGGATATAATCCTCAAAATTCGTGTCCTCCAAGTATGTTATATATAAAAGAGGCATTAAATAAGGGGTGTAAACTAATTATTGTAGACCCATACGAAACTAAGCTTTCAAAACATGCTAGTATTCATTTAAAGTTAAGGCCGGGAACAGATGGAGCTTTAGCACTTGGACTTATTAATGTGATTATTAACGAAAAATTATATGACGAGGATTTTGTTAATCAATATATATTAGGATTTAATGAAATAGCCAGTGAAGCAGCTTATTATACACCGGATAAGGTAGAGCAAATTACAGGTGTTGATAAGGATCTTATTTATGAAGCTGCAAGGGTATTTGCAAAGAGTTCACCTTCATCACTAACAGCAGGGATTGCAGTAGAGCTTCAGTCAAATGGATTCCAATCAGCAAGGGCTATAGCAGCGCTTCAAGCAATAGCAGGAGATATTGATGTACTTGGTGGTGCTATGAAAGCTAAGGGTCCATGTCTTGAAAATATTACCCTTAAATACAATGGAACTGAAAACATAATAGGGGAGAGGGAATATCCTGTATTCACTAAGGAAAGAGGAAGTGCCCAGATTAATATACTAAGTGACGTTATTTTAAATGAAGATCCATACAAGGTAGCTTCACTTATGGTTGTTGGAAGTAACCCTGTTCTTACATGGCCAAATGCAGGTAAGCTTAAAAAGGCACTAGAAAAACTTGATTTTCTAGTTGTTATGGATAACTATCTAACTGAAACCGCAAAGATGGCGGATATAGTTTTACCTGGTGCTTCAGTTCTTGAAAGAGATGAAATATATATAAGAAATTCAAGACAGGAGAATATTATCGGAATATCACCTAGGGTAACTTCACTTAATGGCACACTATCTGAGGTTGATTTTATAATTAAACTAGCCCATAAAATGGGTTATGAAAGTCTTTTCCCATTTGAAAATGAAAGGGAAGCTATAAAATATAGAATCAGAAAAATTAGTGAGTTAGAATTTAATGGTGATAAGGTAGAGACTGTATATGGAGAATATACTGAGAAAAAGTATGTTAAAGAAGGATTTAATACTACTTCAGGTAAAATAGAAGTATATTCATCAAAGCTTAAGGGATATGGATTCAGTCCTATTCCAAAGTATGAAGAGCCATTTGAAAGTCCTGTAAACTCTATGTCTAGTAAGCAAATAGTAATTTCAACAGGAGATAGAAGACTTGAATATCAACACTCAAGATATAGAAATGTTAACTCAATAACTTCTAAAGGTGAGAATACACCAACCGGTAGAATTAATCCCAAAACTGCTAAGGCCTTTGGAATATCAATTGGGGATAAGGTTAAGGTTGAAAGTAAAAGAGGTAGCATAGTTATTGATATAGATATTACTGATAAGGTAATAGAAAACACAATATTAGTTCCACATGGATGGGATGATGCTAATGTTAACCTTCTTACAGATAATGAGAATTTAGATAAATATTCAGGCTTTCCAGGTGGAAGAGGATTTTTAGCTACTATAAGTAAGTTATAAGTGAAAAATCCTAAAAATAGTTGTATAATATCCTAGAGGTGATTATATGTCAGGGATAGCAGGAGAAGGATGTCCGGTTTTAATTCCTTTTAACGAAAGAAAACCACTTAAGGAAATTGAAAGAAGTATTATCAAGAAATATAGAAAAACTATCTGGTCTAAGTTTGTTAAGGCCATTAATGATTATAAACTTGTAGAAGAGGGAGACAAAGTAGCAGTAGCTATTTCAGGGGGTAAGGATAGTATGCTTATGGCGAAGCTTTTCCAAGAGCTTAAGCGTCATGGTAGATGTAATTTCGAACTTGAATTTATTGTACTAGACCCTGGATACCACCCAGATGTTAAGGCACTTATGGAGGATAACTGTAAGTATCTTGATATTCCTATTAAGATTTTTGACTCAGGTATATTTGAGGTTATAGACAAGATAGCCAAGGATTATCCATGCTATATGTGTGCAAGAATGAGAAGAGGAGCACTATATAGTAGAGCTAAGGAACTTGGATGTAACAAGTTAGCACTTGGGCACCATTTTAATGATGTTATAGAAACAACTATGCTTAATGTTCTATACACAGGTAATTTTAAGACTATGATGCCAAAGCTTCATGCAAATAATTTCGAAGGTATTGAGCTTATTAGACCACTATACTATATTGAGGAGACTCATATACAAAAGTTTACACAAAGTAGTGGTATATTCCCACTTAACTGTGCTTGTATGGTTGCAGCTAAGAAGATAGGTAATAAGCGTTATGAAATTAAAGAGATGATTGCAAAGCTTAAAGAAAACTTTAAGGATGTAGATAAGTCTATATTTAAAGCAGCAGAAAACGTTAATATGGATGCTATACTTGGATGGGAAAAAGGAAGTGAGAAGCACTCATTCCTTGATTTCTATGAAGATTAATAAATACTAGCGGTGCCTAATTTATTAGGTATCGCTTTTTTTATTGGCATATATTGCATAGGAATTGAATTGGTAAATTAATAGAAATTAATTATCAATGTTGATATACTACCTACAGTGGATAATCTAAGAATGTAGGTGATTATATGAAAAAATTCGGATTACTACCAAGATTAATATTAGGTATTTTATTAGGTATTGGTATAGGATCGGTTGCTCCAAGGGAGATTATAGCTATTTTCTCAACCTTTAACGGTATATTTGGTGGGTTTTTATCCTTTACAATACCACTTATTATAATTGCATTTGTAGCACCAGCCATAGGTGAACTTGGTAAGGGTGCAGGGAAATTGCTTGGTATTACAGCATTTATAGCATATACATCAACTCTATTTGCAGGGCTTGCTGCGTTTTTTGTTAATTCAAGTGTATTTCCTAAAATATTATCTCAAAGTAGTGTTTTAACAGAGCTTGTTAATCCTAAGAATTCTCTAGTTGCACCACTGTTTACTATTAATATTCCACCTATTATGGAGGTTATGAGTGCACTTGTACTTGCTTTTGTATTAGGACTTGGGATAGCTGTTACTAAGGGTAATATATTAATGGATGGACTTCGTGAATTTCACAGCATAATATCTAAGGTTATAGGGAAGATTATTGTTCCACTACTTCCACTGTATATTCTAGGTGTATTTGCTAATATGACTTTTGCAGGACAAGTAGTAAGTATAATGACCATGTTTGCAAAGGTTTTAATAATTGTAATTTTACTTCAGTTAACTATTGTACTGATTCAATATATTGTAGCTGGACTTGTTTCTAAGAAAAATCCATTTAAGCTACTTAGGAATATGCTACCAGCATATGTTGCGGCTATAGGAACACAGTCTTCAGCAGCAACAATTCCTGTAGTTCTTGAGAGAACTAAAAAGAATGGAGTAAGTGATAAAATAGCGGACTTTGTTGTTCCACTATGTTCAACTATTCATTTATCAGGAAGCACTATTAATTTAACAACATGTTCAATGGCTGTTATATTTATGAGCGGAGGAGATATTTCACTTGGGAAAATGATTCCATTTATTATGATGCTTGGGGTAACAATGGTTGCAGCACCAGGGGTTCCAGGTGGCGCTGTTATGGCTGCTATGGGACTATTTACAACAATGCTTGGGCTACCTGAGAATATGATTTCAATAATAGTAGCACTACACTTAACACAGGATAGTTTTGGAACTGCATGCAACATTACAGGAGATGGTGCAATAGCAGTTATTATGGATAAAGTTTCATCTAGATTTAATTAACATAATTAATATCACCTTTAAACTTAGGGCTGAATAATTTATATAAAGCCCCTAAGTTGGAGGTGATATTTTTTATGGGAAAAAGAAGGTTAAATCAGCATACGAAGCATGCAATAATTACGACAATAGTATCTATGTCTATTGCCCTATCAGCATATTTTACAATGTACTTTATGAATTTTAATCAGTATGAAAAGGATATAAGTAATAAATTATACTTAATTGGAAATGAGCAAAAGCAGGCAATAGAAAGGCATCTATCTGATTTAAGACGGGAACTTAGGTTTGTTACTGGACTTGAGGAGGTTAAAACCCTTCAAAGAGAGAGGATAATGAGTATATTTAGCTACCTAACAACTACAAAAAAAATATATGATAATGTTGTTATAGCAGATTTAAAGGGTACAGTTTATTATGGATATACTGAAAATATTCGTAGCATATACTCAAGTGCATATTATGAAAAAGCAGTATATACAAAGACTGAAAGTTTTAATTTAAGGTATTTAGAAGGAAGTTACATTATTGAGGGGTGTATCCCTATTATAAATAATAATGTAGTTGTAGGGATTATCTATATGAAAATGTCCCTAGAAGAGGTTGTAGATATACTTCAAGGGTCAAGACAAGAGAAGGGACTTGAAAGTTATCTTGTAAATAAGGATGGGTATTTAATGACCCCATCAAAGAATATAGTTGATGCAGTAGGTAAATCTAAGATAAACCTTAAAGCTTTAAGACTTAATATAGATCATAATTCAACAACGGTTTATAAGGATTACTCTGGTGCCGAAGTTTATGGGAGGTATTTCTCAATTGAAGGAAGTAACTGGACACTTGTTATAGAAAGTGACTATGAAGAAAGTATTCTTAAGCAGGAGCAGGGAAAACTTATTGCACAGTTAGGGGTAGCACTTCAGGGACTTATAATACTTGTACTTCAATTATTCCTAAAAAGAAAATTTGGAGTAGAGCTTTCAGATGAAGAATTAGATAGAGTCTCCAAAGGGTTAGGTATTGGAGGTGGCTTAGATGACAAGAACAATAATTAATATATTTAATAATAATAGAAGTAGAATAAAAACTTATATGGTAAACGGGCTAATAATTATAGTGGTAATACTTGGATTATATGGGCTATTTAATCTGCATGTATCTAATGTATATGTTAGGAACGTTTCTTCATTTGGTGAGATGTATGCAAATACTATTAATAATACGATAGGAGATTACACAAGTGAGGTAATAAATCTTAAGGGAGATAGTGATATAATCTCATTAAATAAGGAAAGTGTTGAAAGTAGGGTTGGATTTTTAAAATATTATCACAGTGACTATAAGGACATTATTGTAGTAGATAACAAGGGGGACATATATTCAGGATATGTTAATAATGTTAAAGAATATATGTATCAAGATTATATTCAAGGTGCACTACAAGGTGCCCTTACAACTAGTAAGCCTATTAAGGTACAGAATAAATGGTATATTGATTTTGCAGGTCCTATAGGAAAGGAAAATAGTAATGTACTAGGGGTTATAGCAATAAGAGTTAGTCTTGAGGATATTGTTGAGGATATATCACCTAAAACAGGTAATAATATAGAGATTATTATAGTAGACAAGGAAGGGGCATTTATAGCAGGTGGGGGGAGAGTTAATAGAATAGTTGGAGAGGATAGTATAGATGTTAGAACGGTTAAGACAAGTATAGACTATTCCCCAAAGACACCATATAGAAATTTAGATAATGTTGAGGTATATGGAGTATATAGTGAACTTAATATTGGTGGATGGACTATGATTTGTGAAATAGAAAATAATAGAGATAATGTTTATAAGGTATTAATTATAATGACCACAGTTAATATACTTTTACTTACATTTATTAATAAGTTAATAGGGCTTCCATGTAGGATGACTTTTTTCAAAAGAAAGTAAAAAAATAAAGAATAGACAGAAGCTATTTAAAATTCCTTTTTTATTAATATTATATATTGTATAATAGAAAATAGGTAAACATTACGAAAAGGGGATGATTAAATGCTTCAAAGATTAAGACTGAATCTTGAAGAATTAGAGTCAATGCTATATTTTTGGCAGGCAACAAGTGAAAGAGAAAAGGTTTCAGAGATTTATCTAAATGAGATCGCTAACATGAAGGGGCTTGCTTTAAGCTATAAGGTTGATAGTGAACTAACTGCAGAGGGAGCTAGAAAAGTTCTTAGCTCAATCACAAACAGAGAGCTTCTATCACAAAAAACTAAAAGTGAAGCAAGACTTTGGAACTATAACATGTGGATGCTTGAGGACCTTGAGTATACTAACATGATGATTGCTCCTTTAAAGCAACTTAATATTGATGATGTATTGTCAATGATAGGTGACGAAAAGTCAAAGTCAAAGTATGAGGAAATCGAAATTAGATTTTCACCACTATCAATGCAAGATGTTATATTCTCAAACAATACACTTGTGATTAACTTCTTTAAGGTTAGACCATCACTAGAAGGTACAGGAGTACTTACTATTGATAATATAGAAGTTAAAGAATATATTAAGAATAAGCTAGTAGAGTTTATTAACGCTTAATATTTAAATATATATTAATGACAGGCTGTTGACAAAGTCAACAGCCTGTCATTAAAAACCTGTTTTCATGAGACTTGCAAAGGGGTGCTAAAGCTACGAGGCGACGCTAAAGAGTCACTTGACCCCTTGAAAGGTATGGTAGGAGGCATAGGGCCCCCTTGATCATGGATTTAGATTTTTTATAAGATGAACAATTTAAGGTATTTCAATTTAATTGAAATACCTTTTTTTATTGCTTGGATTATTTATTATTTATAAATTTTTAGACGATAGGAGACAAAGTATGTAGAGTAGTAAATGTTCTATAATTTTCAAAAAAGCATAAGTATAATCTATAGGTCTAATAAACATAATGAAGGTGATAATGTGAGCTGTAGATTTATTTATTTAGCATTTGAAAATTTAAAAAGGAGCTTTTTTAAGATAAGATTCTTAATAACAATTATAGGTTTAACCTTTATTATAGCCTATAGTGGAGCTTTTTTTAGCATATATGGAGGAAGCTTTGAGTGTACCTATAATGCAAATGATTATATTATTTATTTCTTAAATGACTTTACTATAATAGGAATCTTTTTACCCGTATTATTTATTATTTTTATATCCTCTATATTTGCAGAGGGTGAAGTGAATTATATGTACATATCAAGGCTAAAGAGAAAAAGTGATATTTATAAGTCCTATATTTTGTCTATCTTTCTTTTAAGTGTTGTCTTTTTACTATTAACTATGACAGGGGTTTTTATATTATCCCTTGCTTTGGGGGAGTTTAATAATAATTGGAGTGAATTTGCAGCTGTGGTTATTAAGGACAAGGGGTATGGGGTATTAAGTGAGGTATATTCCCCAGTTACAAGTATCGTAATTTCAATTTGGTTATTATTTATATTACTTAATATAACCGGACTTATATTTTATTTAGGATACAGCATATCCTTGGAGATTGGCCTGCCGATTCTTATAAACTCAATAATATTTATAATTTCAGGGGTATCACATAATTTTGAGATTAACATGATATATAAAGCTTTACCTGGTTTTAATACCATTCTTTTATATCATGATGTAAAAACAATATATCCGAGTTTAGAATTCTCGTTTATTTATATAATTGTGCTAATACTAACACTTATGTTGACCTCATACAGCATTACTAGAATAAAATTTAAATTCTAATATGGAGGGGTAGTATGGAAGGGGTAAAGCTAAAAAATATAAATCTTGAAACAAGTGATGGGAAAAGTCTTAAGGATGTTAATATGTTATTTTCAAAAGGTGGAGTATATGGTATAGTTGGGGATAATTTCTCAGGTAGACGTGAAATACTTAATATAATCTGTGGATTATGTGGGGAATTTGTAGGAGAAGCCGTTGTTCTTGGCTATGATGTTAAGGTTTATAATGGGATAATAGATGATATTGGCATGTCACTTGGTATAGAGGGCTTTATAGGAAACTACACAGCACTTAAGAATCTAACATCAATATCAGCAATTAGGGGGATAATTGGAAGGGATACCATATGTGATGCCCTATGCCTTGTTGGCCTTGAAGAATATATTGATGAAAAGGTTAACCAATATGATTTTTCCATGAAAAAAAGATTATCAATAGCTCAGTCAATTATGGAAAAGCCAAGGCTAATAGTAATAGATGAACCTTTTCAATATCTTGATAAGGAAGAGCGAGATGGAATAATGAAGCTTCTAAAGAGTATTAATGAACTTAGAAAAACAACAATAATACTTGGGGCAAGACACGATAATAATCTTATAGATATATGCAAGGAATTATATTACCTATAATACCAAGTATTAAAGTATAGGATATAAGTTTGTTAATTTTAAAACTATGAATTCGTATATTTGACATATAATAACCTATTATATTATGTTATGTAATAGGTTATTTTTAATTTTAGGTATAATATTGTAGGATTTATTTGTATAAAGTTAAAATTAGGTTATTTTACTTGCGAAAGTATTTACAAAATTTCTATTTATAGGATAATGAATAGGGTCGATAAGTTATACAGGTTAAAGAAGGTGATTAATTGGATACAAGTAAGGTTCTGCAGCTTGCAATGGATCTTGGAGAGATACTGCTAACTAGTGGAGCAGAGGTATATAGGGTAGAAGAAACTATAAGACGTGTATGTAAGAGTTATGGAATAGAATGTGACTGCTTTGCAACCCTTACAGGTATATTTATATCAACTGAGGGAACTAAAGACGATATACATTCTTTAACAACCATTAGAAGAATTAAGGATAGAAATGTTGACCTACATAAGATAGAGCTTGTAAATGCATTTTCAAGACAACTTGAAACCCAGAGGCTTTCATACTTTGATGCTATGAAAAAGATTGAGGAAATTAAAAAGAGACCATATTTTAGCTTTCCTATTATGCTTTTAGCAGCTTCATTTAATGCATTTGTTTATAGCTGTTTATTTGGTGGAGATGCTGTTGATGGGATTATAGCATTTTTAATAAGTATGACTATCTTCTCACTTAAGGAGTATATGGCAAAGTACGGATTCTTTGAATTTTTACAGTTATTCCTATCAGGTATTATTGCAGGTGGTATGACATTAGTATTTGAGTTATTTATACCAGATATTAATATTGATAAGGTTATAGTAGGAGCTATAATGGTATTTGTACCTGGAGTTGCTATAACAAGTGGTATTAAGGATGCACTTAATGGGGACATTGTTTCAAGTTCAGGTAGAATAGGTGAGGCTATACTAACAGCCTGTGCACTAGGTGCAGGAGTTGGTATTATGCTATTACTTGGAAATGCGTTAATGTAAGGAGAGAAGAATATGTTAAGCGGAGATATGTTAATTGAAATTGTATTTGCGTTTCTTGGAAGTTTCTTTCCTGCAGTGTTTTTTAATATTGAAAGAAAGAATCTTTTCCTAGCTGGTATATCTGGTTCAATAGGATGGGTGCTATTTGCAGTATTTAAGGATATTACAGGTTCGGCTGCTATGGCTACTTTTGTAGGTGCAGGTGGTATTGGTATATATAGTGAGATTATGGCAAGGGTTAAGAAAACACCAGCATCAATATTCTCTATAACAGGTATATATCCACTGGTTCCTGGAATAACTGCATTTGATACTATTAAGTATATTGTAGAGGATAACCTAAGTATGGCACTATCTAAGGGAATAGAAACAGCAGCAGTTGCAGGAGCTATTGCCTTTGGAATAATGACTATAACAGCGGCTTTTCAGCTTGCAGTTAGAATTAAGCAAAGACGAAAAGAACTAAAATCAATTACAGATAATTAAAATAAGAGGTTGTTTCAAGATTATAAATTTTGGGATGACCTTTTGTGGTTTAGTGAGGTGGTAGGTGGTAGCCTCTAGGATATGCGGTGGGATTTTTCCAAGAAGGACTAAGCTTGAAAAACAGCTTCACGCTAAGTGCAGTCATAAACTCGATTACCCTCAAACATATGACTTTACTAAGCGTGGAACTATTTTTCAAACTAAATCCTTCTAAGTCAAAACCCAATGATATCCCAGAGTCTACCACCTACCACCATTAACTTATCCCACTAAATAGGAAAGTAGACAGCTCTATTAACTGCAAGAGCTAAAAAAAGGACCTCAAATAAATTTGAGATCCTCACTTTATGCGAATAGTGCTCTATCGCTAAGTTCGTTTTTAAAGTTTAGCTTTTCAAATGAGTCTATAAGCTTTTCTATTGTAAGGGCTTTTTTCTCTTCCCCCTTAATGTCCATTATGATTTGACCTCTGTGAAGCATTATAAGTCTGTTTCCAGTCTTTATAGCATGGTTAAGGTTATGTGTAACCATTAGTGAGGTCATGTTCTTTTCTTTAATTATTTCCTCTGTAAGTGTTAGTATTATTTCAGAGGTTTTAGGGTCAAGTGCCGCTGTGTGTTCATCTAGTAAAAGAAGATCTGGGTTAGACATTGTTGCCATAAGCAGGGCAAGTGACTGTCTTTGTCCCCCTGATAAATCTCCAACCTTAGTGTGAAGCTTATTTTCTAGTCCTAGGTTAAGTTTTTCAAGAAGGGATTTAAAGTAATCAACCTTACTCTTGTTAATACCAGGAGTTAGGTTAAATGCACGCCCCTTATTGTATGCCATAGACAGGTTTTGTAGTATTGTCATTGATGGACTTGTTCCAAGTGTTGGGTCCTGAAATACTCTTCCTATAAACTTACATCTTTTATATTCTGCTGTGTGGGAAATATCCTTATTATTAAGGGTAATACTTCCCTCGTCAAGAGGAATCTTTCCTCCTACTATATTTAAAAGAGTTGATTTTCCAGCTCCGTTACTTCCTATAATAGTTATAAAGTCTCCATCTTCTATGTTAAGTGAAATACCCTTAAACAGGTAGTTTTCATTAACTGTTCCTTCTCCAAATGTTTTATGCAGATTCGCTAACTGAAGCAGAAGAATCACCTCCAACATTTTCTATGTTTTCTACTACCTTAGTAGTTTTAGTCTTTTTAAATTTAGCTGAACCAAGAGATAGTGCAATAACAACTATAAATGCTGTTATAAGCTTAAGATCTGATGGGTCTGAGTAAATCATAGCAGTTCCTATAATTAGCTTATAGATTAAAGCTCCGATTAATGTAATTGTTGTTACAGCAAATATTCTTGCCTTTTTAAATATGCTTGTACCAATAATAATTGATGCAAGTCCTATAACGATTGTACCAATACCCATAGACACGTCAGCAAATCCGTTGTGCTGTGCTAGTAGTGCACCTCCAAGTGCTACAAGTCCATTTGAAATCATAAGGCCTATTGTAATAACAAATCCCTTGTTAACTCCAAGTGAAGTTACAAGTTGAGGGTTATCCCCTGATGATATAAGCATAAAGCCTAGCTTTGTTTTAAAGAACATGTCTAAAAGAATCTTACACATAATAGCTATAACTGTTATTATAGCTAGCTTTGGCATTGTTTCTGGAAATATAGTTTCCACTCCGTATAGTGGAATATTAGCCTTACCTCCCATAACCCTTAGAGTTACTGAGTAAAGAGCTAGCATAACAAGAATACCTGATAATAGATTAGTAATTTTAAACTTAACATGAAGCACTGCGGTTAATAATCCACCAAGTGCCCCTGCTATAAATGCAAGTAGTATTGATAGATATGGGTTAACCCCAGTTGTTAGGCACAGGGCTGAAACCGCTGCGCCTAGTGGGAATGATCCATCTACAGATAGATCAGGAAAATCTAGTATCTTGTATGTTATATATACTCCTAATGAAACTACTCCGAATATTAATCCTTGTTCAAGTACTGAGATTAAGAATGACACTATTTTTCACCACCTACGTATTTTGCTTTGTCTGCTAAATCCTTAGGTAGAGTCATGCCGATTTTCTCTAGAGTCTTTTTGTTAACAGTTAGAGTATTAACGTTGTAGTACTTAACTGGAATATCAGTAGGCTTTTTAGTTCCATTTAGGATTTCTACTGCCATAAGTCCTGCATCATAACCTAGTTTAAAGTAATCAAGTCCTTCAGATAATAGACCACCTACTTCTACAACGCTTCCCTCAGCTGAGATTACTGGAACCTTCTTAGCTGCTGCTTTTTCTGCTACAACTGCACCTGCTGAAACTACCATGTTATCAGTTGGAACGTAGATAACATCTACCTTTGATGCTAGAATATCAGTTGCCTGTGCAGCATCATTTGTTGAAGTTATTGTTTGTTCAACAAGTGTGTAACCAAGCTCTGCACATACCTTTTTAGCTTCTTTAGCCTGTGCTACTGCGTTAGTCTCACCTGCATTATATATAATCCCTACTTTTTTCGCTTCAGGTTTGATTTTCTTAATTGTTGATAATTGGTCCTTAATAGGAGCCATATCACTTGTTCCTGTAATGTTAGCACCTGGCTTGTCCTTAGATGCAACAAGTTTATCAGCAACTGGGTCAGTTACAGCTGTAAACACTACTGGAATATCCTTTGTTGAATTTTGAGCAGCAAGTGCTGATGGAGTTGCTATAGAGAATATTAAATCAACCTTATCAGATACAAATTTCTTAGCAATTGTATCATTGTTAGGCATTTCTCCCTGAGCATTTTTTTGGATAAGCTTAATCTTATCTCCATCCTTAAAACCATTTTCCTCAAGAGCTTTAACAAACCCCTGGTTTGCAGCATCAAGTGCTGGATGTTGTGCGTGTTGAATTATCCCGATTTGTTTAACACCGTCCTTAGGCGTTTCTGATGTAGCTGCATCCTTTGCTGAGCAGCTAGCTAAAATGAATGTTGAAGCTAGAACTAGAACTAGTCCTCTTGAAAACTTCTTTAAGTTTCCTACCATACTACCATCCTCCTAATAATATAAAATTGTTTAAAAATAAAAAATCCCCATATTGTGGAGATATCTTCGAATAAATATAAATGTCGTATAACACCTAGCTACAATACTTCTATCCTACAATCTACAATACTACTAATACTACTTTATACAATATAAACCTTTTATAGAATTCGTTTTTAGAATTTCCATAAAATATTTATAAAAAGGTGTTATTTGAAATTATAAATAACACCTAATAAAAAGTCAATAAATTTTTAAGAGTCTGAAAGTGTTCTGTGACCAAGTCCTATGGTTATTTCGTTAAGGTGTAAAAGACCTATGCTTAAATATATAGTAACGCTTATATGTACACCACATCTTGCTATACCAATTTTACCGCCAACATTAAGACCTAGTGCCTTAGGAGTTACCTGCATTAAAGCTTCCTTAGTAGCTCCTGCAACCGCACCTTCGTGGGCCTCACAGTCTTCAATTAACCCACTACGCTTAGAAGCTACAACTGAACGTTCCATTATTTTTGGAATAGAACTTAAAAGATTGCCACCAAAGTCTACAGCAGCAACTAATATTCCCTTTTCAGTGTATTCTCTTTTAAGAATGGCTTCTTCTTCTCTATCTGATATTGCCATTTTAATTGAGGCATTTGTAATTGGTTTAGTATCCATATAAATACCCTCCTAAATTAGATATAATAATATTATACAACATATCTTAAAACTAACAAAAATATTACAAATAAAAAATGGTATTTTGTAAAAATATGTTATATAATCATATAGATAATAAAATAGGAGAACTAGGTATGAAAAAAGTAGTTTTTATTATGGTACATATATTTTTCCTAGTGATTTACCCATCTACTGTATACGCACAGGGGCAGAAGATAATAACAATTGGGGGAGATTGTGATTATCCACCCTATGAGTTTGTAGATAAGGATGGCAAATATAAAGGTTTTAATGTTGATATAATGAATGCAGTTGCAGCTAAAATGGGATACAAGATTGATTTTAAGCCAATGAAATGGAGTGAAGCTCTAGATAACCTTAAAAAAGGAAAGCTAGATGCAGTCCAAGGAATGAGCAAAATCACAACTAGGGAAAACCAGTTTATATTTTCAAACCCATATACAATAAGTGAGCAGGTTATTTTTACTAAGGTAGATACATCATATATAAGTGATATAAGTGACTTAAGAGGAAGAAGAGTTGGTGTACAAAATGGAGATGTATGTATGCAGCTTCTTACAGGTGTTTCAGATATAAAAATAGTTCCATATAAGAGTCAAAGGGAGGCTATGAATGGTCTGCTTAACGGTGAATTAGAAGCGGTTATAGGTAATAAAGTAGTCGGGCTTTATGAGATTCAAAAAAATGAGCATCTTGATAAGGTTAAGTTTGCAGGGGATATTATGTATTCAACAGAATATGGCCTTGTAGCTATTGATAAAAACAAGGATATTATCACCTTATTTAATAAGGGACTTGAGGACATTAAAAAAAGTGGAGACTATGAAAGAATCCATGATAAGTGGTTTGGATCTGTAATAGGTTATTCAGTTGATTCATATAAGAATCTTATAAATGGAACAATGGTTATAGGAACATTAATAACAGGAATAGTTATAGCAACTTTACTTATAAATAAAAGTCTTAAGCATAAGGTTGAGATTAGAACCCGTGAACTTGAACAGGTAAGTAAGGTAGTTGCTGAGGATGAGGAAAGATATAGAAAGTTTATTGAGGCTTGTCCAGATGCTATATTTACCCACGATCTTGAGAATAAGATTATATTTATTAATGATGAGGGACGTAAGCTACTTGGTGCTGAGAATAAAAGTGATATTATAGGACGTAATATGAGTGAGTTTGCCCCTAATATGATATACGTAGAAGAAATGGTTGGAAGCTATTTTAGTGGTAAAACCGTTTATAATAAAAAGATACGAAAAATAGATGGAACTTTAATTGATGTAGATATTAGAGGAGCATTTGTTAATTTTGGAGGTAAGGAGAATATTCTAAGTATAGTTAGAGATATAAGTGATAGAAAAAGATTATATGAGGCTATTGAGTACGATAGAATCAAAACAGAGTTTTTCTCAAATATGTCACATGAACTTAGAACACCACTAAATGTTATACTAGCATCACTTCAGCTTATGGAGAGCAAAATAAGAAGCTCAGAGGAATGTGAGCAGGCAGCTAGTATAGAAGGAAGTATTGATAATATACGTCATAATGGACATAGGCTATTAAGACTTGTTAATAATCTAATTGATATTACTAAAATAGACTCAGGATATATAAGTCTTAATTTAAGTAATGGAAATATTGTTGATGCAGTTGAAAGTACAGTAGACTCGGTTATTGAATATGCAAAGGTTAAGAATATAGATGTTATATTTGATACTGAGGAAGAAGAAATTATTATGGCATTTGATGATGATAAAATAGAAAGAATTATGCTAAACCTATTGGCTAATAGTGTTAAGTTTAGTAAGGAAGAGGGAGAGATTTTCGTTAACATTAAACGTGTAGAAGATAGGGTAGCAATAAGCGTCCGTGATAATGGTATTGGAATACCAGAGGATAAGATCCCAGTTGTCTTTGAAAGGTTTAGACAGGTTAACAAGACTCTTACTAGAAGTTTTGAAGGAAGTGGTATTGGATTATCACTTGTTAAGTCTTTAATTGAAATGCAAGAGGGAGAAATAACAGTTGAAAGTGTATATGGTATGGGAAGTACATTTACTGTATATCTACCTATTAAGATAATAAGTGAAGAGGAGGAGACAATATCAAGGTCATTAATTACTAATAAGGATATGGCGGATATTGAATTCTCTGATATAACATAGTAATTAGGCTACATTTAAGATTAGTTTTAGATGTAGCCTAGTACTTTGTTTAGACATAGTTATGACGATTTTAAAAGAATTAGATTCGTGGTATAATCTTTAAAGGTTTAAAATGTAAAGAGTGTTGATAGGAGAGAGTAGAATGGTTAAGAAGAATGCAGAAATTGATGTTAATATAGATCATATGATTTTCCCTAATATAGGAATTGCTAAGGTTGAGGATGAAATTGTTAGGGTTAAGGGAACTCTTACAGGACAAAAGGTTAAGATTAGAATAACTAAGAAAAAGGGTGACAAAATCGAAGGTAAGGTTCTAGAGATTATAGAAAAATCACCACTTGAGGTGCCAAAGGGATGTATCCACTTTGGTGAATGTGGTGGATGTGCATATCAGAACCTATCCTATGAAAGTCAGCTTCACCTTAAGGAAGGTCAAGTTAAGGCTATAATTGATGAGGTAGTAGATAATTATGAATTCCTACCTATAGTTGAAAGTCCAACTTGTACAGGATATAGAAATAAGATGGAGTTTTCTTTTGGAGACCTTGAGAAGGATGGAGAACTTGCTCTAGGTATGCATAAGAGGGGAAGCTTCTACGAGGTTGTAACTGTTAGTGGATGTAAGATTATTGACGAGGACTATAAGAAGGTTCTATTATGCGTGCTTGACTTTTTCAAGGATAAGAATCTTACATTCTACAAAACAAGAAACCATGAAGGTTATTTAAGACATCTTGTTGTTCGTAAGGCACATGCAACAGGACAAATGCTTATTAACCTAGTTACAACAACTCAGAATCAAGTAGACCTAAGTATGCTAGTTGATAATTTAACTTCATTAGAACTTGATGGTAACATAGAAGGTATACTTCATACACTTAATGATACCCTATCAGATGTAGTTAAGAGTGATGAGACGAGACTTCTTTATGGAGAAGAGTTTATAACAGAAAATCTTTTAGGTCTTAACTTTAAAATATCACCATTTTCATTTTTCCAAACAAATTCAAAGGGTGCTGAAGTTCTTTATACTAAGGTTCGTGAGTTTGCTGAGGATATAGAAGGTAAGGAGATATTTGACCTTTATTCAGGTACAGGAACTATTGCACAGATTATGGCACCTGTTGCGAAGAAGGTTACAGGTATTGAGATAGTTGAAGAGGCGGTAGATGCAGCTAGGGAAAATGCTAAGCTTAATGGACTTGATAATTGCCATTTTATAGCAGGAGATGTTCTTAAGGAAATTGAGAGCCTAGAGGGTCAAAAGCCTGATATTATAATTCTCGACCCGCCAAGGGAAGGGATACATCCTAAGGCTATACATAAGATAATTAACTTTAAGTGCAAGGAAATTGTTTATGTATCATGTAAACCAACTTCACTAGCTAAGGACCTTGAGGTATTCCAGGAAAGAGGATACACTGTTGAGAAGGTTCAATGCGTTGATATGTTCCCATTTACAGCACATGTTGAAACAATAGTTAAACTAAAAAGAAAATAAAACATAAAAATCCTATCATTAATAAAGCATATAAGCTGTTGTTAATGATAGGATTTATTGTTATATAGAAAAATACTCATCATCGTCATCTAAAGAATCTACAGTGTTGTTTGCAATAGTAATAAGTTCAATAACTATATGCTTGTAGTTAATAACCATAAATACAAATACTACTGTTTTAAGAATATATACAATAAGTGAAGTAGGATCGTAGGTTCCACTAATAATAGTTATAGTAGAATCTATTAGTGTTACCACTAGTAAGAGTGATGTAGATATAAGAAGTCCGTTAAATATTTTAGAGTTTGAAGATGAGGTTTTGTATTTTTTAATGCCATAAAGAAATAAAGTAAATAGAATACAACTAAAACTTGATGCACAGGCAAATAGAATACCCCTTGTATAAAGTGAATTAAGATTATCTATTATGTAACTAAGTAAGTTTACACAATCAAATGCTAGCATTGGTATAATTGAAAATACCGCTATAAGGTTTAATTTTCCTGCAACTGAGCTTTTGTCTGTATAGCTGCAAAGCGCATAAAAAGATATGAAAGTTAGCACAGAAGATAATAAGTATACTAAAGTAAGTCCTAATCTTTGAGTGTCATAAAGATTAAATTTAAATGCTATTTCTAATGTTCTATTAGTCGCTATAATTATGTATGATAAAACCCCGGTATAAATGATTTTTTCTATGCTCATAGTGTTCCCCCGTTAAATTAACAAAATATTTACAAATCCCTCTCTTATAGATTATAGAATTTTTGACGTAATTTTACAATGGAATTTTGAAAAAAGTGCAAAATATTTGAAAAAATTAAAAAAAACTTCAAAATAATTTCCTATAAATAAACATCGTTTATTAAAGTGGACACTTGAAGATTACTTTAAGTGTAGAAATAGATGGGAAAAGGGAAAAGTGCAAAATTAAAGACCCCAATACTATGGCATAAAGTATTAGGGTCCTGCCTAGAAAGGCGAGGTTAAAATGAGTTTGGAATATTAATAGTATGTACAAGATAACTTTAACTTATACATTAAGGTAAAAAAGTTTTTTAATTTAATATTTTTTAAGTAAATAGAAATTATTATGTGAGGTTAGGTAATTTATGCTATTGACATATATAGGATAAGTTAATATAATACATTTAATATAGAATATGATGTTTATTAGCTATGATAAGAAGAGTAGGTAATAAGATTGGTGATTAGCGAGTCTATGGCGGTGTAAGTTAGACCACTATATTATTATTGAATAACATCTTGGAGCTTCTAACCGAAATCCTAGGAGAGTAGACTTAGACGCAGCTGCAGCGTTACTAGCAGAGGGGTATTTTTGTACCCTTTATGAGTGTGCTTTTAGCAAACTAGGGTGGTACCACGGAATTACAGCCTTTCGTCCCTTTTATGGAGACGGAAGGCTTTTTTATATTGATTTTAAGGAGAGTTGGTTATGGAAAAAGTAGTAGTACCAAAGGATTATAAGTCACAACTAGGAATTAGAGAAACAGAAATTGCAATAAAGTTTATTAAGGATTATTTCGAAAAGACATTAGCAGAGAACCTTAACCTAATAAGAGTATCAGCACCATTATTCGTTAAGAGTAGTTCAGGACTAAATGACACACTTAATAATGTTGAAAGACCTGTTAGTTTTGATGCTAAAGGACTTGAGGGTGATGTTGAGATTGTTCAATCACTTGCTAAGTGGAAGAGAATGGCCCTTAAGCATTATGAATTTGAGGCAGGGGAAGGGCTTTATACAGATATGAATGCTATTAGACGTGATGAGGACCTTGATAATATTCATTCATACTATGTTGATCAGTGGGACTGGGAGAAGGTTCTACTTAAAAGTGATAGAACAGAGCAGTACCTAAAGAATACGGTTAAATCTATTTATAAGGCATTTAAGGATACAGAAGAAAAGGTATCAGCTAAGTATCCATATGTAGAAAAGTGCTTGCCAGATGATATTACATTTATAACTAGCCAAGAACTAGAAGATAAATATCCTACTCTTACTTCAAAGGAAAGAGAGCATGCAATAGCTAAGGAATGTGGTGCAGTATTTATAATGAAGATAGGTGATGTACTAAATTCAGGTGAAAAGCATGATGGAAGAAGCCCAGATTATGATGATTGGAGCCTAAATGGAGATCTATTATTTTGGTATGAACCACTTCAAATAGGACTTGAACTTTCATCAATGGGAGTTAGGGTAGATGAAGAGGCGCTAATTCGTCAATTAGAACTTGCAGGATGCAGTGAGAGAAAATCACTTCCATTCCATAGCAGTCTATTAAATGGAGAGCTTCCATATACAATAGGTGGAGGAATAGGACAATCAAGAATTTGTATGTATTTCCTACGCAAAGCTCATATTGGAGAAGTTCAATCAACTATATGGGATAATGAAACTATTACTAAATGTAGTGAAAATGGAATTAACCTACTGTAATAAAAGTATACAAAATAGCATATAAAATTAAAATATAAAGAAATGGTAGGGTAGGAGCACTTGTTATTACCCTACCATATAAATTAGGAATATTTAGGTGGAAAATTATTTATAGTTAAATTAAAGACATTAGATAATGTCTTTTTTTATATAGATACTTGCAATAATGTGAATGCAAAAATTCATTTTTTTAAAATATGAAATGCAGCAAATCATTCATAATTTACAATGGTACAGCTTTTGTAGAAACTAAAACAAATCTCTATAATGGCTTGAAATTAAGGGGATAAACGAGTATAATATACCTAAATGTTTAGATAAAGAGCAATGCTTTTAATATATATTGTTATAATTTAGCGAGGTGATGGGAATGAAATTTAAAAAAGTGCTTGTTGCAAATAGAGGGGAAATAGCTATAAGGATTTTTAGAGCGTGTAACGAACTAGGTATCAGAACAGTAGCTATTTATTCAGAAGAGGATAAGAAGTCACTATTTAGAACTAAGGCAGATGAGGCATACCAAATAGGACAAAACAAGGGACCGATAGACGCGTACCTAAGTATAGATGAGATTATCCTTTTAGCAAAGAAGAAGGGTGTAGACGCTATCCACCCAGGATACGGATTCCTTTCAGAGAACCCAGAGTTTGCAAGAAAATGTGAAGAAAACGGAATTGAATTTATAGGACCAACAGGGGCGATGATGGACTCCCTAGGAGATAAGATTCAATCAAAGCTTGTTGCAAAGTCAGCAGGAGTACCAACTATTCCAGGAGTAGAAAAACCAATTAAGTCAGAGGACGAAGCTGTTGAATTTGCAGCTAAGTGTGGCTACCCAGTAATGCTTAAGGCAGCTGCTGGTGGTGGTGGACGTGGAATGAGAATAGTTAGGGAAGAAAGTGAACTACTAGAATCATTTAAAAGTGCACAAAACGAAGCGAAGAAGGCATTTGGTATTGATGATATATTCATAGAGAAGTACCTAGAAAAGCCAAAGCATATAGAGGTTCAGATACTTGGAGATAAGTATGGTAATATTGTTCATCTTTATGAGAGAGATTGTTCAATTCAAAGAAGACACCAAAAGCTTATTGAGTATACACCAGCATTTTCTCTTCCAATAGAACTAAGAGAGAAGATCTGTGCAGATGCTATTAAAATAGCTGCTGCAGTTGACTATAGAAGTGCAGGAACAGCAGAATTCCTTGTTGATGCACATGGAAACCACTACTTCATTGAAATGAACCCAAGAATTCAGGTTGAGCATACAGTTACTGAAATGGTTACAGGAATTGATATAGTACAAGCTCAGCTTCAAGTTGCTCAAGGATATGAGCTAGGTTCAGAGGAAATTGGTATTAAGAGCCAAGATGATATATCAGTTAGAGGATACTCAATCCAGTGTAGAATTACAACTGAAGATCCTGCTAATAACTTTGCACCAGATACTGGTGAAATAGACATGTACAGAACAAGTTCAGGATTCGGTGTTAGACTAGATGGTGGAAACGGTTTCACAGGAGCTACTATTAGTCCATACTATGATTCACTACTTGTTAAGATAATTTCCCATGGTAGAACATTTGAGGAAGCTATTAGAAAGGTTGATAGATCAGTTAGAGAAACTACTATTAATGGAGTTAAAACTAACGCAGGATTCTTAATCAACGTTCTAAGACATGAGAAGTTTGTTAAGGGTGAGTGTACAACTAAGTTTATAGAGCTTAATCCACAGCTTCTAGAAATTGTTCCAAAGGAAGATAAGGAACTTAAGATCCTAAACTATATTGGAGAAAAGATAGTTAACGAAGGAAAAAGAGGACACCAAGACTTTGATGTACCTGTTATTCCAAAGTTTGATAAGAGTGAGGCTCTTTATGGAACTAAGCAAATTCTTGATGAAAAGGGAGTAGAAGGTGTAATTGACTATATTAATAGCCAAGAAAAACTACTACTAACTGATAGCACAATGAGAGATGCACAGCAATCACTTATGGCTACAAGACTTAGAACTCGTGATATGGTAGCTGTAGCTGAGCCTATAGCACACCTTGCTAAGGATTTATTCTCACTAGAAATGTGGGGAGGAGCAACATTTGATGTTGCATATAGATTCCTTAAGGAAGATCCATGGGAGAGACTAAGAACTATAAGAAGAAAAGTTCCAAATGTACTACTTCAAATGCTTATTAGAGGAGCTAATGCTGTAGGATATAAAAACTACCCAGACAATGTTATTAGAGAGTTTATTAATAAGTCAGCTGAAAATGGAATTGACGTATTTAGAATATTCGACTCACTTAACTGGTTAAAGGGTATGGAAGTTGCAACTGACGCTGTTATTAAGTCAGGTAAGATTGCAGAAGTTTGTATCTGCTATACAGGAGATATAACTGATAAAAGCAAGAGTAAGTACACAGTTGAATACTATGTAAACCTTGCTAAGGAAATAGAAAAAATGGGTGCACACATACTTGGAATCAAGGACATGTCAGCACTACTTAAGCCATATGCAGCATATGAACTTATAACTGCACTTAAGAAGGAAATTTCTATTCCAATACACCTACACACTCATGACACTACAGGAAATGGTGTAGCAACTATTCTTATGGCAGCAGAAGCTGGAGTTGACATAGTAGATACTGCATTTAACTCAATGGCGGGACTAACTAGCCAGCCAGCACTTAATTCAATAGTTGAAGCTCTTAAGAATACTAAGAGAGATACTGGAATGGACACAGACTCACTACAAAGAGTTTCAGATTACTGGGATGCTATTAGACCTGTATATGCTGATTTTGAATCAGATCTTAAGGCTGCATCAGCAGAAATCTATAAGTATGAAATACCAGGGGGACAATACTCAAACCTAAAGCCACAGGTTGAAAGTTTTGGACTTGGACATAGATTTGATGAAATTAAGGGTATGTACAAAGAAGTTAATGACATACTTGGTGATATAGTTAAGGTTACTCCATCATCAAAGATGGTAGGGGATATGGCTATATTCATGGTTAAAAATGACCTTACAGCAGAAAACATAATTGATAAGGGACGTGATTTAGCATTCCCAGACTCAGCTGTTGACTACTTTAAGGGAATGATGGGACAGCCTGAAGGTGGATTCCCTAAGGATCTTCAAAAGATAGTTCTTAAGGGTGAAGAGGCTATAACTTGTAGACCAGGTGAGCTTCTACCATCAGAGGACTTTGATAAGATTATGGAATACCTAAAGGAAACTCATGGTATAGAGCCAACTATGGAAGATGCTCTAGCTTATGCATTATATCCTAAGGTGTTTGATGAATATCTAACTTTTGTTAAGAAGAACGGCGACTTCTCAAGAATGGGTAGTGCAACATTCTTCCATGGATTAAACGAAGGTGAAACTGCTGAAGTTGAAATTGCAGAAGGAAAGGTTCTTCTAATTAAGCTTCTTAAGATGCTGAAAACTGATGCAGAAGGAAATAGAATCCTTGTTTTTGAAGTAGATGGATATAGACGTGAGATTAAGATTAAGGACAAGCAAAGCCTAACTTCAACAGAACAGGTTGCTGTTCAGATGGCAGACCCTGATAACAAGTTTGATATAGGAGCTAGTATACCAGGTAATGTTCTAAAGGTGCTTGTTAAAGAGGGAGATACAGTTTCAGAAAACCAAAGTCTAGTTGTAATAGAAGCTATGAAAATGGAGACTAATATAACTTCAAAGACTGCTGGTGTTGTAGAATCAATTGTAGTAAAGGAAGGAAGCCAAGTTAAATCAGGTGAACTTCTAATAAAACTTAAAGAGCAATAAGATGTAGTTTAAGGGATATCC
>NZ_JAVWJB010000018.1:0-35948 GCF_036639235.1 Clostridium sp.
ACATAGGGCCATCCTTTTTATCCGCGTCTTTTAAATTTTTGTTCATTACCTGAATCCATATAACCTGTTTTAGAGCTACGACTATCATTACTTGATTTCTTTCTAGCAACAGCTCTTTTTTCTTCTAAGGGATTGTTTTCGTGTGTCATATTATCGCCTCCTTAGAAATAGGTTTCCAATATAGCTAAGAATTTATTCTAGCACTCAATTCTAATTATATTTTCGATTCCCTTAACTTCATCTAGCTTAACAATAGTATCGAAAGCTGACTGAAGATTTGATTCTGAAGTTTTGTGAGTCATAAACACAAGTGAAACACTTGAGTTTTTAGTACCCTTTTGAATTACTGTTGAAAGAGATACATTTTTATCTCCAAGTATTGAAGTAATGTTACCAAGAACTCCTGGCTTATCTTCAACTGTTAATCTAACATAGTATTCTGTTTCAAGGTCTCCAATTGGAAGAATTGTTGATGAAGTCATATTATTAATAATCTTTTCCTCATATGAAGGAGAACCAAGTGTATTTATAACAGAGATAACATCTCCAACTACAGCACTTGCAGTAGGTAAGTCTCCTGCACCACGACCATAGAACATTAAGTTTTCAACTGCATTACCCTTTAGAAATACTGCATTATATGAATCAGATACTGAAGCTAGTGGGTGAGAACTTGGAATGAAAGTTGGGTGAACACGTAGTTCAAGTCCAGTTTCTTTTTTCTTAGCAATAGCAAGAAGCTTAACTGTGTAGCCCATTTCCTTAGCATATTCAATATCTAGTGGAGTTATATCGCAAATTCCCTCACGGTGAACCTTTTCAACATCAATTTTTGATTTAAATGCAAGTGATGAAAGTATACATAGCTTATATGCAGCATCAAAACCTTCAACATCAGCAGCAGGAGCTGCTTCAGCATAACCTAAATCCTGTGCCATTTTAAGCATTGTGTCAAAGTCCTTCTTATCTTCGCTCATCTTTGAAAGAATATAGTTAGTTGTTCCGTTAACAATTCCTATAATTTCTTCAATTTGATTTGAAGCTAGAGGATCTTTAAGAGTACTTATTATTGGGATTCCACCAGCAACACTTGCCTCATAGAACACCTTAACCTTATTTTCAACTGCAGCCTTATATATTTCATCTCCACAAGTAGCAAGAAGCTGCTTGTTAGCAGTTACTATATGCTTTTTAGCTTTAATAGCTCTTAATATATAATCCTTTGCAGGTTCAATACCGCCCATAACCTCAATTACTATATCAACATCTGAGTTTAAAACTTCCTCAAAGTCTGTTGTAAATAATTTTGAGTCAGCCTCTGCATTTCTTACTTTTTCAAGTGATCTAACTAATATTTTTGATATTTCAAGGCTTTTGCCACATCTTTGCTGTATAGATTCGTTGTTATTTTCTATAACCTTATATACTCCGCTACCAACAGTACCAAAGCCTAGTAGACCAAGTTTTACTTTACCCATAATAAAATCCCCCTTAATTTACGAATTCATTATAAATTGCTCTTATAGCATTATCGAAATCATCATTTTCAACACCAACCATAATATTGATTTCACTTGAACCTTGGTTGATCATTCTTATATTAATACCTGCATTATATAGTGCACTGAAAAGCCTTGATGACATACCCTGAGTATAAATCATACCTTGTCCAACTGTAGCTATTAGAGCCATATTTGGATATACTTCAACTGAATCAGGTGCACATTGAATCTTAATTTGTTCTATAATATTGTATAGTTTTCCTTCAAGAAAACTACTTTCAATAACTAGTGATATATTGTCTATTCCAGATGGCATACATTCAAATGAAACATCAAAGTCTGATAATATTGATAATATTTTCTGTGCATAGCCAACATGTGAATTCATATAGCTTTGTTCAATAGCTATAACGGTAAAGTCTTTTTTACCAGCAATACCTGTGATTTCACCTGGCTTTGATTTAACATCAACATCACCAACAATCATAGTACCTGGATGTGTTGGTTCATTTGTGTTTCTAATATTCAGTGGAATAGAAGCTTCACAAACAGGTCTAATCGCATCTTCATGTATAACAGTTGCACCCATATATGCAAGTTCACGTAGTTCTCTATAAGTTACCTTTTCGATATTTTTTGGATCCTTTACAATACATGGATTAGTCATTAATAGACCGGATACATCTGTAAAGTTTTCGTATACTGACGCTGAAACTGCCTTTGCAACAAGTGCACCAGTTACATCTGAACCACCTCTTGATAAGGTAACAATTCTACCACTAGCAGTTGCTCCATAAAATCCAGGAATAACTGCATTTTCAACTGTTGAAAGTTTTTTCTCTAGTAGTTGTATAGTAGTTTCGTAATTAAGCTTTCCTTGCTTGTCAAATCTAATTACTTCAGCAGCATCTATAAATTCATAACCTAAAAGCTTAGAAAGTATAATACCACTTATATATTCTCCACGACTAGCCGCATAATCTTTTGATTTTGTTGATACAATAGTTTCTTTAATTTCTTTAAGAGTTTCATTCATATCAAGATCTAAAGATAATTCTTCAATAATTCCTTTACATCTTTCTTCAATAATATTAAATACTTCATCTAATGATACTGAATTCTCAACATGTGAGTGGCATAGATATAGTAAATCTGTAATCTTAGTGTCCTCTGAATTTCTTTTACCAAAAGCAGAAGGAATAACGAATTTTCTAGTATCGTCCATTTTAACTATATTTAAAACCTTTTCAAATTGCTGAGCATTTGCAAGTGATGAACCCCCAAATTTAACTACTTTAACTGTCATTATTTATCCCCCTTAATGTTCGCAATACAAAAACAAATGTCTTTTAAGTAAAGACTATAACTTATATTAACATATGTATCTTTGTTAAGCAAGTATTTTCAAACCTTTACAATGATTTTATATATCAATAAACTTATTTATATTTGGTATATTATATCATAATAATTTATAAAAAATCTCTGTAGAATAAATTCTACAGAGCATAATTTAAAATTTTATATAAGAATTACCATCAAGTGGTATTAAAACCTCAAGTGGTGACTTTTTACTAGGTTCACCTATTGCATAAATAGTATATGCCTTACCAGCTTTTAAATTAGCATTAGGTACTGACAATAGCTGTACCCCTGTATCATCTGATAAGATCTTAAAATGATATACACTTGGGGTTAATTCTATATATGAGGTATACTCTCCAAAGTCAACATCACTAAATAGAGGAATGCCACTATTTAGATTAACATTAAGGTCACCAGATTCTGGTGATAGATTAGCGAATCTAACAAGAGATTTATTTTCAATAACCCTACGTGTATTATCTGGTATAACGAAAAGTTTCAAATCCTTTAAGTCATCACCAGCAATTAGGGTTAGAATAGAGTAGGGAGATACTTTAACATTAGTTGTTAAAACAGGAGTTGTCATTTTACCTGATGGGAAAACTTTTATATTATAGTTTCCAGGAACAACCTTCATGTAAGAAGTAAAGTTTTTATAGGAAAGATTCTTAGCAAGTAGTCCTCCATTAGCAACAATATCTACGGCAGGTGCATTAAAGGAAGCATGAAGTATTCTTATATAGGCAGAAGGTTTCTTCATATCATTATCTGAATTTCTTAAAAAGTCTAACTCCTCTGTAAATAACATATCCATATAGTCACCTTTCAAATTAATATAACAATTTAATATATGTTTAAAATTAACTATATGTTACTTATAAAGTCTTAATACTTTTTATTTTAAAGCTTTCTCTTGAAGTTAAATTAGAAGAAACTAGCTTAATTTCATATATGGCAATAGAAGATTTGTTATTGTAAGGGTTTATTCGTATTCTATATGTATATTCATAGGGGATACGTTTTTTATACTTAACATCTAATAGAAAAGCATCAAGTATTGTACCCTTAGAAATATTAGATAGGATTTTATAATTATTAGATGAAGTTTCAATATTATCATTAGAAATTGTGGTAGAAATATTATTAAGAACATTAAGTCCTATGTTTAGTCCACTTGGTGATTTTTCATTTTGACTATTAAAGGTGTAGTAGGATACACCTTCTTTAGAATCAATGTTACCTAAATATATATAAGGGGTATTATTAAGAGTAACATAACCAAAGATATTGTCATTTGTAGTTAATAGATTATTGAATTCATTGTTTTTATGTGAATATGTATATATTGCAGTAATAGTTCCCTTAGAATTTTCTCCTTGAATTATTATTTCTTGAGAAGCATCCTTATTTAAGTCTTTACACTCAACAAATAGGGGAGTGTGAAGATCCTTATTACCAAAGCTTTCAAATAAAGGGTCCGGCTTTAAAGTATAGCCGTCCCCTTTGTTTGTTTTAATATTTACGGTATAGTTTTTATCACTATCAAGGGATATGTATATTGTGTCAAGTATTTTATCACCGTCTACATCACCATATACAATTTGTGTTTCATTAACGTTTTTCATAGTTTCCTTACTTTTAAATGATATAAGTAGGATAAGTCCAAGAATTAAAGCAAGTATGACTCCAATAATAGTGAAGAGTTGTTTTCTTTTTAAAATAACAACCTTAAGCTTCATATTATCACCTCCTATTAATGTATATGAAGGTAATAACTAAAATATTAAATAAAAAAAGCTACAATATATTTATTATATTGTAGCTAATTATTACTTACATTCTGGACAAACCCCATAAAAGTATATTTTATGTCTTGTAATGTCATAGTTAGTGTTCTTTCTTGCAATATCATCAACACAAGAGAAGTCACCTTCTTCTATATCATCAACACATTTACATTTAGTACATACAATATGAGGATGTGTGTTAGTACAAGCATCAAATCTAAAATTATCTTCACCTACATTTAGTTCTTGAACTAAGTTAAGCTCTATAAGAGTCTTAAGCGTCTTGTAAACAGTTGCAAGACTCATTGTTGGGTATGTTAACTTAAGATTTTCGTATATAACTTCTGCTGATGGGTGAGATTTTGTTGATTTTAGATAATTGTATATTGCATATCTTTGGGGTGTAAGCTTTAAGTTGTTCTCTTTAAACACATGAGTTAGCGTATCCATATTATCATCCATCCTAATTTATAATTATTATCTACTAATAGTTTATATAATTTAAAAAAGAATGTCAATTATTATTTTTAATTTCAGGGTATCTAAATACAATAAAGGTTATAAAAATAAGGGTTACCATTGAAATAGGAATGGTATAATCCTTAATAAACCTTTTTAAGGTTCTAATTTCACGTGAGTTAGTAGACAGAGCGTCTAGATTAAAGCACTCGTCACCTATAATCGATAGTATAAGCTTACAGGAGTTATATGAATTAGAAAAGTCTAATTTATAGCTATAATTGTTAGTTCCTGTAATAAACGCAAAGTTTCTCTTTATATAACCGTCTACAGAGGTAGATACAACCTTAAAGTTATTTTTGTTCATAAAATAGTTAATTGTGTTTGAGAAGTTCTTAAAGCTTTCATTGATTGAAACATTAAATTTTGTTGAGTTTCCAAAGTTATCAAGAACCGCATAATCGCCATCTATATTAAGGTTTTGTAGTTCGGTAAGGCCTGTTTTATTACTATTTTTACCTGATAAAAAAGCAAATATTATAGTTCTATCAGGAGTAATATTTTCTTGTTGTTTGATAACTCTAAAGCATTCAAGAAGCATTGAACTTGTTACAATTGATTGTTCAAATTCACCATAGGACTTATCGTTATATTTAGATGGAAACTCTGAGTCATAAAAGCAGGTTATAATTAGAGGTTTTGATAAAGGATTTGACCCCTCAATTTTCCCATATATATTGGAAATACTTTGTTCTTTTATTTTAACACCTGATTTCACTCGAAGTTTATATCCTTTTGATACAAAGTCTTTTATTTCATTATATGAATCTTCATTAACTGCAAACTTTGCAATACCATTATTAGTTGTTATGTAATTTTGGTCGTAGAAAATTCGATTAGATGAAATTTTATCTTTAGATTCTTTGTAGATTAGTGCATTTACACCAAGTGCTCGAAGTTTACTATCAATTTCATTGTTAGAATATGTATTTAAAGATTTATAGTTATCTAGTAATAATATGTTAGGGATGTAGTCCTGAAATTCAATAGAGTTTGAAGAAACAGCATTTCCATAAGCATATTTTTGAGAATATAGTCCACTTACATCTACTGAAAAATCTTCTCCAAGTTTATATTCACGAATTACATTATCATACTTAGATACTAATTCTATATATGATTTTGCATTTTCAAATGGAAGGTTTACAGTATAAGTATGTAAAAAGGGATCACTACCCTCAGTAAGTATAGGTGAAATAGAGTATTCTTTAAGTTTAGTTGATATATAACTACTTACTTTATTATTATACTTTTCTGCTGAGGTAGATTCTGTATATGCAGCTTTCATGTAATCATAGTGATTAGTGATTTCTCTATACGAAAATATATCTGATTTAAAGTTGTAACCAAGATTACAAAACAAAAGTAGTAAAGATATTAAAGCTGCAATACTAGTAAAAACTATTCGTTTTAATTTAGGGCTCAAAGCATTACCCCCTTAAGTTATTATACTTATAGTTTATAAATAAAATAGTTATTTAATACATTAAAAGTCATATTGTACAGTAGTACAATATGACTTAATATTTTTATAAATCATATACATCTAATCTAGCTTTTTGTACTTTTATATTAGATTCGTCAAGAAGCGCTTTAAGCTCTACAATATTACCAAATTCTATAAGTTTGTTAAATTTATCTTGAAGTAGTGATGATTCTTGAATTTTACCTAAAGAATATAAATTAGTTATATTATCAAGCACATCAGATATAATGTTTGATTTTATCTCAAACATGGTCTGTGCATCCATAATTTCCTCTTTAATTTGTGACATTTCCTGGTCAAGTAAAAATGCAAGTTCTGCTGATTTTTTAAGTCTTTCTTTAATATGAGATGGAATACTTTGCTTATATTTGTAATTTAATGAGTGCTCTATAGTAGCCCAAAAATTCATAGCAAGTGTTCTAATTTGTATTTCAGCTAAAACATCAACTTCTCCAGTTGTAGTTTGTACTGGGTATTTTATAATTACATGATAACTTCTATAGCCACTATCTTTATAGTTATTAATATAGTCTTTTTCGTAAACTATAGTTAGGTCTTTCCCATTTCGTTGTCTTAAATGCTCAATAACAATATAAATATCCTCAACAAACTGGCACATAATACGAATACCAGCTATATCCTCTATTTGTTCTGCAATTTTATTAAAAGGTACATTAAGCTTCTTAGCTTTTTCTAAAATGCTAGAAATCTCCTTTACTCTTCCAGTAACAAACTCAATAGGCGAGTAGGTATTCTTGCTTCTAGATTGCTTTCTAATACTTTTAAATTTGATCTTAAGTTCTTCTACTGCCTGTTCATAAGGAATTAAAAATTCTTTCCAGTCCTTAACTAACATCTTCCCACATCTCCTTTCGTAAAGCGTTAGGGGATAGACAAAAAGCTATAATCTCCTATAAAAATATATCACTAAATCTTAAAAAAGACAATAATTAATATCCATTAATTAACTTATAGGCAAATATAGTATTTTAAATCCTACTAATTAAATGTTAAGATATATTAGAATAAAAAAATAAAAAGGAAAACTGCTTTTGGTATAGAATATATAAGATTTGTATACTAGGGGGGAAGGTATGAACAGTATAGATCTTTTTTTTGAATTAATGGACTATGAATTTATTATTAATGCGATTAAGATGAAGAATATTAAAGTAAATGGTTTTATGAACATAACAAAGGCACCCAAAAGCCTACTTAGAAACGTTATTAAAACAAGGTTTTATAGTGAAGATAGGTTTTTAGAATTGTTACATGATACATTTGATGATAAAAGTGAAAAGTATAAGGGAAGAAAATTAGAAGATTTTTTAAGTGAATTTTATTTGTCACCAAGAAAACTTAAGTTAAGTACTTTTGAGATGTACGGTATATTTTTATGTCTTTATCAAAAGGAAGCTGATAATTATATTGAGAAGATTAGTAATAATATAGAATGTTCAAGACATATTTTTTCAGGTCTTATTGAAGAAGATAGGGACATAAATGAGGATAACTGTATATTAATTATTGAAAAATACATACATCTCCAAGATGAAGTAGATTTTATGGAGAAGAATGTAACTTCAATTGAGAAAGTACTAGAGAGAATAGATGCTATTCATGAGTATGAAAAGGTTAAGGAGTTAATAAAGAATAAGACCCTTCCGGATATGTGTCGTGAAATAGGAGATATTTCTAAACACTTTGATGAAAATCTTATTTGGCTTGCGTATATTAGCATAAATGTTGATTACATTAAAAGTAATACTAAGCAACATGAGTTTTTTAATAAATTACTGTTTAACATTATAGTATGGATTAATAAAGAACTATTAAGCTTTAAAAAGGGGAAAATAGATGGTCTTCTTGAAGCATGTACAACTAAGGATCGTGAAATACAAAACTCGTGTAAAGAGAATGAAGACCTAGTTAAACTTATAAGATCACTTGAGGATGAAATAGCCTGTTATAGGGAAAAGGTAGTAGTACTTGAGGATAAGGTTATGCATAACATAAGTAATAGTTTAAAAGAGTGGGAGCCGGACACAATTGTAATTACAAATTTTGCTGCTGATAGAATACTAGACTCTATAGGAAGTTATAAAATTATTTCACCACTTGAGTTAGAAGAGAATAAGTGTGATTTAAAAGGTTTTAAGGGAACAGTATTTATTGATAGGGGCTCAATAAGTAGTACTAGAAGACTTTTAACACTAGAAGATTATTTAGAAAAAAATAAAATTAAAAAAATAACTGTATTTGCTAAGAGTATAGAGGAGCTTGCTAAAAATATCATAATTAGTAAGTTTACCATGGAGGGTTAATTATGAATAGAGGCTTCAAAGAAGAAGATATTAAGTCTTTAGAACAATGTTATATATTAGGATATTTAGCGGTTGATGAGGAGAGTTTTCCAAGTATAGGCGAGGAACAAAAATATATAACTAATCTTAGAAAGAATCCACAATATATATTATTTTATATTAAATCAGCATCAAGTATACCAGGAAGACTATATGATGTTCCAGGTCCATTTGAAAATGATATATTTATAGGTTTTGAAAAGGGTATAGAAAATATAGGAATGCCACTTGATTACTGGGATCTTGATATTAAGGAAAAAAAGGATTGTATATACGAAAAGCTTAAGAATAAGTTAGTACTATTTACTCCATATCTTAAAAAGGAAGAAAAACCGGGTAAGGGTGAAATATATTATAGAAATCTTGTAATTCATGATGTTGAAGATGGAGAAGAATTTTTAGGTGAGAGATTTATTTCAATTCCATCACCACTTGTTAAGAATTCAGAGGATTTTGAAAGAGCAATTGTAAGGCAAGATCCTATAATTTTTGATAGTTATAATTATGAATTATGTGACCCAGAGTTTATAATATGTAAGGAATTTATATACTATAACCTTAACTGGGGAAGAAATTCAGAGGGTAGAAGAATACTTCAAGGAATTGGAGATATTAAGAAAGTTCCCTTACCAAAGAGTCTTCGTGAAAATATAGTTTATAAGGTAAATGATAATTTAATTTTCCTTACAGAACGATATATAGAGACCACCCTTAAAGAATACTTTAAGGGTGGAGAATATGTTATTAGTAATGTAGATTCTAAGGTTGATAAGAAGGTATTAAAAAGTGAAAGTGAATTTTTAAAGAGCTTTAAGTATCAGCTTACAAAAACAGGATTATTTTATAAAGAAGAGGATATATATAATTTTCATATATCCCTTAAAACAAATCCACTAACTATAATAAGTGGAATGTCAGGAACAGGTAAAACGAGCCTTGCTATATCATATGCAAAGTCATTAGGTCTTACAGAGAAAAACTACTTAATAGTTCCAATAAGTCCATCATATACTGAACCTGCGGATATAATAGGATATCTTAATACTTCAAAGTGTGAATATATCCCATCTGAAACAGGGGTTGTTGATATTCTTAAAACAGCGGAAGAAAACCCAGATGAAATGTTTATGATAGTATTCGATGAAATGAACTTATCACAGGTTGAGTTTTGGTTTAGCCCATTTTTATCAATACTAGAAATGGAAAAAGAAAATAGAAACCTTATTTTATATAATAGAAATTCGAAGTGTAATAATAATGAGCTTTATCCACCAGCAATTAATATAGGAGATAATGTATTGTTTATTGGCACTGTTAATATTGATGAAACTACCAAGGAGTTTTCTGATAGATTACTAGATAGAGCAAACCTAATAAGCTCTGATAAGCTTTCATTTATGGATATGAAAAAGATTTTAGAATCATATAGAGGAAAGAGTATTGAAAATCCAGAGGAAAAGTATTATTTAAACTTTAAGTACTGGAGACGTGAATGTAGCTCACCACTTGATATATTTAAAGAAAATGAGCTTAGACTATTAGACGAAATGCATAAGGCTATAAATTCTATTGATAGACAAAAGGGTGTATCATACAGAACGTTATACAACATGGCATCATATATATTTAATGTTCCTGAAAGTGAAAAAGGAGAGATGCTTTTATCTAGAGAAAAATCATTTGATCTTCAGATAAAGCAAAGAATCCTAACTAAGGTTAAGGGGCACCAAGAGCAATATGGGCGATTAATAGGTACTGTTGAAAAGGGTGAAGTTAGATACGGTGAGCTTCATGATATTCTTAGAGAAGATGATTTTAAGTCAATTTCAGACTTTGACCTTTCTATTGATGAACTTAAGAGAAAGGCTGAGGAGATGTATTACAATGGCTATACTCTATAATTCTAATATTAAGATAAGGTTTATTATCCAGAATTTTTCTAAGGAAGATGTTCAGGAAGTAACTAAGTTTTATGATGATGCCTTATCAGTTAGTGAAGTAGAAGTAGTTATAAAAGAATGTTCTAAGGTATTTATTGAGTTCGATGGGGTTAATAAAGATTCCACCCTAATTGTTGAAAATGTTTTTCAAGAGGGAGGAGAGCCATTTTTATTAACTCCAGGTAACACTAAAATGCTATTTGAGCTTGAAAACAAGTATTCTATGTTAATACCAGGGAGCTATGTTATAAAGGTTACTGTTGATGGGGTCAGTTACTATTCAATGTTTGAAATAGTACCAAGACATATTAATGATATACAGCTTAAAAATTTAAGGGAGTTTGTTAATTCTCAAATGAGTCAGTTATCATATAATATGGAGTCAAAGCTTCAATCTACAAACATTAATAGTGAAATAGATCATACGTCTATTATTAAAAAATTAAATGCACATTATAGGGTGCTTATTCATAATTACAATAGTATTCTAGAAGATCCTTATATTACAATTGAGAAGAAATACACTAAAAATAGTAGACATGAAAAGCTAGATAGAAAGGCTATATATTTAAATTCTAAGGGTAAAAAATATCAAGAATTTGGATATAGAAAAATTAAAAGTTACAATAATAAGCATAATATTATTGCAAAAAGCCTTGCGATGAAGTTCCTAAATTATTTAATAGATATTGAAGAAAAACTTAGCTATGCATATAAGCAAAATAAAATTGAAGAAAGTGCAGCTAAAAAGGATTCAGACTATAAAAAAGAGTATATAGAAAAGGCAAGGTATTTGATTCTTAATTCAAAAGAGGTTGAAAAAAGATTAAGGTCATATGATCAAAGTAAAAATTCCCTTGATTCGATTAAAAAGCGTAAGGAGGGAATTAAAGAAAATATAGGGATACTTAAAGCTTTAAAGGTTACTTTATCTAACTTTGTTAAATCAAGTTATATGAGGGGGGTAGACCTTAAGTATAATAATAACTATAAAGTAGTTAAACTTGAAGATCATAGATATAGAGCTATTATTAAAATATATAATAATATATTCCTAAATAAAGAAAATATATCAGTGGCATTTAAACCATCAGAACTTATATATGAATATTTTGTATATTTACTTGTTGTTAAGGTTTTTAAGGATAGTGGATGCAAAATGATGGATTGCGACTTTAAGGATATTATGAACTTAAGCTTTGTTGAACAAATTCCAAGAGGATGTAGTGCAAAATTTTCTATGGGTGAATATAATGTTAGAGTATATTATGAGAAGGAAATTATGTCTATGGAAAGTGAAGCTATTCAGATTAGCGATGGATTCTATACCCACGCACCTAATAGGCTTCCTGACATAAGAGTTGATTATTTAATAAATAATATAGTGGAAAAATCTTATATTATTGAATCTAAGTATAGAAGATATGCATATCTTTGGAGTGAATTATATAACACTCATACAATGGTGCAAATAAAAAATTATAAGGATACTATAAAATATAGTAGAGGGGAAAATATTAAGCCGATTAATCCCATATCTAAGGTAATAGTAGCATATCCAGGACAAGAAGAGGTTGAACATGTAATAACAAAGGAATGGGGAGATTTTACGTTTTTACAATTAAAACCTGAAGAAGATGGAGAGATTTTTGGATATGATGTACTTAAGCAAATTTTAGTAGAAGATGTTTTAAAGTAGGATTTTGGGGGTTTAGTATGAATTTTAACAGGATAATATTCTTTATTATTATCATAACTTTGTTAATAACAGGCTGTAGTGGGAAAGAGGTTGTTAATAATACTGAGATGATAGATGGAGCAAAAAATGTAATTGAAAAGTACTATGAATCTATGGAAAATTCGGATATTAATACGATTAAGTCTTTGTTTTACAGAAAGATTGAATTAGATGCGAAAATGTATAATTTTGATTACATAGATAAAATAGAAATACTTTCTATTGAAAAGTTAGATAAGAGCTTAGATACTTCTAAAATATATATTGATTATGTAACTGAAGAGTATAAGGTAAATAAAAAAGATATAGAGTTATATCAGGTTGATTTTAAAATATATACAAAAGAGGGGTACCAAAGAGAAGCATGCGAGGAAGGTTCGCAGAAGTTTTCTATTATAAAAAATAAAGAAAGTTATCTTATTGGAGAATTATTTAGATAAAAAAGGGGCATATACATGCCCCTTTTTTTACATTCTTTCTACCGTTTCTATTCCAAGTAGGGATAGTCCGTTTTGAATTACTGTTGTAGTTGCTGTAACAAGATCAAGTCTAGCCATTTTTAGGCATTCATCTTCAAGATTCATAATACCACAGTGGTTGTAGAATTTGTTAAATGCTTTAGCTACATCAACAATATATCTTGTAATAATTGATGGTTCATACTTATCTATTGAAAGAAGAAGTGTCTCATTAAATCTTGAAATAAGTTTAATTAATTCAAATTCTTCCTCAGTATTAAGTTTTGAGTAATCAGAAGTAGCAGTAAATCCATCTGCCTTTCTAAGAATACTCTTTCCTCTTGCATATGTATATTGAACATATGGAGCAGTTTCGCCATCAAAGTTAAGAATATCTTTCCAATCAAATGAAAGATCTCTTTCACGATTATTCTTAAGGTAAGTAAATACAACAGAACCTATACCAATCTTCTTAGCAATAGTTTCCTTGTCTTCAAGGTTTGGATTTTTTTCGTTAATAAGTTCAAGTGCTCTTGAAATTGATTCTGTAAGAAGCTCTTCAAGAAGAACAACATCACCTTTTCTAGTAGCAAGTTTCTTATTACCAATTCTAACAGTACCAAATCCAACATGTACACAATCATCTGACCACTCTTTATCCATTTTCTTTAAAGTAGAGAAGATTTGGTTAAAGTGTAGTGATTGAGGTGTTCCAACAACATAAATGTTCTTGTAAAAGTCGTAGGTTTTCTTTCTATACATAGCTGCAGCTAAATCTCTTGTAGCATAGATAGTAGCACCATCAGATTTCATTATCATACATGGAGGAATGTTAAATTCATCAAGTTCAACAACAAGTGCACCCTTACTTTCAGTAAGAATCCCCTTATCCTTAATTTCTGAAACAACAGCATCCATTTTATCGCTATAGAAGCTTTCACCAGCTAAAGAGTCAAATTTAATGTTAAGCAGATCATATACTCTGTTAAATTCAATTAAGCTAACATCCTTAATTTTTTGCCAAAGCATAACTTCTTTTTCAAATCCATCTTCAAGATTTTTAAAGTGCTGTCTAGCAAGGTCTTCAAGAGTAGCGTCCTTTTCAGCTTCTTCATGGAATTTGATGTAAATTCTTAGAAGTTCCTTTATAGGTTCTTTCATTAAAGCTTCCTCATCAACCCATCTTTCATAGGCAACAATCAGCTTACCAAATTGAGTTCCCCAATCACCAAGGTGATTAATAGCAATAGTATTAAAACCTGCAAATGAAAGGATTTTGTATAGTGAGTTACCAATTGCAGTTGAACATAGGTGACCTACGTGGAAAGGTTTTGCGATATTAGGCGATGAAAACTCAACAATAACATTTTTGTCTTCTCCAACCTTACATGAACCATAGTTTTCTTTTTCAGAAAGAACTTTGGTAATAACCTCCTCAGAAAAATTACCCTTAGCTACGAAAAAGTTAAGGTAACCACCTAGTGCTTCGATTCTCTCCATAGAATCTATTGATAGAGTTGATTTTAATTCCTCAGCAATAATATTAGGAGCCTTTCGCATTGACTTAGCTAGCTTAAAGCAAGGGAATGCAAAATCACCCATTTCACTTTTTGGTGGGATTTCAATAAATGATTCAATTTCTACTGGGTCAAGTTCGGTAATTTCACTAATTTTTGTTGCAATAATATTTTTGTAGTCCATAGTATCCTCCTTAAATATATTTTCTCATTAAAAAAACTCCGTCTCAAAATAAGAGACGAAGTTATCCGCGGTACCACTCTAGTTAGCATAATGCTCACTTTAGCCTTTATAACCTAAGGCAAAGGTCAAACCCTACTTAATTCAGGCCGATTCTCAAAGGTTCTATTCCCAATACCTATTCTACAAGGCTTACACCATCCCTTGCTCGCTTTAGAAATTAATAAAGGTACTTATCCTCATCATAGAAGATATAATATCTAGTTGATTTAATTTTATCAAAATATATAAATGTGTCAAGTGAAAAGGATAATATATTAATTGTATAAAATTGATATATTATGGAATAATATAGCGATATATTGAAAAAAATTATACTATAGTTTTAATTTAATCCAAAATAATACTAATTTCTTATTAAAAAATGATAAAAATATGGTATTATAGATATGTATGGTAAACCTATAAAGATGAAGGAGGTGTTGATAATAAAAATAATATCTAAAAAAATCGTATCTATTATAATATTGTTAGCATTTATGTTAAATTTCGCCGGTGCAATTCCTTCAATTAGTAAGGTTTATGCAAACTCAAGGCCTGTAATGACAGGGGTAGAATTAGTAGATAAAGATCCTAAGGTAGGAACATATCCAACTTTGAGAATGAGTTCTAAGGGATGTTCTTCAGTACAGTATAGTGTGTATTTGTATTCTCCAACAAAGAAGGTATGGGAAAATGTATCAAATGGATATACAACAGCATTAAAGGGTAATACATCATTTACAATGAAGCTGAAAAAGCCACTTCATGAAGGTGAGAATAGCTTTAGTGTATGGGTGAAAAAGTCATATGCAGCTCCAGTTGATAAGGGTGGATATGACGATTTTAAAAGCTTTAGGGTAACAGCTAATTCCTCAGGATCAGGTTCAGGATCAGGTTCATCAGGGTCTAATCCATCACTTCCTACAGTTAGCTATGCAAATATTGCATCATCAGAAATGGTTGTAGGAAAACATGCTGACCTTAGAGTTAAGTCTAATTGGGATGGTAAGGTACAATACAGCGTATATCTATATTCACCAACTAAAAAGGTATGGGAGAATGCAACAAATGGATATACAGCACCTGTAGATGGAAAGTCTACAACAAGTATAAAGCTAAATATTCCACTTCATAAAGGGGAAAATAGCTTTAGTATATGGGTAAAAAGGGAAGGAAAACCACCAGCAGATAAGGGTGGATATGATAACTTCTTAAGTTATAGAATAAATGTTGGAGAAGGAGGTTCCGGTGGAGGAGCTGAAACAGGTTTACCAAAGATTAAGTCAGCAACAATTGACTTAGCACAGCAAAAAATTGGAGTTAAGCCAACTATTAAAATAACATCAACAGGAAGTGAAAAGGTTGAATATAGTGTATATCTATATTCACCAACTAAAAAGGTATGGGAAGATGTGGGTAGTGGATATTCATCACCACAAAACCCAGGTAATACTTTTAACTTTAATTCAAAGATTCCATTACATGAAGGCGATAATAGTTTTAGTATATGGGTAAAGAGAGCAGGAAAACCACCGGCAGATAAGGGTGGTTATGATAATTTCTTAAGTTATAGAATAAATGTAACAGAAAGTGTAGATACAACTCTACCAGATATTAAAACTGCATCAATTGACTTGAAGGATCAAGTTGTTGGAAATTGTCCGACACTAAATATAACATCAACAGGAAGTGCACAAGTACAGTATAGTGTATATCTATATTCACCAACTAAAAAAGTATGGGAAGATGTAGGGAATGGATACTCAGCACCACAAAACCCAGGTGATGTATATAAGTTTAAGTCAAATATTCCGCTACATAAAGGCGAAAATAGTTTTAGTGTATGGGTAAAACGTGCAGGACAGCCACCAGCAGATAAGGGTGGATATGATAACTTCTTAAGCTATAGAATAAATGTAACTAACACAAATAATGGGTTACCTGAAATATCAAGTGTGAGGCTTGATACAAAGGAAGTTGGAAGCATGCCAACAGTATACCTAAAGTCAAATTCAAATGTAGACGTTGAATATTCGATTTATCTATACTCCCAAAGTAAAAAGGTTTGGGAAGATGTTGCAAGTGGATATAGTAGTGCATCAAACCCTAGTATAGAAAAAGCAATCAAAATAAATAAACCTCTTCAATATGGTACAAATACATTTAGTATATGGGTAAAGCGTGCAGGACAGCCACCAGCGGATAAGGGTGGATATGATACTTTTGTCCATGAAAAGGTTAATGTAGAATGTAATACTTCTAAAATTTCAAAAATAAATACTTTAACACATAATGCTGAATACGAAGCAGTTGGAACTAGTCCTGAAATTACAGTTTCAGGTATAGCTGGAGATGGAAGTAATGTTAGTTATAAGGCTTTTCTATATTCAAATAGTAAAAAGCAATGGATAGATGCCTCAGATTATATTGGTCCAAATCAAGGAGGTACAAATGTAACTTTTAGACTTAATTCACAGCTAGAAGAGGGTGTTAATAGAATTTTAGTTTGGTCAAAAAGAGCATGGATTGATGGAGATATTTTTGAAGATTATAAAGAGATTGAAATCTCAGCAGTAAGACCAGCTCCATTAAAAAAGAGAATTGTAATAGATCCAGGTCATGGAGGGAAGGATCCAGGTGCAGTTTCTCCTGGAGGAACACGTGAAAAGGATATAGCATTACAGGTTTCATTAAAGCTTGGAAGTGTATTAACTTCTAAGGGATATGAGGTTCTATACACAAGAATAAATGACAATGTTAACTGGGATAGTAGTGATCAAAGTGCATCACTAAGATATAGAGCAAACTATGCAAATAGCAACTCAGCTGACTTATTTGTTTCTCTTCACTGTAATAGTTCTACTCCACCAGGAAGTGGAACAGAAACATATTATAGTAGTAAAAATCCAAACAAGGATATTAACTTAGCTAAGGATATACAAAGAGAACTTATTAAAACAACTAGCTTAAGAGATAGAGGGGCTAAAGCAGGTAACTTCTATGTTGTAAATAACACGAATATGCCAGCTTCACTGGTAGAGCTTGCCTTTATTAACAATGTAACTGAAGAAGCAAAACTTAAGGATCCAACATATCAGCAAAATGCTGCAGATGGCATTGCAAATGGTATTGTAAGCTTTTTAAGTAAATAGAGGAGAAACCACCTATGTATATAAATATATATAGGTGGTTTTCTTTGTTATTTCATAATTGTTGACAAAGAAATAAATTTTATATATACTTTGGTTATCAAAACATTTGAGAGTCAAAGTATTTGATAACCAAAGTATTAAAAAGTTTTATGGTGGTGCTATGAAGGACAAAAGAAGGATTATAAATGAATTGCTAGTAGAAATTTTCAATGATATTTTGATAATTGAGCAAAAATCAATTTCATATGGTGAGTTTAATGACCTATCGGTTACTGAGGTTCATACTATTGAAGCTATAGGAGTTGATAAGCTTAAGTCAATGTCGGAAATTGCAGCAGAACTTGAAATTACAGTTGGAACATTAACTATAGCGATTAATAATTTAGTTAAAAAAGGTTATGTAGAAAGACAAAAATCAGAAAATGATAGAAGAGTAGTTAGAATATCACTAACAAAAAGAGGTAAGCTTGTATACAGGTTACATGAAAAGTTTCATAGTGACATGGTATCTGCAAGTATTAAAGGGCTTTCAGAGGAAGAAAGTGATCTTTTAGTTAAATCCCTAGACAAGCTAAATAACTTCTTTAGAGAAAAGTATCATTTAACAAAATAGTTTCTATGGAGGGATATTATGGGGATAAGAATAATGGGTACAGGAGCTTATGCACCGGATAATATTATTTCTAATAATGATTTATCAAAGGTAATGGACACAAACGATGAATGGATTAAACAGCGAACTGGTATAAGTGAGAGAAGAATAGCTACTAATATGGAGTGTTCAACACTAGCATCTATAGCAGCTAAAAAAGCAATAGAAAGTGCATCTATTTCACCAAGTGATATAGATGTAATTATAGTTGCAACGTGTACACCAGATTATTTTTGTCCGTCTGTAGCCTGCGTTGTTCAAGGCAACATAGGTGCAGAGAATGCAGTAGCATTTGATTTATCAGCTGCCTGTACAGGATTTGTGTTTGCTATGAAAACAGCAGAGAGCTTACTTAAAACAGGAGATTATAATAATGCACTAGTAATAGGTGCAGAGGTTATGAGTAAGTTAATTAATTTTGAAAACCGTAATACTGCAGTATTATTTGGAGACGGTGCAGGTGCAGCGATTATAGCTAAAACAGAAGAAGATGGAATTATAGATATTTATTTTAAAACAGATGGAAAAGGATCAAATTTAATTACTATGAAGGGTCTAAGTTCAATAAACAAACTAGACTTTGAAGGAAATAATTTTGAATATGGTGAAGAACTAGTTCGAGACATAAATATGGAAGGAAGAGAGGTTTTCAAGTTTGCAACAACGGTTATGGAAAAAATGATCTTAAACATACTTGAAAAACATAACTTAGCCTTAGATGAAATTAAATATATAGTACCTCATCAAGCAAATAGTAGAATTATTGATTATACTGCTAGAAAGCTTAAGGTAGAAAGTGATAAATTCTATACTAATATAGAATCATATGCAAATACATCAGCTGCAAGTATTCCGCTAGCACTTGATGAAATGAATAGTAGGGGTCTTTTAGACAAGGGGGATAAGATTATACTTCTTGGATTTGGTGGAGGACTTTCCTTTGGTTCTGCCCTTATAAAATGGTAAATGTTATTTAGTACCCAGTAGGAGGAAAATGAATGTTTAAAAATAAGCTAACGGAAATACTTTCAATAGAATACCCAATAATACAAGGTGGTATGGCATGGATTGCAGATGCATCACTTGCTGCATCTGTATCAAATGCAGGGGGACTTGGGTTAATTACAGGTTTTGCATCACCGGATTGGGTTCGTACTGAAATAAAAAAGGCAAAGAATCTTACAAATAAGCCATTTGGAGTAAATATTATGCTTATGCATAATGATGCAGATGAGATTGCTAAGATTGTATGCGAAGAGGGAGTTAAGGTTGTTACAACAGGAGCGGGAACTCCAGCTAAGTACATGGATATGTGGAAAGAACATAATATTAAGGTGCTTGCAGTTGTACCATCTGCTTCAATAGCTAAAAGACTTGAGAGAGCAGGGGTTGATGCGGTAATTGCAGAGGGCTGTGAAGCAGGAGGACATATAGGGCAAATTACAACAATGGCACTTGTACCACAGGTTGTAGATGCTGTTAGTATACCAGTTATTGCAGCAGGTGGTATAGGAGATGGAAGAGGGATTGCCGCTTCTATGATGCTTGGAGCAGTAGGCGTTCAAGTTGGAACAAGATTCTTAGTTTCAAGTGAATGCAATGTTCATGAAAATTATAAGGATAAGGTTATTGCTGCAAAGGATAGTGATACAGATGTTACAGGTCGTGATACAGGACATCCTGTTAGAGTTATTAGAAATAAACTATCAAGAAAATTCCTTCAATTGGAGAAGGAGAGAGCATGCAAGGAAGAGTATGATGCAGTTGGAACAGGTTCATACAAAAAGGCTGTTTTTGATGGAGATGTTGATTATGGATCTGTTATGGCAGGACAAATAGCAGGGCTTGTTACAAAGAAGCAATCATCAAAGGAAATAATAGAAGAAATGTTTACACAGGCTAAAACTCTTCTAAAGGAAGGAGTAGAATAATGAAAAATATTGGCTTTATGTTTTCAGGACAAGGTGCTCAGTACATAGAAATGGGTAAGGACCTTTACGAAAATTATAGTGAAGTTAAAGAAGCATTTGATAATGCTCAGGAAATAGTAGGCTTTGACCTTAAAGGTATTTGCTTTAATGGACCAAAAGAAAAGCTTGATAGTACAGATGTAACTCAGGTTGCAATATTTACATTAAGTGCAGGGATATTTAATGTACTTAAAAATAGAGGAATTAAATCAAGTGTGTGCTGTGGATTAAGTCTTGGGGAGTATAGTGCCCTTTATGCATCTGGAATTATTACCTTTGAAGAAGGAGTTAAACTTTTAAAGCTTAGAGGAGAAATAATGGCAAATGCCTATCCTAAGGGGAAAGGTACTATGACTGCTGTTATAGGACTTTCTAAGGAGGATGTAGAGGAGTGCATTGAAAAAGTCAAAGTAAATGGAGTAGTTGAAATAGCTAATCTTAACTGTCCGTCACAAATTGTTGTAACAGGTGAAGTTGAGGCTATTGAAAAGGCAGAAGAAGAATTTAAAGCTAATAAGGCTATGAAGGTTGTAAGACTTGATGTTAGTGGCCCTTTCCATTCATCACTACTAAAGGATGCAAGCTTAGACCTTAAAAAGGAACTTGAAAAGATAGATTTTAAAAAGCCATCAATAACTGTATTAACTAATTATACAGGAGATGTAATTAATGAGGAAACCTTAGTAGATACATTGACTGGTCAAATGTGTTCAACGGTTTACTTTGAAGATAATATAAGAAAAATGATAGATCTTAATGTAGATACGTTTGTTGAAATAGGACCAGGTAAAGCCTTAAGTGGATTTGTAAAGAGAGTAGATAGAAAGAAGAAGATTTTAAATATCGAAAATGTAGAAGGCCTAGAAGCTTTTGTTGATTATATAAATGAATAGGAGTGTAGTTATGGATTTAACAGGAAAAACAAGTATAGTTACAGGAGGAAGCAGAGGGATAGGTAAGGCAGTTGCATTAAAACTTGCATCTCTTGGAAGTAATATTGTTATTAACTACGAGAAAAATGAAACTTCAGCTATTGAAACAGTTGAAGAAATAAAGAAATTAAATGTTAATGCAGCAGCATACAAATGTAATGTTAAGGATTTTGATAGCTGTAAAAACATGATTGATACGGCATGTGAAGAGTTTGGAAATATTGATATTTTAGTTAATAATGCAGGGATTACTAATGATAAGTTATTACTTAGAATGGATGTTAGCGACTTTACAAGTGTACTTGATGTTAATTTAACAGGTGCATTTAACTGTAGCAAAATTATTGCACAGCACATGATAAAGAAGAAGATTAAGGGTAAAATCATAAACATGACTTCAGTAGTTGGAATTACAGGTAATGCAGGTCAAGCGAACTATGCAGCTGCTAAGGCAGGGCTTATAGGACTTACTAAGTCAATGGCAAAGGAACTTGGTGCAAAGGGAGTATGTGTTAATGCTGTAGCACCAGGGTTTATAGAAACAGATATGACAAATAATCTGAATGAAAAAATAAAGGAAGGTGTTATAGGTGTAACACCACTTAAAAGATTTGGAAAGCCAGAAGAGGTAGCAGATTTAGTAGCATTCTTATCATCATCAGCATCAGATTATATAACTGGCCAAGTTATTAATTGTGATGGTGGAATGGTAATGTAAGGAGGAAAAATATGAGTAGAAGAGTAGTTATTACAGGGATAGGAGCAGTAACTCCTATTGGCCAAAATGTAGATACATTTTGGAATAATGCAAAAAAAGGAATATGTGGTATTAGTTTTATAGAAAGTTTCGATATTACAGATTCTAAGGTAAAAGTTGCTGCAGAAATAAAGGATTTTTCGTTTGAACATTGTATAGATAAAAAGGAAGCAAAAAGAATGGGGAGATTTACTCAATTTGCTATTTGTGCTGCAGATGAGGCGGTAAAGGATTCAGGACTTGATCTTGAGAATATTAATAGTGAAAGGTTTGGTGTATCAGTAGGCTCAGGTATTGGTGGACTTGAAACAATGGAAAAAGAATATCAATCAATGCTAAAAAGAGGTATTGGTAAAGTATCTCCTCTTACAATTCCAATTATGATTGGCAATATGGCCGCTGGAAATATTGCTATTAAATATGGTGCTAAGGGACCGTGTACATGTACAGTTACAGCTTGTGCAACAGGAACAGACTGTATAGGGGAAGCCTTTAGAAATATTAAAAATGGATATGTAGATATAATGCTAGCAGGTGGCTCAGAGGCATCTATTACTCCACTTGGTGTTTCAGGATTTACAGCACTTACAGCACTTACAAAAAGTGAAGATCCGCTAAGAGCCTCAATTCCATTTGATAAGGAAAGAAGTGGATTTGTTATGGGAGAGGGAGCAGGCATGGTAGTCCTTGAGGAAATGGAACATGCAATTAATAGAGGAGCAAACATACTAGCAGAGGTTGTTGGATACGGTTTAACATGTGATGCTCATCATATAACAGCTCCTGCACCAGACGGAGAAGGGGGAGCCCGTGCTATAAAAATAGCTCTTAATGAAGCAGGAATACAAAAAGAAGAAGTTGGCTATGTTAATGCACATGGTACAAGTACAGAGCTTAATGATAAGTTTGAAACAATGGCAATAAAAGCTGTATTTGAAGATCATGCATATAATTTAGCAGTAAGTTCAACAAAGTCTATGACAGGACACTTACTAGGAGCCGCAGGTGCTATTGAGTCTATTATATGTGTTAAGTCACTTATAGAAGGCTTTATAACACCAACTATTGGTCTTAAAGAAAAGGATGAGGACTGCGATCTTGACTATGTTCCAAATGTAGGAAGAGAAAAGGATATTAACTATGCAATATCAAGTTCTTTAGGATTTGGAGGACATAATTCAGTATTACTATTCAAAAGGTGGGAGAATTAATGATAGATTATAGAGAATTAGAAAACCTAATAAAGGCATTAGATAAAAGTAGCTTAACAAATCTTGAAGTTGAAAGTGAAGGAATAAAAATTTCTCTTTCTAAAGAAGCTTCAGAAAAGGTTGTTTACTTAAATGGAGAAATGAAGGGGGTTCCTAGTACTTCTTGCTCAAACGTTGAATCATCACTTACAATATCTTCATCAGTAGAAGAGGTTAGTGAAGAAAGTAATCTAGTAGCTATTAAGTCTCCAATTGTTGGAACATTTTATAGTAAACCAGCTCCTGACAAGGATGCTTATGTATCAGAGGGAGATTCAGTTAAGAAGGGCCAAGTAGTTTGTATTATTGAAGCTATGAAGCTTATGAATGAAGTTAAAAGTGACTTTACTGGGGAGATTGTTAAGGTACTTGCAAATGACGGAGACCTAATTGAATACGGACAGGAAATCTTCCTTATTAAGGAGAATTAATTATGGAACTAACAATTAAAGAGATATTAAATATTTTACCTCATAAATATCCTATGTTATTAATTGATAAGGTAGTTGAAATTGAGCCAGGAATTAGCGTTAAGGCTATTAAAAACGTAACTATCAATGAGAACTTTTTTAATGGTCATTTTCCAGGAGAGCCTGTTATGCCAGGAGTTTTAATGGTAGAAGCTATGGCTCAAGCAGGTCTTGTAGCACTTCTTACAAAGGAAGAGTTTAAGGGTAAGCTTGGATTCTTTGCAGGAATTAAAGAAGCAAAGTTTAGAAAAAAAGTTGTTCCAGGAGATGTTTTAGAGATTTATGTAGAGCTTATTAAGCTTAGAAGTAGTTTTGGAACAGCTAAGGGTGTCATTATAGTTGATGGGAAAAAGGCATGTGAAGCTGAATTTTCCTTTGCAATAGGTGAGTAGAATTAACTTATTATGCAAAATGAGAGGAGATAAGCAATGCTAAAAAAGATATTAATAGCTAACCGTGGAGAAATCGCGGTTAGAATAATTAGAGCGTGTAGAGAACTTAATATAGAAACAGTAGCTGTGTATTCAGAGGCTGATAGAGAGTCACTTCATGTTGAACTTGCTGATGAGGCTGTTTGTATAGGACCTGGGGATGTTAGAAAAAGTTATCTTAATGTAAATAATATTTTAAGTGCAACTATACTAACGGGAGCGCAGGCAATACATCCAGGCTTTGGGTTTTTATCAGAAAACAGTAAGTTCGCTAGAATGTGCGAAGAGTGTAACATTAAGTTTATAGGACCTGATTATAAGGTAATAGATTCAATGGGGAACAAATCAAATGCTATAGCTATTATGAAGCAGTACAATGTTCCTGTTGTTCCAGGTTCTGAGGGAAGTCTTTCATGTTTTGATGAGTGTAAGGCTGTTGCTAAAGAAATTGGATATCCTGTAATGATTAAAGCTGCACATGGCGGCGGAGGTCGTGGAATTAGAATAGTTTGGGATCCACAGGACCTTGAAAAGGAATTCTATAATGCAAGAGGGGAAGCACAGGCTGCCTTTGGTAGTGGTGAGGTTTATCTTGAGAAATACGTTGTAGAACCTAGACATATAGAAATTCAAATTTTAGCAGATGAAAAAGGTAATGTGGTTCACTTAGGTGAAAGGGATTGTTCTATTCAAAGAAGAAATCAAAAAGTTATTGAAGAGGCTCCATCTCCATCTCTTTGTAAAAATCTTAGAAAGAAAATGGGAGAGGCAGCAGTTAATGCAGCAAAGGCTGTTAATTATAAAAATGCAGGAACAGTTGAGTTTCTTGTAGATAAGTATGATAATTTCTACTTTATTGAAATGAACACAAGAATTCAAGTTGAGCATGGCGTAACAGAACTTGTAACAGGTATTGATATAGTTAAGGAACAGCTTAAAATAGCATCAGGCATGCCACTTAGTTTTAAGCAAAAAGATGTTGAAATTGAGGGCCACGCTATAGAGTGTAGAATTAATGCAGAAGACCCTGAAAATGATTTTAGACCATCTCCTGGTAAAATAGTAAAGCTATTCTTACCTGGTGGTCCTGGAGTTAGAGTAGATAGTGGGGTATATGAAGGATATACTATCTCACCATTTTATGATTCAATGGTAGGAAAGCTTATGACATTTGGTAAGGATCGTGAAGAGGCTATATTTAGGATGAGAAGAGCACTTGGAGAATTTGTAATCCAAGGTGTAGATAATAATGTAGATTTCCAGTTAAAACTCCTAAATGAAAAGGAATTTGTTGATGGAAAATACCATACAGGGTTTATTAACAGCCTGTAACTACTAAAAGGTAGGTGATTTTGTGTTTCAAGGCTTATTTAAAAAGACAAAGTATATAACAGTTGCATCAAAACCTCAAACAAAAGAAGAGGTTAAGGTAGAGGATGAGATAGAAGATATAAAGCCTGTAATACCAGATGGCAAATGGACAAAATGTATAGGATGTAGTCAAACTATCTATAATGAGGATATATTAGCAAATAAAAATGTATGTCCAACATGTGGCTACTACTTTAGACTAAGTTATAAAGAAAGACTAGATATAACAATAGATGAGGATAGTTTTGTTGAAATAAATGAGGAACTTAAAAGCAAAAATCCATTAGATTTTGATGGATATGATAAAAAGCTTACTTCTCTTAAGGGAAAACTTAATATAAATGAGGCAGTTGTTACTGGTTACTGTAGTATACATGGGTATAAGACAGTAATTGGAGTAATGGATTCATCATTTATAATGGGTAGTATGGGAAGTGTTGTTGGAGAAAAAATCTCAAGAGCATTTGAGGTTGCAGCTGATGAAAATCTTCCAGTAATAATCTTTACAGTTTCAGGTGGAGCTAGAATGCAGGAGGGAATATTCTCCCTAATGCAAATGGCAAAGGTAAGTGCATCTGTAACAAGACATAGTGAAAAGGGGTTATTATATGTACCAGTATTAACTGACCCGACTACTGGTGGTGTTACTGCAAGCTTTGCAATGCAAGGTGATATCATTCTTGCTGAAAAAGGAGCATTAATTGGCTTTGCAGGTAGAAGAGTTATAGAAAATACAATTAGACAAAAGCTACCTGATGGATTCCAAAGTGCTGAATTTTTATTAGAGCATGGATTTATTGATGCGGTATGTGAAAGAGATAATATTAGGGATGTGCTAGGTAATATACTTAAGCTACATAGCAAAGATAATATAGATTCAGATGATGAATCAATAATTAAATATGAAGTTAAAAAGAATAATAAAAGGTTTAAAAAGCAGGAGTTAACTGCATATGAGAGGCTACAAATAGCTAGAAGCCCACAAAGGCCAACAACATATGATTTTACAAAGGCTTTAACAAATGACTTTTTTGAACTTCATGGTGATAGATATTATGCAGATGATAATGCTATAGTTGCTGGTATAGCTTCTATTGGTGGAATTCCAGTTACTATAATAGGTCACCAAAAGGGTAAAAATATAGAAGAAAATATTCGTCGTAACTTTGGAATGGCAAAGCCAGAAGGATATAGAAAAGCTATGAGGCTAATGAAGCAAGCAGAAAAGTTTAATAGACCTGTTGTATGCTTTGTAGATACCCCAGGGGCATATTGTGGTATTGAGGCTGAGGAAAGAGGTCAGGGAGAAGCAATTGCTAAGAGTTTACTTTTACTTAGTAGCTTAAAAACTCCTGTAATATCCCTTATCGTTGGAGAAGGGGGAAGTGGTGGAGCTCTTGCACTAGCCCTTGCTGATGAAGTGTGGATGATGGAAAATGCAGTATACTCTGTTCTTTCACCTGAAGGGTTTGCGAGTATTCTTTGGAAGGATGCTACACGTGCAGAAGAGGCTGCTGACAAAATGAAAATTACTGCAGCAGATCTTTTAGAGTTTAAAATTATTGATAAAGTAATTGAAGAACCTATGGATGGGATTCATATAGACTTTGAGAGTATTTCAAAAAGCGTTAAGGAAAGACTTATTTCTTCTTTGTTAACATATAAATCAAAGTCTAAAGAAGAATTACTTGATAACCGATATAATAAATTTAAGTCAATGGGAGTTTTTGACGAGTAAAAAATTTATATGATATTAACAAATAGGCACCCTTATATGTATGTTATAAGGGTGCTATATTAATGTAGATAAATTTTTTTTGTTAATGTTAAATAAAAATAATAATTGATAAAATAATGATATAAAAAATATAGACATGTTAGTTTAAATAATATAAGATATCATTATTGAAAAACTTTATGTTTCTTATATTTATTATGGGGGGAAAGACATTGATAACAAAAGCTAATATTAATCATCTAAATGAAATCATTACTGTACTAAAAGACACAATAGTTAGCATGAACGCCCAGGGATTATATCAATGGAATGAAAACTATCCAAATGAAAACACAATTGTTAGCGATATAGATAAGGAAGAACTTTTTGTAAAAGTTGAGGATGATTCTGTTAAGGGTTTTGTTGTACTAAATCAGTTTGAAGATAAAGAATATAATATTTTAGACTGGAATTCTACTAAAGACAACAGCCTAGTAATTCACAGATTATGTGTATCTCCAAAATTTCAAGGAAGCGGGGTTGCTAAAGAGATAATGGAGTTTACACATAAATATGCAAAAGATAATGGATTTGAGTATATAAGACTTGATACATCGGTAAACAACAAAAGATCGATTGCGGTGTATGAAAAACATGGTTATAGTAATGTAGGTGTGATTACAACGGAAAAAGGTGAATATGCATGCTTTGAAAAGCATTTATAAAAAAGGCTAGAAAATCTAGCCTTTTTATTCTGCATAATATTCAGGTGTAGTATTGTCTATCACTTTAAATGTATAGCCTTCCTTAATATAATGTTCAATGATTAATGGAAGTGCTTTAACGCTTGCCTTATTACTTGAGTTACAGTGCATTAAAAGAATTACCCCAGGGGATTTTTTTCCTGATGGAATCTTTTTAAGTGATTTTTGGTATAGTGTATATGGGGATGCGTTTAAGTTAACAGCATCCTCAGAGCTATGGGTCCAGTCAAAAACTTTTAAATTGCGACTGTGAAGTTCTGTAAGTACAGAATTAGAAAGTCTCTTGTAACTTCCCCCAGGAAATCTTAAAATATTAGATTTAACTCCTGTAAGTTTATATAATTCCTCTTGGCAATTAAGCATTTCATCCATAAAGAAGGAAAGATTAACAGTATTTCCATGATAAAGCTTTGGGAAATCATGTGTGTAGCTATGAAGTCCAACAGAGTGGCCTTCTTTAACAATTCGCTTTAATACATCTTCATTTCCTTCAAACTGTTCACCAACAACGAAAAAAGTACCCTTAACTTTATACTTATTAAGCACATCAAGACATTTACCTGTTACAATGCTATCAGGTCCATCATCTAAGGTTAGATAAATTATCTTCTGCTCAGGACTGCTAATCTTAGCAAAAGAAGTTGTTACAGGTATAGTTAAAAGGATTAACGAAAAAACTATTAGAAATAATCGTTTTATAAATTTAAATGTCAAAATAAACAACCTCCTTTTCTTATATATATTATTTGAGTATTTTGTTAAAATATTAAGTTATTTAATGTAAAATTATATATATGTTAATAGTTTAAATAAGGAAGTGTAAGTATGGAAAAAATTAATAAGATTTGTAATATACTAATTAAAAAAAATTTATCAATTGCGGCTGCTGAATCATTAACAGGAGGTATGATAAGTAGTGAAATAGTGAGTATACCGGGAGTATCATCTATCTTTAAGGAAGGAATAGTAGCATATTCAAAAGATGCAAAGATAAATAGACTTAATATACCAAGAGATGTGATAGAAAAATTTTCAGATGTTAGTCATCAGGTAGCAGAGTTAATGGCTAACAATGTTGCCAAAATATCAGGTGCTAGAATCGGAATTTCTACAACAGGTAATGCTGGTCCAGCAGGAGATCCTGTAGGTCTTGTTTATATAGGAATAAGTATAGATGGTATTTCATATATTAAAGAACTTAACCTAAATGGAAGTAGGCAAGAAATAAGACAAGAAACAGTTAATATATTATTTGACACACTTTATAAGAAGATTAAAGAAATTTAATATAAAAAAGGCATAGAATAATCTATGCCTTTTTACTACATTTTAATTGGTTCGTCATATTGAACACCGAAAGTGTCAACAGTAACAGTTTTCATTCTTTGGTCAACCTGAGGTTTATCGTTCCTGTCTCTATTTACTGAAACAATTCCATCAACAACATCTAATCCTTCAATAACCATACCAAATGCAGCATAATCTCCATCAAGGTGAGGTGAATTAGCAGTCATTATAAAAAATTGTGAACCTGCTGAATCTCTTACAAATGATCTTGCCATTGAAAGAACTCCCTTAGTATGCTTAAGGTCGTTTTTAAAGTTATTATTGTTAAATTCACCTTTAATTGAGTATCCAGGTCCACCCATACCTGTTCCGTCTGGGTCTCCACCTTGAATCATAAATCCTGGAATAACTCTATGGAATGTAACCCCATTGTAGAATCCTTTATTAATTAGTGAAATAAAGTTATTTACTGTATTAGGAGCAACCTCTGGATAAAGCTCAGCTTTAATAATCCCTCCGTTTTCCATTTCAATTGTAACTATTGGATTTTGTGCCATAATTAATCTTCCTTTCCTACGATAAATATTATCTATGCTATTATATCAAATAAAAATAAAAATATACAAACTTATTAAGTTAAATGATTTAAGAAAATATGTATATATAATGTATGTTAATTAAAAATATATGTATAATATTGTATAATATTTAAATATGATTCCATTTAGTGGAATAATCAGGGAGGGAGATGGTTAGTCTTATTGAAAAAATTAAAAAAATATATAAGTATAGCATATTTTTCCTTGAATAATTATAAATATATATGTATAATAACTTTTAGAAAGCAATAAGCGGGGGGATAAAAAATGGCAAAGAATTTACTTAAAAAAATAACAGCTGGACTTATTTGTGGAGTAATGATGTTTTCATTAGTATCATGTTCAGGTAAGGACGCATCAGAAACAGGGGCTAAGCCAGCAGGACTTGTTGATAAAATTAAAAAAAGTGGTAAGTTAATTGTTGCAACTAATCCAGAGTTTGCACCATTTGAATTTATTACTATGGAGAATGGTAAGGAGAAAGTTACTGGTGCAGATATAATGCTTGCTGAAGAAATTGCAAAGGATCTTGGAGTAGAGTTAACGGTTAATAGTATGAATTTTGAAGGATTATTACAGGCATTGTCAGCAGGTAATTGTGATATGGTTATAGCTGGAATGAATCCAACTCCAGGAAGAAGAGAAAATGTAGATTTTTCTGAATTATACTATGGAGATTCACCACAGGTATTACTTATAAATAAGAAAAGTGCTGATAAAATTAAATTACAAAAAGACTTAGATGGAAAAATAGTGGGTGCTCAAAAAGGATCAGTTCAAGAGGATGTTGTGACTAATGAGCTAAAAGGTTCAAAGTTAAAAGCTATGCCAAATATACCTAATCTTTTACTTGAACTTAAAAATGGAAGAATTGATGCACTAGTTCTTGAAAAGCCAATTGCAGAAGAAATTCTTAAGAGCTCAAGTAAGGATTTACAAATGGCAGGATTTGAAATAGACATAGATTACTCAGGATATGCTATTGCGATGAAAAAGGGTAATGAAGATTTAGTTACAGAAGTTAATAAGACAATTGAAAGAGTAAATAAAGAGGGTCTTTTTGAAAAGTTCCTTGAGAACTCTAAAAAACTTATAGAGAAGAAGTAAGAAAAATAGTGGAGTTATCCACTTTTTTCATTTTAAGGAGGGGTTAAATTGAGTTTAGATTTTAGTTTTTTATCGGAATACTATCCTTTATATATATCTGGAACTATGAATACTATACTTTTAGCATTATTTTCTGTGTTAATAGGTGCAGCACTTGGAACTTTACTTGCACTAATGAAGCTAAGTAAAAATATTGTTTTAAAAGGAATTTCAGTTTCTTATATTGAATTTGTTCGTGGAACACCACTATTAATACAGTTAATGATTTTTTATTTTGCTGTTATACCAGCAATCGGTATTGAATCAAGAGGAAGTACGATTTTAGGTGGAGATTTTATAGGGTTTTTAGCTTGCATAATAGCATTATCACTTAATAGTGCTGCATATGTAGCTGAAATAATAAGGGCTGGAATAGAGTCTATTGATAATGGGCAAATGGAGGCTGCTAGAAGTCTTGGAATGAATAAGGTACAAGCTATGAGATATGTTATTCTGCCTCAAGCTATTAAAAATATTTTACCAGCACTTGGAAATGAATTTATAGTTGTTATAAAGGAATCTGCAATAGTATCAGTAATTGGAATTCATGATATTATGTTTAATGCAAATACAATTACGGCAAAAACATGGGATCCTTTTCCACCATTAATTTTTGCAGCATTAATTTATTTTGTATTAACATTTAGTTTATCAAAGGGACTTGCAGCTTTTGAAAGGAGATTAAAGTAATATGATAAAAGTAGAAAATTTACATAAAAACTTTGGTAATCTTCACATACTAAAGGGTATTGATATAGAAATAGCTAAGGGTGAAGTGGTAGTAGTTATTGGCCCATCAGGATCTGGGAAAAGTACATTTTTAAGATGTATAAATTTTTTAGAAGAGCCAACTAAGGGAGTGATAACACTTAGTGGTAGTAGAATAAATGATGATATTAAAAATATAGATAAGTATCGTCAAAAGATGGGAATGGTTTTTCAACACTTTAATTTATTTCCTCATATGAACGTATTAGAAAACCTTACCATTGCACCATTAAAGGTTAAAAATTCTTCAAAGGAAGATGCTGAAAAAGTAGCACTTAACCTACTAAATAGAGTAGGGCTTAATGATAGAAAAGACCATTATCCATCACAATTAAGTGGAGGACAAAAGCAAAGAATAGCAATTGCAAGAGCTTTAGCTATGGAACCAGAGGTAATGTTATTTGATGAGCCAACATCTGCACTAGACCCAGAAATGGTAGGTGAAGTTTTAGAGGTTATGAAGGAACTTGCAAATGAAGGAATGACTATGGTTGTTGTAACCCATGAAATGGGATTTGCTAAGGAAGTTGCTGATAGAGTAATATTCATGGATGATGGTATTATTCTTGAAGAGGGAACGCCACAGGAGATATTTGATAATCCACAAATGGATAGAACCAAGGAATTCCTATCAAAAGTATTATAGAAATTTAAAAGCTGCAGGTATATCTGCAGCTTTTTTAAATGTTTATAACATTGTAATTAATTCGTTAATATTTAGTTATTATAAATTTGGTAAAATTAGAGTATAAATAATAAGTAGCTTGGATAGAATATAAATAGTCAAAAAAATAAATAACGCGAGACTAGCTCACGTTATTTATTTGGAGTCATCAAATATTATAATACTCTTCTTCCATGGGTAAAGTCACTACGTGTTAATGGACTTATCTTTACTACATCACCGGTTCTAGGTGAGTGGATGTAACTTCCTCCACCTACATATATACCAACGTGGTGAGTAGGACTACCAAAGAACACTAGGTCTCCTGGTTGAAGACTACCCTTTGAGCCGATATAAGTTCCAACACCAGCTTGATAGCCTGATGTTCTAGGAAGACTTATTCCAGCTGCATTTTTGTAAACATACGAAGTAAATCCTGAACAGTCAAATCCTGAAGGTGTTGTTCCACCCCAAACATATGGTGTTCCAAGGAATTTCTTTGCATAGTTTACAATTTCAATTCCAGATGCGTCGCCATCGCCTCTATCAGGTACTTCTGTATTACCACCTGTATTTGGCTTACTTGGCTTATTTGGTTTAGATGTGCCAGAAAGAGATGCTGTAAGTGAGTTTTGATATGCCTTAATTTGAGAAGCGTAAGTCTTTTGCTTTGTTGTTAACTCTGCAATTACTTTGTTCTGTTCAGTTTTCTTTTCTTCTAAGGCCTTTACTTTCGCTTTACTTTCAGTTTCTAGAGCAACAAGTCTAGCTTGTTCTTTCTCTAAACCTTGTTTTTTAGTTGCCAACATAGTTTTTTGAGTTCCTAAATCAGTCATAACTTGCTTATCATACTCTATAAGAGTAGTAACAGTATCTATTCTTGATATAAGATCACTAAAGCTTGTAGCTTCAAGTAACACATCAAGGTAGCTTGTTACACCGTTTATGTATAGAGCTTCCATTCGATTACCGAATAGTTCCTGCTCATCATCCATATCAGTTTCAATAACCTTTATGTCCGATGTAGTTTTTGTAATAGCTTGTTTTGATTCAGAAACCTTTTTCTTATTAACGTCTAAGTCTGCCATAGCAGTTTCGATTTTGGAATCAAGCTTTTCAACTTCAATTTCAAGAGCTTCTACCTTCTTAACTGCTTCGTTATATGCCTTCTTAGCGCTGTTTAGCTGGCTTTGCGTACTCGGGTTAGCAAATGCTGTTCCCATAGTAGCAATAAGTAATGCGGAAATAGAGACGATTAACTTTCTATTAAGTCTCAAGTTATATCACCCTCTTTCTACACAAAATTATAACATTAAATAACATTAAATCAAAGACTTATATTGGTAAAATATTTTTTTTAGAAAATATCTTGACAGATACTCATTAATAAAATACAATAATATATGTTAAGCGGATGTGGCGGAATTGGCAGACGCGCTAGACTTAGGATCTAGTGTCCATGACGTGGGGGTTCAAGTCCCTCCATCCGCACCATATTTGGCCCCTTGGTCAAGCGGTTAAGACACCACCCTTTCACGGTGGTAACAGGGGTTCGATTCCCCTAGGGGTCACCAAGAAGATAGCAGGCATAGACCTGCTTATTTTTTTATTATTATCTATTATATGCTTATTATTTACATTATAGTAGTATTATTTGGATAAAAAGGAGAAGTGAAATGAATAAGACATTTTTAGACCTTGGTGTAAACAAGGAACTTTGTGATAGATTAAAGAAGTCAGGAATTGTTAATCCAACTGAAGTTCAAGAAAAGGTTATACCTTTAGGATTTCAAAAAAAGGATATTGTAGTTGAATCACAAACAGGAACAGGTAAGACATTCGCATTTTTACTTCCTATATTACAATCAATTAATGTAAATAAGGAAGAAGTACAATCATTAATTATAACACCAACTAGAGAGCTTGCTGCTCAAATCACTACAGAGATAGAAAAGTTATCAAAGGATGATTTTAGAGTGTTATCGATTTTTGGTGGGCAAGATGTAGAGAAGCAAATAAGAAAGCTTAAAGGAGAAAGCCATATTGTAGTAGGTACTCCTGGTAGAATTCTTTATCATTTAAATAGGAAGACACTTAATCTTTCTAAGGTTAGATTTTTAGTAATTGATGAAGCAGATCAAATGCTTAATATGGGATTCATTGAAGAACTTAATCAGGTTATTAAGTCAGTTAATCCACATAGACATACTATGTTATTTAGTGCAACTGTTCCAAAGGGAATTAGAACTATTACACTTAAGCATATGAAAAACCCTTCTACTATAAGAGTAAAGAAGAAGGCTTTAGTAGTTGATAATATTCAGCAAAAATCAATATCAACAGGTGAACTTACTAAGGATGAAGTTTTAGAAGCAGTTCTTGAGAAAGAAAAGCCATTTATGGCAATTGTATTTTGCAAGAGTAAGGATAGAGTTAAGCAAGTATATAACAAGTTATATAGTAAAGGATACCTTTGTGAAGAGTTACACGGTGATTTAACGCCACAGAAGCGTCGTAAGGTTATGAAGGATCTTAAAGATCTAAAGATACAGGTATTAGTTGCTAGTGATATTGCATGTAGAGGACTTGACGTTGATGGTATTACTCATATCATTAATTATGATATACCTAAGGAAGTAGATCTTTATATTCATAGAATAGGTAGAACAGGTAGAGCAGGGAATGATGGTATTTCTATAACACTTGTTGAACCAAAGGAACAAAAACATATGGACTTTATTGAAAAAAGCGTTAACGCTAAAGTTAAAAAGCTTTATGCTAGAGTTAATAATATGTCATCAGAAGAGAATATAGTCATTAGTTAATATACAAGTAGGCCTTGGCCTACTTGTTTTTTATTCTAATTAACAACAACTATGCCTTGTATATCACACATAGGAAAAAAGTGAATTTTATAGAAAAGCAAAGTATAAATTATATAATCTTATAATATGAAGTATTTTGTAGGATATAGGAGAAGAGTATGGTGGTATCATAAATCTTGTCGCTAAGAGGTGACGGCGTAAGTTGATGTTGACAAGACAGAAACTTATGATAGAATAGAAAAAGTGATTTGGTCATTGAAAACTAAACAGTAAAACATATAGCGAGCGTACAATA
>NZ_JAVWJB010000019.1:0-31809 GCF_036639235.1 Clostridium sp.
TTGTTTTAAAGAAAAATACTAGTGATGCACCAAGTGCTGTAACACCCCATGTGAAAAGCGTTGCTGCTAATGCTTGCTGTACTGGAGTTAATTCACTTATCCACTGAATCATAATTCCATCTCCTTTAACTTAAATTACTATAATAGTTCCTTATATCATCTACCTAATTTATCTTTTAAAGTAATTTATTATCTATCTCTATTAAAATAATATACCTAAATAGCTATTAAATCAACAACAATTGTTATTTAGTAAAAATTATTACTTATTATAACTTTATTAAGATTTAATATATTAAATCTTAACTTATTCTTAACCCATATAATTTTACATTTACCATATAATAGTAATATATAGAACTAGGAGGTATTTCATGAATATACCAAAAATAATATTTAATACTTTTATTATACTTGAGATAATTTCAATCCTATTTTCCATATATATTTTTAGTAGCTTATTAGAGTTTTCACCTTGGCATGATGGATGTGGCTTTCAACTTCTTTATTTATTTGTAGCATTTATTGCACAGCTTATATGTTCCCTAGCCTTTATTTGTTTAAATTCTAAACTAGGCTTAGGTAAGGAGATTATATTTCATCCATTTATATTTATAGGAATTTGTATTATTCCTTTTAATGCTTTAAGTACAGTAAACCCTCTTGTTTACAATGCTGTATTAATTTCAACTATAATTATACTGCTAGCATTATGTTGTAGAATTTTATATAAATCATTTAAAATAACAAAAAGAGCTTAGATAATTGTTATCGTAAAATAAAGTCGGTAAAAAAATATACCTCTAAGCCTCATTGTACCGTTGACATAATTTTACTACCACAAAATAAAGTCGGTAAAAAAAGTATCATTTTATACTTTATACTTAAATTTTAGTAAAATAAAGTCGGTAAAAAAACATGTAAATAAATCACATGTTTTTTCATTTTAAAATTATGTAGTTTATTTTCAATATATTTTGCAACTTTTTTCTAACCTTATACAATCACCCATGCAAACCTATAAGTTTTGTATATTTGCCATGCCTTTACTAACTAATATTTCTTTTAGTAGTTTTAAACATATTTTGCTAACAATATCTCTATTATATTTTACTAATAATGCTTCTAAATCTTAATATAATAAACACTATTAATAATTCATTAGTATAGACGTTAAATAAACCTCTATTAGTTCATCTTCAAAAACATTACCTTTAACCTCAAGAGCTTTCCCTCCTGTCGATAATGTTTGTGTTCTAATATTTTCATATTTTATATTAGAAAAGTCAAACTCTTTTTTTATTGTAACAAAGTAAGTGTCATTTTCCTCAGTTAATTTTTGATCAATTCTATCAATTATGTTTACTGGAACTTTCTTATAATAAGCAATCTTGCAAGCCATAGATATAATTATCTCTCCATAATAACATTTCATATTTGATGCAATTTGCTCAACACTTAGTCCATAATCATACATAATAGGTCTATAATATTGAACCATTTCATCATCCCAATAAGTTCCTACATTCCAACAAATAACTGCATCAAATGAACTTTCTTTCAAATAACTACTAAGTGAGGTATCAAACAGCTCTTTATTCAAAATAATTACATCATAATTTTCCAATCTATCTTTAAGTGACCCAACTTTGTATCCTTTACTTTCTAAGAGTAACTTTGCTTTATCAATACAAAAAATATTTTTTTCAATTGCTATAACCTTATGCCCTGACTCTAACAGTGAAAGAGTACTCTGCCCTGTTCCACAACCTATTTCAAGTATTATATTATATTCTTTTATCTGATTAGCCATCCATGAATATGAATTATTTTCATAAAAAAAATTTGAACTCTCATTCCACTCATTTGAATATTTTTTTTGTGATGTATCCATATAAACTCCTCCAGTATAATATATATACACCATAGCAAAAATTTATATTTTTTTCAATAATTAAAATTATTTTACATTTTTCTTTGCTTAAACTCTTCTATACTTTCGCATATTTTATCTAAATATTCTTTAGTAGATTTTAACTTATCTATTTTTCTTTGAATTAATGCCAACTTGTTTATTTTCCTACCTATTAAAGACCTTGTTATTCTTACTGGTTTAGTCTCATTTATTAAACTTTCATATGCAGTAATACATAATAGTAAAACTTCATCATCCTTATCCATCCAATATTTTGTATAATCCCTTACACTCTTTTTATTATATTTTATAAGTGGTATATGTTGATCTATAAAATCTTTATCATTTTTATATAGCCATAAATATTCTTTTCTTAACACACTTCTTAACTTACTTCTATTTATATTAGAATCTATAACTAACATATCCATTATCTTTTTTCTATAAATAGTTTTAACTTCTTGTTTTGAATCAGTTTTGTCTTTAAATAAGTTTTGTCTTTGGGTATTTAACATACACTTTAAATTTAGTTTCTCCGAGTACTTTACAACAGTTGTCGAGTCACATTTCATCTGACTTGCTATAGCTCGTATAGAACTTTCACTTACTATTAAGCTTTTTAACTTCCTCTCCCATACCTCTCCGTATTTTATTACTTTTCCAATAAAGTTTTTTTGTTTCTCTAAATCCCTGGCATATATAAATCCACAAATACATTCAAAAGTACCTATATACTTTTTTGACTTGTAATCTTTAGTTATTTTATATTCTTCTATTACTTCTTGATTATAATACTCACAAGCAATATTTAAACAAGGCCACTTTTCTTTTCTTTTTTCACTATCTATTTCATCCAATTCTTTTACGAACCCAACCATTCCTCCACATAGGAATCCTATAAATAGTAGATGTCTTATTGGATGAATACTACTTCTAAACTTGCGTGTAATTTTCCTTAACCAACTATGTTCATTATTATTTAAATTAAAACTTTCAAGTAGTTCAAGTGTTTCTCTTCCATAATAGTTTATAAATTCTTCCTCTAAATTTAATTGAAATACTCTTCCTGTTACGCTTGAAAACCCCTTATTATATAATATCTTTTTATATAATTTATCTATATTGTCAATGCTGTATTTAGATATATTGCTATTTAATATGTAGTACACATCTTTTGCTAATTTACACAAATCACTACTTATTTTTTCCTTAAAATATGTTTCCTTAAAATCAACGTTATTCTTATCTAAAACTATAAACTCTTGAATCTTTTTAAATACACTATATTTTTTCAAACAACATCCATGTAGTTCACACACCAGTACTCCTTCAACTTGATGTGTTCGATGTATATATGCTTCACCTAACTCTTTAAACTCTTTCTTAACACATAAAGGACAATAGTGTATACCTTGCTTCTTACATATCCCCCCTGCTAACATTCCTGTCTTATATTTAATTGCACCTCCTTTTCCCCACATCATCAACTCAAATATATCATTTCTTATTTCATTACTTAAGAAATTACAATATATAGGGTACAAAGTATTACTATTTAATATATTTATAGCATTAGTATCCTGTATTCTTCTTAAGTTGTTACAAAATACTTGAATGTGACTTTGAAATTCTATTGTAGGTATTATATTACTTGTACTAAAAAAATCTTTCATAGTATCTTTTAGACTTATATTTCCACCTTGTGCATGATACCTTCCAATAAGACTATATAAAATCTCATCTGAATAAACTTTAGGTAAAAATGATATAATTTTACTCACCACCTATTATGCTTTTTATCATGTCATCACTATTTTCTAAAATAAATTTACTTCTCTCTTCATTAGATATCTGCTTATTTTTCTTACCTTTTGCTTTTTCCTCCATGCTTTTAATACCTATTTCATCACTTTTTATTAGTAGTTTTACTACTTCATTTAATAAAAATGACTCTTCCTTTTTATATCCATGCTTCTCTATTACTATGTCAATGCTCTTCTTAACTTTATCTATTCCATGCCCGAATCTTGATAAAGTTATAATAAGATTACTTCTCACTTCTGACTCCTTGTTTGCTATCTTTCTCATTTGACTATTATATATTTCATTAACTCTCTCCTCTATTTGTAGTCTCTTCTGTGACTTAAGTGCCTCACCAGTTATATCTGGACTACATAGATCTTCGAACTCTGATAATATATCTATATCATCAGTTAATAGTGCATTTGTCATTCTCTTTGTTAAATTAAATTTGTTATCTGCAACCTTTTTTATAATAGTCTCTGTAATCTCTTCTTTCCCTGATACTATTGCCTCAATCTGACATGCAACAAATAACTTTATTATTCTATCTGTTATTCCTACTGTCTTCTCATATATCAACTTCTTAATCTCTTTTGTTAATATTGAAGTATTCTTTACCCACTGGTATCTCCATAAATCTTCAACAAACATATTCCACTCCTCATTCTGTAACATAACACCCCAATTTATGTTCTCAATTCCCATTGCCCTTCTTGCATGCCTAAAATCTTTACTTAAAATAGACTTATGTGCTTTGTATGTTCCTATATAAACTATTGGAACTCTTATTTCATTCATCATAGTAACAAAATAGTTTAATATATTTTCCCCTTTAACACTTGAACTTAAATGTTGTATCTCATCTATAACAAGTAATCCTAATCCGTGCTTAAGCGATAACTGTGCCATTGAAAGTATCATTCTATCTATTCCTATACTATTTTTACCATACTTTCTTAGATAATCAGTATTAAGTATCTTATCCAACTCCATAAAAAATTTCTGACACAAACCTTTTAAACTACCATTATATGTACAGTCTATTTTCAACCATGTTACTTGAGTAAATAAAAACCGGTTTCCCTCATACCCTGTATGTTGTATTACTTGAGGGTAATATACCAAACTATTACTTACTGCTGTTGTCTTACCTCCTCCACTTATCCCTAAAATTGAGAATCCAGTAGATGAACTTGCTGAAGAACTACATATACATGCAGCTTCACTACTCTCCTTACTATAGTGACTTGTTAACAAACTTGAATATTTTTTTAATTCATTAATATATTCTGGAGATGTTATTCTTTTTGATACATACCCTTGCCTAATAACATTAGCTATATTAGACTCTACCTCAAAATTCTTTATCATTGGAATTAAATAATCCAACAGTCTTAAAGTAGCTTGGATTCTATATTCCTTACTTTCATTCTTTTCGCTTTCTAAATATAATGGTGGTCTATATAAGCTTCTAAAACTTTGGTCTATATTTTTAACTGGCGGTAATGCCTCTATTAATTCATTACCTTGAAATGTAGGCTCATCCTGCTTAATATACTTTGCAAGTACATGTTCATTAAACTTAAATATCCCATTATTATATTCTTCATATTGACTACAACTATAGTCTTCAACATACTCTTTATCCTTCGCTACCATTAAAAAAATCCTTTCTAATTCTCATTATATCCTTAAGCATATCTTCTCTTGAGTCATCTTTATATGTATAGTCAATAGTATCATCGTTCTTATTTTTTTCAATTTTATTTTTACTTTCAAGAACTATTGCTTGCTTACCTCTATGGCTATCATTTTCAATTTTTCTATTTTCCCTTATGTTTTTTATATTATTTTTACTATCTCTACTTAAATCGGTTGCCTCTTTTATAATTTTCTTAACCTCTTGATCAAAATTTAAGTTTAATTGATTCATATCATCTTCTAATTCAGTTATCTTGTATCTTTTACAAAATAGATAATCCTCAATCTCACCATAAGTTGCACCTTTAAATAATTGATTGGATGTTTTTTGCATATTTAAATATGCCTTTATAATCTTATTACTGTGTAATATTAAATAAATAATTGATACATCTCTATCGTCATAGGCAATTTCAACATATTCTGCCCCCTTTACTCTTGACGATAAAAACCAATTTTCTTTTTCCGCTAATTCACATGTATATATCATACCTCTATACCTTATTCCATCTTCTCTTATAGAGGCTGTTGCTCTTTTCAATAGATTTACCCTGAGTAAGTCTTCAGGTAATCTTCTTAAATTTCCTGTCATATTACTCATACCCCAATTCCATATATCAATTGGTATTGGTTTTACCTCATCTTTAATCATTTCTTTAGTTAGTGGATACTTCTCCATTACTGTTTTATTTCTTTTTAATACAGCGTAAATAATAATCTGAGTAAATTGTATTATATCCAGCTTTGCATCATATCTATAGTCTCTAACCCCTCTTTCCCTAAATTCTTTTTTCACTTCCCCTGGCAACCAATGTTTTACTTCTGTATTTATGACATGAAAGTATTGTTCAACTAATCCCTTTGCACATCCCATATAACTTGGTGTATTCTCAAGACCTATTCTTAATCCTTGAATTATATTCTCTGCAATAGGCCCAACTAATTCTCCTCTATCTGCTAAAATAACTTGGGGTAACCCTTTAACAGGCCACTCTTCTTCACTTATATTTACCCCATATCTACTACAAAAATCCACTTTATTTTCCATGCAATTATATAATGCAGTAGATGCTCCATTCCAAGAAGGTCCTTCAAGACATACATTAACACCAGTTATCATCCTACTAAATACATCTATTATTAAGTAAACTACCGGTCTTCCAATGACAGATGTTCTATCAATTCTACTTACTAAAAAAACATCTGCAATTGTAGCATCAATTTGATACCTAAATCCTGGTCCATATGTTTCATATATTGAGTCAGACTTTAAGTTTTTATAGTTCAAGTTAAACTTCTTTTCACCTAATCTCGCTAACAATTTTTCATCTAATCCCTTGTTATTGTAAATCCAATATTTAAACTGCCCTAAAGTTGGTATCTCGTTTATACTCTTCACTTTTCTTTCTATATTGATTCCCTCTTTTACCTCATAAGAAAAAAATTCATTTAGCATCATTCTATATACTTTAGCTAAGCTCATTTTCTTATCTCGCATATAATATCTATTACATGCAATATTAAATATTTTTTCTATTCCTTCATCTATATTTATTCCTATTTGCTCCCCAGTTATATAGCTTAATCTTTTAGGTCTCCCTCTTTTTACTGTACTATTCATCCGTTTCTTATTTTTACCACCACACTTATCAAGATCAGTCGCAAGTGCATACTTTGTTTTTCCACCTTGTAAATATTTTCTTAAGTACTTATAAATTGATTTTTCACTAATACCATCTTCATTTGATACGTCTATAATTACTTTTCTTCTTACCTTAAAAGAATAAAATTCTGGTTCAGGGATTCTTCTAAGGACTTTCTGTATAATCATATGTGATTGATTTAATAACTTAGCCTGTCTATCGGTTAATTTACTTTCATCAATAATTTTAATATATGGATCATCCTCTACTAACTCTAAAACTCCGAGATCTAATTCTGAGTTTATTACGCTAATATTTAAACGAATAATATTTAACTTTTTTGTAAATAACTCAATTACAAAGCAATAACTATAATCCTGTTCAATCCATACTATTCTAAAAAATTTACTATTCCCTGAATCTCTTATAATATCATTTACCATTAAATATCTACTCATCCTACTTCTCCTTAAATCCATACTTTCATATTTCTAAAATCAAACTTCACATTCATATTTGTTTTTATCTCTTTTATTGCTAATAAGTACTTAAAAAATCTAATACCTTCTCCATTAATCCAACCATTTATATCTTCAAACTTTTTTGAAGCTCTTAAAAAATCATATTCATTTTTAACTAATAAAGTTTTATAACTAAAAATAAACCTTTTTATTTCATTTTCTGTATAGCCACTTTCTTCTCCCCAGAAATAATCATTATAAATACTGTAAATATTTATCGCTTTAACTTTATCTATATTTTTATCTGTTACTATTGCCCAAGGTATACCTTTAATATCCCAATACTCTTTTTCAATTCTTAACTTATCTACTGTCCTTAAATTTGATAACTCACTATCAGTTTTTATAGCAATTGCTAACTTACATATCTCATTATTTTTCCTCTCCGCTACTAAAAAATCTGTCGTCATTACTGTTTTTATCCTTTGTGTTTTAGGAGGATGTACTACTTGTATTTCTTCCGAAATTAACAAAGTTTGCTCTAAAGGTAGTAAGGGGTATTGCTCCCTTATTTCCAAAATATTTTCATTCCATTGCAATAACAGAAAAAAGTATAACTCCAAATCAGACATTAACTGAAATATTCTTTTATGCTTCCACCCAATCATTCTATGGCTTCTACTTCTTGTACCAAATTCATGTACCTTAAGCCATGGCTTGTAATTCTCTCCAATTCCCTCTCCTCGCTTTTCTATTAGTCTATATTTATCCGTTTTTCTTTGTATTGACATACCATTCACCTCAAAAAATAAAAACCAGCTTTTAAAAACATCATGCGTTGTCTAAAGTCAACAACCTGATTTTTTTTTAAAAACTGGTTTATTTAATATAAATTATTAACTTAATATTAAAAAATTAATCATTTTACTATAAATTAATATAATTATCATTATAGTAAATATTAATTTAAAATTTATGTGCTTTAAAATCTGCAACTTTAATTATAATTTTTCACCTAATTTATTCAAAGTATCTTCACGAACTGCTTGCCTTACTAATTTAAGATATTCTGAAAAGGCAACCTTGTCATTTGCATATGTTTTATTTAACTCATATTCTTTTGGAATCCAAGTAGATAAGTCAGAAACGTTGTGTTGTATTAAAGCCTCAAGTCCATCAATAGCTTTAAAAATTTGAGCCTCTTTAGTCTTACGCTCTGCCATTTCTTCATAAAGTGAAATCATCTCTTTTGCATATTGATCAGGAAGAGAATTTACCCAACTATATAATAAATTTTCTTCTGTCTTTTCATCAACTTCTGTCTTTTCAAAAGTAGGAATATCCCCTGTAAATGCCTCTCCTAAGTCATGTATAATACACATTTTGATAACTTTATCCATATTTACTTCTGGAAATTCATCCTTCATAAAATAAGCCATTAAAGTCATCATCCAACTATGTTCAGCTACACTTTCGTGTCTACCTTTAGACGTATAGCAATGACGAGTCACGTCTTTTAGTCTTTCAGCAATCAAAAGTGTATCCAGTAATTTTCTTGGTTCCATAACTATATCCTCCTAAAAATCAACATTCACAAGGTAATTTATAATCAAACTATCTCATAAACAATACCATTATTTAAAATTTATATTCTTATTATACATAATTATATATTACAAACATAGTAATTATGTAAACAAATACTAACAACTTGATATAAGTTAATAAACAATACGCTATCTGTTTATTAACCTGGCAAAGTATATTGTTTATTGAATGGAAATCATCTTCTTTCAAACATTATTTAAATTTTTCTAACTTCTTCTAATGCTTGTACAAAATCTATTAAGTATTTCTTCAGTTATAGGCATTTTTTCTCTATAAACTTTATTTTTTATACCATAATAATTAATATCCGTTGCTATATATGCCAATTTTATCACTTTTTCTTCTTTTAACATTCTGTTAATCGAATTCTCAACTTTTTTACTTATTTCAAGATCTTTTTTACTCCAATAGCCTTCAAAGTATTTATCCATACCTTTCTGGATGCTAATAGATTGTGGTATGTGTTTCTTAAGCCACTCCTTATCATTTCTATATAAATAGGTATACTCTTTTGTTAATAGCTTCTGTAAGTCACTCTTAGTTACTTCTTCTTCACTATTAATTAAACTCTGTAATCTACTTCTGTAGATATTTAATATCTCACTATTATCATAATTACACACTTTGGTCTTACTTTTCCTTTTTTTAACTTCTGTATAGTTTCCTATTTCAATAGATAACTTACTTGCTTGTAATTTTACAGTTGTCCTTGAACATCCTAAACTTTCTGCAATTTCTGTCAGCAATGTTTCTTTATTAACCAAATCTTTAAGCTTTTTCTCCCATAAATGACCATAGGATAATACTCTCCCTAACTTAAATTTATCATCTTCTTTATTGGGAAATACTCTTCTTGTATATATCATCCCACATTCCAAACACTCAAATCCATATAAAGTATAACCTGTATTATTTCTTTGCTGAAATTTATATATATCTATGACCTCTTTTTTATACTGTGGACAGCATTTATTAAAACATGGCCAAGGACCATTGTCTAACATTAAAGATTTAGTTACATCATAATTAACAAATTTATCAAGATTTCCAAATGCGAAGTATATAAAAAGTAAATACTTAAAAGGATGTATTAATGTGTCTTTTCTATTCTTTACTATTCTCATTATCCAATTAATATTAGCATCTTGATTTGGTATTAAATTAAAAGTTTCAAGAAATTCTATAGTATTAAATTCTATAAAATCCCTTACTATATTTTTATGCATTACTGAACCATTATTTATCCAATAATTTTTTCTAATTAACATATGTTTATATTTATCTTTTATTGAATGTAAGGTATGATCCGTCAATGAGTTTTCTTTAAGAATACTATTAAGATCATTAGCAATTTTAATACCTATATCTTTATTTATTATTATAGGTTTCGCTTCTTTTTCTATTAAATCATCTAAGCTCAACTTATCTACATCTATAATTTCTTCTTTATTATAACGTAAACTTTTTAATTGAGTCCCATGTACATTACAATAGTTAACTCCAAATATTTGATGAGATCTATGTAAATATGTCTCACCGTACTTTAATTTATCATCACTAATACATTTAGAACAAATTTTAAATGTATTAAATTCATATTCTCCATTAGCTTTCATTGTAAACTTGTCTTCTTTTCCCCCACTGCCCTTTATACTCTCACAAATTAAATTATATCTTTTTAGAGTTAAAAAAGGCTTAAACATTGGAATTAAAGTATGATTTTTTATTATATACTCTGGTGTAAATCCCAGAATACTACTTGTCCTATCACATAAGGTATTTAATCCAAATACTTCTCCTAACCCAAGCGAACTCTTCTTTTTTCCAAACAACTCATCAAGAGTATCCTTTAATAATAAATTACCACTGAATTTATGATATCGACTAATCCAGCTATATAAAATCTCATCTGGATAAATATCTCTAATTATAGTTATCATAACTTTTTTCCTTTGTATATAGTTTAATAAACCATCCTATTAACTTTTCAAATATAATGGTTTGTTTTTACTTTTATGTATTATATTTAAATCAGCGAATTTAAAACAAAAATCATGGATAAAATTATTAGTTTAATCTATCCATGATTTTAATATTATAAATTTATAAACAATTTTAAAGTCATATTTTTTACCGACTTTATTTTTTTTTTACAAACTTTATTTTTTTTTTACCGACTTTATTTTACGATAACAATAATGAATCTAAGCTCTTAATAATTCTATTCTACTGTAACTGACTTAGCTAAGTTTCTTGGCTTATCTACGTCACATCCTCTTTCAATTGAAACATAGTATGAAAGAAGTTGTAGTGGAATAACTGATAGAACAGGTGATAGTAGGCTTAATACCTTAGGTATATATTCTACTGCCTCTGATACCTTTTCTATTTCTGTATTTCCAACGCAAGCTATTGATAATACCTTAGCACCTCTAGTAACAACCTCTTGTATGTTACTTACCATTTTATCAAATAATTCATCTTGAGTTGCAAGTGCAATTACAGGGATTCCATCGTCTATAAGAGCGATAGGTCCGTGCTTAAGCTCTCCCGCTGCATATGCCTCTGCATGAATATATGAAATTTCCTTAAGTTTAAGTGCTCCTTCAAGTGCAACTGCACCATCAAGTCCACGTCCTAGGTAGAACATATCCTTTTCGTTGCTGTTAAGGTGAGCGAATTTTTGAAGAGTTTCCTTATTGTTAAGTAATTCTTCAACCTTCTCAGGTAAAGTTAACATCTCATCTCTAATAACTCTAAATTCTTCAACTGTCATCTTATCGTTAAGTCTTGCAAGGTATAAACCTATAATATACATAGCAATTAATTGAGTTGTGTATGCCTTAGTTGAGGCAACAGCAATCTCAGGTCCTGCCCAAGTATATAGTATATCATCTGCTTCTCTAGCAGCTGAGCTTCCTACAACGTTAGTTACAGCTATAACTCTTGCACCCATTTTCTTTGATTCACGAAGAGCTGCCATAGTATCTGCAGTTTCACCTGACTGGCTAACTACGATCATAAGAGTTCTTTCGTTAATAATTGGGCTTCTATATCTAAATTCTGATGCAATATCTATTTCAACTGGTATTCTAGCAAGCTTCTCAATTACATACTTACCAACCATACCTGCGTGGTAAGCTGTACCACATGCTACTATAAATATCTTATCAATATTCTTAAGATCTTCCTTTGTAAGCTTAATATCATCAAGCTTAATCTCATCTGAATCAGCCATAATTCTTGAAGTCATAGTATCACGGATAGCCTTAGGTTGTTCGTGGATTTCTTTAATCATAAAGTGCTCATATCCACCCTTTTCTGCAGCTTCTGCATCCCAAGTTACGTTGAATACTTCCTTCTTAACTGGCATTCCCTCAAGAGTTGTAATAGTAACACCTTCCTTAGTAAGAACAACAAGCTCCTTATCTTCAAGTAGGTATACCTTTCTTGTTTGTGCAAGAATAGCTGGTATATCTGATGCGATGAAGTTTTCATCTTCTCCAATACCTACTATAAGTGGACTGTCCTTTCTAATAGCTACTAACTTATCAGGTTCGTTACTAGTAATAACACCTAGTGCATATGACCCTTCTAGTTTTTCTACAACCTCTGCAACAGTTTTTACTATGTCTCCATTATATAAATGGTCAACTAGATGTGCTATAACCTCTGTATCTGTATCTGATGTAAATACATATCCAAGGCTAGTTAGCCACTCCTTTATATATATATAATTCTCAATAATCCCATTATGAACTACTGCAATAGTCTTTGATGCATTAAAATGAGGGTGTGAGTTAACATCTGATGGCTCTCCATGAGTTGCCCATCTAGTATGCCCTATCCCTAATTGTCCCATTATTGGGTTAACTTCAAGTTTCGCTTCAAGGTTTTTAAGTCTTCCAACGCTTTTTTCAATTTGGATATCTCCATTGTTGATAATAGCAACCCCTGCTGAGTCATATCCTCTGTACTCAAGCTTTGAAAGTCCCTCGATTAATAAAGGTGATGCTTCTCTACCACCTATATATCCTACGATTCCACACATAAATTAAATTTCTCCCTTCAATTAAAACCATCAAAACCCAATAACCACACCTTTTTGTTCCTTAAATCACTTTAAGGGTTTGTTAGGCTTTTTCGCTGGTTAAACGCAGGGCATCCGCCGATAAATCGATAAACCCTGTCCTCGTCAATTTCAATCCGAAATCCTGGCGCTATATATAAAATTTCTGATTAGGTTTTGTCTGATTATATAGTCCCGTATATTATATCAAAAATAAAGGATTTCGTCTTGTATTTTTTGTATTTATCCATTTTTATTAGTATTTTATATATTAATTTATTTATACATAAAAATAAAAGGCACCATAAATATTATGATGCCTAAGATTAAAAACTTCTTTACAGTTTGGTTAACAAACTACTCTGTTGCTTCAATTGAAACAGTGTAACCACTACTTTTTAGCATAGCTGATATTTTAACAGCTCTACCATAATCCATTGTTCCACCAACATTAACCTTATATGTTTTTATTGTTCTAATTGAAGAATTACTATTCTTCCTCTTTATAAATGGATCATCTTCAAGTTCTATAATACACTTAGCAGGGATTTTCTGTCCTGTAATCCCCTCAACAATAGCCTGTGCAACTAAATCATCTTCATAAAGCTTCATGTCTTTTTCACTATCTATATATGCAATTTCAACAAGCATTGCAGGTGCTTTACTCTTTCTTATCATGTATAGCTTGCTACCATCAAATATACCGCTATTTTTAAAGCCTAGCTTACTTAAGTTATTAAGTACCCTTTCTGCCTGTGGAAGCTTTCTGCCTCTAAATGTATAAACCTCGCTTCCATTACGCTTGCCATCAAATGCATTAAAATGCAGTGATACTAAAAGGTCTAAATACTGTGCATTTGCCTTAGCAACTCTTTGCTTAAGACTTTCATTTTGTGTGTTTGCATAATCAACAGTTACGTCAACTACAGTGTGACCCATACACTTTAAATACTGTATTACTTTTTCTCCAACTTCCCTTGTTTCTTCCGACTCTTTCTTAAGACCAACTGCACCATAATTAGCTGGATTCAATGTATGGCCCATATCAATACCAATAATCACTAAATAACCACCCTTTTTAAATCTTTAATACTATACTATTCATAGAAATTAAAAAAGGTCACAGTTATATTATTAGAAACCTACTCCACGAATTACTTCCTTTAAGGTATTAGCACTATGAATAAGCTTATTAATCTCACTATCTGATAGGGTTGTTTCTATTACCTTATCCACCCCATCACTTGAAAGAATAGTTGGAAGTGATAGTGATACGTCTCTAATTCCATAGCATCCATTGATTAAAGAAGATACTGGAAGTATACTTCTCTCATCTCTTAATATACACTCAATAATTCTCATAACAGACATAGCAACAGCATAATAGGTAGCACCCTTTTTCTTAATTATCTCCATTCCGCATCCTCTAACCTGTTTTTCGATTTCAATTTTGTTATCACAGGTTAATGAATTCCCTGCAAATGCGCAGTATTCACTTAAGCTCATACCACAAATAGATGTACTGCTCCATACTGGAAACTCAGTATCTCCATGTTCTCCTATAATATAGGCATGAATGTTTCTTGGGTCAATATCTAGGCACCTACTTAATATATATCTATACCTTGAACTATCAAGTACTGTACCTGAACCTATAACCTTCCTATGATCCTTACCAAGAATTTTATGGGTTACATAGGTTAATACATCAACTGGGTTACTAACTACTAAATATATAGCATCCTCATTAACAGATGCTATCTCTGGAATTAGGGACTTGAATATATTAACATTGTCCCTTGTAAGTTCTAATCTACTACTAGAAGGCACCCTGTTAACACCTGCTGTTAACACAATAATATTACAGTCTTTAAGATCACTTATATCACCTGCATATATATCTATAGGCTTAACAAGTGATATTCCATGGCTTATATCAAGTGCATCACCATCTGCCTTCTCCTTGTTAAGGTCTACTATAACTATCTCATTAACAAGTCCAGTTACTGCAAGTGTGTATGCAATTGTCGAACCTACAAAACCACATCCTATGATACCTATCTTACTCATAACTAACACCTCAAATTTATTTTATGGTTTAGTTTTCCCTAAATATAAATATTAAATCTAAATTATTCTTTGTAAATTAAGGTAAAATAAAAAGGATTTGAAAAACAAATCCTTTTCTATGTTAGTATATGAATTTTATGTTAATTTGCTGCCTTACTCTTAATAAGTTCAGCGATTTCATTTGCAAGAGATTCAATCTTCTCAAGATCTTCTCCTTCAAGCATAACACGAACTAATGGCTCAGTTCCTGATGCTCTAATAAGAACTCTTCCACGACCTTCAAGTGAAGCTTCAGCATTTTTAATAGCTTCTATAACATCTAAATCCTTCTCATGAATATCCTTCATATCGTTAGTTACCTTTGCGTTAACTAGAACCTGAGGAAGTACTGTCATTATTGACTTAAGACTTGATGCTGTTTCCTTAGTGTTAACTAAAACCTTTGACATCATTAGAGCCGTCATAAGTCCATCTCCAGTAGTATTATAATCAAGAAGTATAACATGTCCTGATTGCTCACCACCTAGGTTATAGCCTCCACTTACCATTTCTTCAAGTACGTATCTATCTCCAACCTTAGTCTTTTTAAGAGCTATTCCTTCTTTTTCTCCTGCAATATCAAGTCCCATATTACTCATAACTGTAACTACTGCAGTATCATTATTAAGCTTTCCTTCACCCTTTAAAGCCTTAGCTATAATTGCAATAATATGATCTCCATTAATATCTTCACCATTTTCGTCTACTGCAAGACATCTATCCGCATCTCCATCAAATGCAAAACCAATATCACATCCCATACTTTGAGTAAAGCTTCTTAGCTGACCCATATGAGTTGACCCACAGTCCTTGTTAATATTAGTTCCATCTGGTGTGTTGTGAATAACATACACCTCTGCACCAAGCTTCTCAAAAATCTTAGGTGCTGAATATGATGATGCTCCCTCTGCACAGTCAATAGCAATCTTAAGTCCACTTAATGAAACATCAACTGATTCTTCAAGGAATGCAATATAGTCCTCAATAGCATCCATCTTATCTTCACGTGTACCTATTTCACATCCTGTTGGATATGGAATTGTATCCATCTTACCGTCTAGTAATGATTCTATTCTATCTTCTACGCTATCTGATAGCTTATATCCATCCTTGTTAAAGAATTTAATTCCGTTATATTCAACTGGGTTGTGTGAAGCTGAGATTACAACTCCTGCATCTGCATTATAATATCTTGTTAGATACGCTATTGCAGGTGTAGGTACAACGCCTACGCAAATAACACGTGCTCCAACTGAGCATATCCCTGCAACAAGTGCTGCTTCAAGCATGTCTCCTGAAATTCTAGTGTCCTTCCCTACTAATATAGTAGGCTTATCCTTTGAATCTGATAATACAAAGGCACCTGCACGCCCTAAGTCATATGCTAAATTTGCTGTAAGTTCAGTATTTGCAATTCCTCTTACTCCGTCTGTTCCAAACATCCTACCCATAGTATCTCTCCTATTTACTTTATAAATTTTTAACAACTTGTATGATACCATATAATTGTATCTATTTCAAACTTATAAAACCTTATACATTATAAAGTATCTTATATTATTCATCTATTAAATTTCCCTATACTATGTGTTTAATACCATGTTTTATCCTTTATTATGTAATATATTTTAGGTGTTTTTATATTATTTAGAAAATAAATCTTTTTTTGAAATAATATATTGACATAGTTATTTTATAGCATTATAATCACATTAAGACTTTTGAAGTTAATATTTTACTCTTATTAAGAGTGGCTGAGGGAACTGGCCCTACGACGCCCAGCAACCGGCTTTTAAGCCAAGGTGCTAAGTCCAGCAACATTTATGTTGAAAGATGAGAGAGAACTAGAACCCTCTCATGTAGAGGATTTTTTTATACCCAAAATTAAATATCTGCTCTTATTAAGAGTGGCTGAGGGACTGGCCCTATGATGCCCAGCAACCGGCTTTAAGCTAAGGTGCTAATTCCAGCAACATTTTATGTTGAAAATGAGAGGACAAAGCCTCTATTGAGGTTTTTTTTATATAAATTTATAAATTAGTTATTACAAAAGGAGATGTTATTGTGATAGAGATTAAAAACCTAAGTAAAGTATATACTTCTGGTGGACAAGCAGTAGAAGCATTAAAAGATATTAATCTTCACATTGAAAAAGGTGATATATACGGAATAATTGGTCTTAGTGGTGCTGGTAAATCTTCACTTGTTAGATGTATAAATCTACTTGAAAAACCTACAAGTGGAGAAATACTTGTTAATTCATTACTAGGAGATTCAACAATAGATATTACTAAAATATCAAAACAAGAACTTAGAGAAGCTAGAAGAAAGATAGGAATGATATTCCAGCACTTTAATCTTCTTATGAACTCAACGGTTTATGAAAACGTTGCCTTTCCTTTAAAGCTTTGTAAAAAGCCTAAAAGTGAAATAGATAAAAAAGTTAATGAGCTACTTGAAGTTGTTGGGCTTTCTGATAAAAAGGATGTGTATCCTTCAATGTTATCAGGTGGTCAAAAGCAAAGAGTTGGTATTGCAAGAGCACTTGCAAATAACCCAGAGATAATTCTATGTGATGAGGCAACTTCAGCACTTGACCCTACAACTACAGAATCAATCCTTTCATTAATTAAGGATATAAATAAAAAATTCAATATTACAGTTGTTGTTATAACACATGAAATGGATGTTATTAAAAAGCTATGTAATAAGGTAGCTGTTCTTGAGAGAGGTATTGTTGTAGAAAAGGGAAATGTAATTGATGTATTCTCAGACCCTAAAACAAAAACTTCCAGGGACTTTTTAAAGGATATGGTACTTGAAGCACCAGTTGAAGTAGTAAATACTCTTAAAAATGATGAAAAGCTACTTAGACTATTCTTTAAGGGTAACGAAACAAATGAACCTATAGTATCTAGACTATCAAGAACCTTTGACCTAGATATAAGCATTATTGCAGGTAATATAGAAACAATTCAAGGAGTCCAGCTTGGAAATCTTATTATTAAGGTAACAGGTGACAATGATAAAATAGACAAGGCTCTAAACTACTTAAATGACATAAAGCTAAAGGTTGAGGTGATATAACAATGGAATCAATTTTCGAATTTCTTCAGTCAATACAAGTTCCTATGATTGAAACATTTACTATGGTGTCTATAGCAACTTTAGCCTCTGTAATACTTGGTCTTCCACTGGGAATTATACTTACTGTAACAGATAAGGGGCATATTCTAGAAAACAAAACAGTTAACACTATAATTGGAACCCTGGTTAATATATTCAGATCTATTCCATTTATTATTCTGTTAATTGCCCTGTTCCCACTTTCTAAGTTAATACTTGGAACAAGTATTGGAACTAAGGCAGCTACACTTGCACTATCAGTAGCAGCAGCTCCATTTGTAGCAAGGATTATAGAATCTTCCCTAAAGGAAGTTAGCTACGGACTTATTGAAGCGTCACTAGCTGCAGGTGCAACAAACCTTCAAGTTATATTTAAGGTAATGCTTCCTGAGGCACTACCATCATTAATACTTGGAATTACTTTATCTATTATTAATATTCTTGGATACTCAGCAATGGCAGGTGCCGTTGGTGGTGGAGGTATTGGAGACTATGTTATCCGTGAAGGATATCAGCGATATAATAATGAAATAGTTATTCTAACTATAATTGTATTAATTATTCTAGTAGAAATTATTCAGCAATCAGGTAATTTCCTAGCTAGAAAATTTGATAAAAGGTAATCAACAAATAATATTTTAAGGGGGAAACCATAATGAAACTAAAAAGATTAGTAACACTAACACTAGCAGCAGTTCTAACTGCTTCACTATTAACAGGATGCGGAGCTAAGGAAGATGCTAAGCCAGAGGCTGATACTAAGAAAATAGTAGTAGGAGCTACACCAGTTCCTCATGCTGAAGTTCTTAAATTCGCCAAGGAAAAACTTAAGGAAAAAGGAATTGAACTTGAAATAAAGGAATTTACTGATTATGTAATTCCAAACAAATCAGTAGCTGAAGGTCAACTTGATGCTAACTACTTCCAACATGTACCATACCTAACTAAGTTCAACACTGAAAATGGTACTAAGCTAGTTCCGATTGGAGATATCCATGCTGAACCACTAGCTGCTTACTCAAATAAGATTAAGGCAGCAACTGAGATCAAAGACGGTGCTACTATTGCTATACCAAATGATCCATCAAACGGAACAAGAGCTCTTAAGCTTCTTCAAAAGCAAGGTTTAATTGAACTTAAAGATCCAAATGGTGAAAATCAAACAGAAAAAGACATTGTTAAAAATCCTAAGAACTTAAAGATTAAACTACTTGATGCTGCACAGCTTCCAAGAATACTTGATGAAGTAGATGCTGCTATAATCAATGGTAACTACGCTCTAGAAGCTAAACTTGATACTAAGGCTGCTCTATTTGTTGAAGATGTAGCTGATATTCAAAAGCACGTTAATGTTGTAGTTTCAAGAGAAGACAACAAGGATAACCCAGCACTTAAGGAACTTGTAAATGTTCTTAAGTCAGAGGATGCTAAGAAGTTCCTTCAAGAAAAATACGGAACTGCTGTAATTCCAGCTAAGTAATTATAAAAATCAAAAGCCCCAATATTGGGGCTTTTTTTTTACTCTTTATTAAATTTAATCTACTTTATAAAAGAACTAATTAATGTGTAAACTTCCATAGTTCCCTTTTCACCGTTGTGGTTAATGTAGATAACTCTTCCATCATTAAGTAATATCTTAACAGCTGGAATCCTAGTATTAGATACATACATCTTTGAATTAATTATACCGTTTATCTTAAAGTTACCATATAACTTAGTCTCAAGTGCAGCGCCATTTGTCTTAACCACCTTATCTGGTATGTTTTCAAGTGTTACTGAAGCAATATTGTCTCTATTAATATCTTCTCCATAAATTCCACTTATCTTAATTACCTTATTATCTATAACTGGGCTTTTTTCACCCATATCAAATGGTAAATAGAAAGCTGTAAATCCAAGTACTATTGAAATAATAACACCGAAAATAGCTGCAGGTATTTTAACCTTTTTATGACCATAGTTAAAGTCGCTTCCTGTTCCTACTCTTTTAGGAACTATTATAGATGGGTCCCCTGGATTAGAGTAAAACATTCCTGCAATATAAAATCTATCATCATCCTTATTAACTATATTTTCTTCACTTGAAACTTCCTTATGCTGTTTAATAGTTCTTTCATAATATATAGTTAGTATAATAACAACAGCAAACATTACTGCAACTGCTATAAGAACTGTAACAGTTGGTGCACTTCCCTTAGATAATGCTATTATCATAAATATAACCTCAACTATGGTTGTCATAATAGCTAGGAAGAACAGATTAATCTTTTTAAGTCTTATATTAAGAGATTTTATCTTCTCAACTTCTCCACCATTTATTATTTGCTTACTCTTAAGAATCATTAATCCACTTAAAGTCAAAATAACAAGTAATATAATCTGCATATATACAGGGAAAAGATATTCATGTAGTGGAACTACCTCTCCAAATGTTTTTAAACCTCCACTTTGAACTATTGTGTTTTTTAGGGAATTATATGAGTGGATCATTATCCCAAGTGTTGCTACTATAACAAGTATTGGAGCTAAAAACAGTGCTAAAGCCCCCTTATATCCCTTAATGTTTTTCTTATTATTAAGGTCTACTATAACAACATTCTTAGTATAACCATCCCACTTTTCATCTATTTTAATAGCTTTAACCTTATTATGTGCCTTATAAAATGAAATGTATATTGTAAGGCTCATATAAACTATTGAAAGTATACCAATAGTTATAACAAACTCCTCTGGTATAAAAAACATAGCTATTGTTGCTACTACAACTAATAATATAGAACTGATTATATTAGTTTTCTTGTAGTCCTTTATTATCTTATCTATATTCTCACCTTTATTAAAGTTAACAGGTAACCTAACCCCAAATAGTAGTGTTTTATCACCAAAACTTATATTCTTATAAGAAGTAAATAACATTAACACCGCAGGTAGCAGTACTAGTAGTAAATAAAATAACATTAAATCTCCCCCTTTAATTTAAGATAAATGCTTTGAACCATTTTTTCTATTTCTTCCTTATCCATTCCCTTAGCAAGGCAGCTTATAATAATACCCTCAAACTCTAAGTTAAGCCTTGTATTATCATCTTCACTTACTGCTTTTTTAGATATAAATGCACCATGTCTTCTATCAAGGGTAATATACCCTTCGCTTTTCAGTATATTGTATGCTTTATTTACAGTATGCATATTGATTCCTATATCATCTGCAAGACTTCTAACTGATGGAAGGGAATACCCCTCTTCAAGTTGATTTAATGCAATAGCTTTAACTATTTCATTTCTAAGCTGAAGATAAATAGGAACTTCACTTTCAAAATCAAGTACTAAATTCATAGATAGCCTCCTTTTTATTATATGTATTCTATATGTTCTATATATACTATAACAAATATAATAAAATTGTGCAAATAAAAATTCCCTCTCTATGAATAGAAAGGGTTTTCTAAGAAGTATATTATCTTAAATTTATTTAAGTAATTTCCTTGCCTCTAGGGCTCTTTGCACTATTGTAAATATAATTATGGAGCTAAATATACAGGCTATTATATTAATATAATTATTAAATACCATCATTAAAGAAAACATTATAAAACCTTCTGTTCTCTCTGCAAGTCCTGTTTGGTAGTGAAATGATTTAATTCCCTTGTTACTTGCACCTGCTGCTACGGTTAGAAATATTGTCATAGATATAAGTATTGATGCAAGTAAAATTAATAGATATAGTCTTGCTTCACTAAAATTTATAGCAAGCCCTAATAATACTGATAATTCTACTATTCTATCAAATGTTATATCCATTAATGCTCCAATATCACTTTTACAGTTGCTTTTTCTAGCCATACTTCCATCTACAGCATCAAGTAATCCTGATATCCATAATACTATAGTCCCTAATATATACTGTTTATATAAAATTAATGGAAATGTTAATATACCAATAAACAGTGCTATTATTGTTACATTGTTAGGGGTTAAGTTGATTTTTAATAACTTATCCCCAATATAATCTATTAATGGGTTAAAGTATCTTCTTCCATATGTATCTAGCATATCTATCTCCTTTTCCTTGGTATAAGAGATGTTTTTCTTCTTTCTACCCAGTGCTTTAATAGAGGAATACTTGTTTGGGTTTTAAAATCTCCCCTCTTAACTTTTTCATTAAATAATAAATCTAATAAATGTAGACTTTCCTTACCACCAACTATCATAGATTGAACGCAGCTTTCACAGTAACTAACAATTCTACTACTCTTCGTTGAATTTGCTCTTTTAGTCATAAGAGCTTTAGCAAGGACTGGATTCCTAGCCATCATCATTCCTGATGCACCGCAGCAAATTGTTCTGCTTCTACAATTGTCAAACTCTTGATACTTATATCCAGAGGCTTTTAGAATGCTTCTTACTGAGTCATGAATAATGTCTTCTTTTCTAATTGGGCAAGGATCGTGCAATGCAATATCTAAATCAATTCCCTCTCCTATTCCATTAAAATCGTCTTCTTTAATATTATCTAGAACCTCCCATAATGAAATAACCTTAATTCCTTGGTACTGCTTAAACATAATAAAACAGTTACTACATGCTGTAATAACATTCTTAATTCCGTAATCCTTAAGCTTCTCCTTTAGGGTACCTTCTATTTTAGTATGCCTTTTATTGTCCTTAATATCACATGATGGCTTAGAACAACAAGCAACTATAAGTCCTATATTATCTATTTTACTACTTAAATACTCAAATGTTTTATTAACTATATTAGAGTTATAGCCTGATAAGCTACACCCTGGAAAAAATACTGTTTCACAGTTTTCTGGTTTATAGTCTCCAGTAAATACACTAAGGCTACTACTTATTTGATGTGATTTAACTACAAAATTCCCCTTCATAGATTCTCCTTTAAGTTTCTCAATTTTCTTTTCACTTATTATAACAAATAAATAAAAAACTACTATGTTTAAACTATATAAAATTAAAAGGGACATAGCACCTGCTATATCCCTGTATCTGTTATTGTTTAATTTGCTTTTTCATACCTACCAATGTTAGTACAAACCCCTTATTGGAATTTGATAATAGGTATACAATATATATACTTATTACTGCACAGAGTACAAATGATGCTGTAATCTTTAAAAAGAATCCTGGTACTACATACTTAACAATAATATTTATATAGTGAAGTACTAGTGCATGACATAGGTATGCTCCAAATGAGTATTTACCTGCAATTAGTATATACTTGCTAGCTTTAACATTAAGTAGTTTTATGGATATAACATATAATCCTAGTATAGAGAATATAAGCAGTGGCACCATAGGTATACTTAAGGGTGCACCTATATTATGGTTAATTACATACCCTCCATTTTCATTATAACTACTTGAGCTTATCATAAGCTTCATTATATAACCAATAGAAAACGCAAATCCTACAAACCAAATGTATTTGAATTTTAAAATAAATTCCTTTACTTTTTCGTAGTATATTGCTAAATACGCCCCGAAAATAAAGTAAAACATCCATACAACAAATAATCTATCACTATATTGAAGTACTACTTTAAGTACCCCAGGAGCTGTAGCTGACTGTGCACCTGCATAGAAATTATACCAGTATAAGAATCCATAGTGTGCAATAAATGCTACAAAAAGCATTATTGTATTAACTACAAAGCTTCTATTTTTATTGATTATTAGCTTAAATACAGGATATATAATATAAAACTGTATAATCATAGCCATATACCATAAATGATAGAATCCAGTTCCTGTTAATACATAGTTAAAATACTGGAATACTAAATCTTTTAATGATAAGTCATATCTTCCCATTATAAAAAACATTAGTATGTCATATATTAGCGTCCATATCATATATGGAAGTATAATCTGCTTAAACCTTTTTCTTATAAACTCAAAGTATCCCTGTCCCTTATCAGTATAATATAGAGAAAATCCAGTCATAAATACAAATATAGGTACTGCAAATCTTAAAGAGTTAAGTATAAATGCAGATATTATTCCCTGATAGGTATTAACACTTGGCTCATATATAAAAGATGCTAGTGAATGTTGAAGTACAACCGCTAAAAAAGCAATACCTCTTAATATATCCACCTCTTCAATTCTCTTTTTTATCATGATAACCTCCTAATCTAAAGGACTATATCTTTCCATTATCTTCTCTGCTACCTTAAGTCCATCAACTGCAGCAGACATTATTCCCCCTGCGTATCCTGCACCTTCACCTGCTGGGAATACTCCCCTAATGTTTGGTGACTCTAGGTTCTCATCTCTTTTAATTGTAACTGGTGCTGAGGTTCGCGTTTCAATACCTGTTAATACCCCAGTTGTACCAAATCCCTTTATTTTTCTATTAAATGATAGGAATGCTTCCTTCATAGTATCAGTTACATAGCTTGGCAGACAATCATCTATCTTCTTAAAGCTTGTATCCCTTGTATAACTTGGAATAGCATCGCTAAACTTTGTAGAGTTAACTCCCTTAATAAAGTCACTAACATTTTGTACTGGAGCTGTATAATTACCTCCACCAACTTTAAATGCAGCTTCTTCATAATGTCTTTGGAACTCCATTCCTGCTAGTGGATGATCTGACTTAAAGTCATCAGGTCCTACCCCTACAACAATGGCACTATTAGCATTATCCTTATCTCTTTTATATTCACTCATTCCGTTTACAACAAGTCTATTCTCTTCACTAGCTGCTGCTACTACCACTCCACCTGGGCACATACAGAAGCTATAACATGGTCTACCTGTTGTATCACTTTTATATGTTAGTCTATATTCTGCTGCTTTAAGCTTTGGATGATTTGCCATCTTCTTATATTGGTTCTCATCTATCATTGATTGAAGATGTTCAACTCTAGCTCCTATTGCAAATGGCTTTTGTGTTAATTCGAATCCCTTATGGAATAACATTTCATAGGTATCTCTTGCACTATGACCTATCGCAAGTATAAGAGCCTCAGTTTCTATAACTTCATCATTTACTTTAACTCCAACTATATGTGAATCCTTAGATATTATATCTGTAACCTTAGATGAGAATAATACCTTCCCCCCAAGTGCTACAATCTTCTCACGTATATTTTTAACAACATCAATTAATATATCAGTTCCTATATGCGGCTTACCTGAATATGCAATTTCCTCTGGTGCACCATTTTCAACAAATCCATTAATTACAAAACTACATCTTGGGTCCTTAATTCTTGTAGTAAGCTTTCCATCAGAGAATGTTCCTGCTCCACCTTCTCCAAACTGTACATTAGAATTTACATCTAGTATTCCAGTTTTGTAGAAAAAGTCTATTTTCTCTTTTCTCGTGTAGGCATCATGTCCACGTTCTAATAAAATAGGCTTATAACCATGCTGTGCAAGAAGCAAGGCTGCAAACATACCACATGGTCCACTTCCTATAACTACTGGAGGTGAACTTAGCTTTTTATCTCCATAGTTAACTGTTATCTCCTTAGTATGTTCAACTAAAGATATATCATTTGAACTTATCTTCTTTAATATTTTACCTTCATTTTCAACATCAACCTCTACATGATAGCAAAGCTTAATATCTTCTTTTCTAGCATCTACTGATTCTTTTAAAATTCTAATATCATCTATTGCGCTCTCTGAAATCTTAAGCTTCTTAGCTGCTTCCTTCTTCAAAGATGAAATATTGCTATCTAAATTAATTTTTATATTATTTATTCTAATAGGCATAAAATACCTCCTATAATTTACTTACTAAATGATTATATCATACCTTTATACTCCATTCTAAAAATATTAAAATTTATATTATGTTAATTAATTACAGTGGGGATGTATTAAAATAATTTAATTTTGTTAATATACTCTTTTTTATAGTTAGGTCAAGGTAGTAGCTGCTATATGTATTGGTATGCGGCGGGATTTTTCCAAGAAGGTCTTAGAGTTTCTTTGAAAAATCCCACTGTATACTGAAGGGGGCAGGGTCTCTTAACTGTACTAACTACAAAAGGGCAATCTCTAATTGAGATTGCCCTTTATAATTAATCTTCTTTAACTAAATATAGTAAATTATCTTCGACCTTATATAAAAGTGGTGCTACAAGCATCCCCTTATATTTATCACGAAGACGTTTTGCTTCACTTACAACAAAGTCAACTTCATTGCCAATTTCAAACATAGGTAGATAGTTTCTAAAGTGTTCACGGGCAGTTTCTTCGCTCCATCCACATCTCTCAACTAATCCAGATATAAACTTATCTTCCTTAGATACTACATTAGTCATACCACAGTTGTTGTGACCTATTAATACAATAGCTTCAACTCCACCAACTGCAACAGCATATGAAACCTTAAATTCACTATATCTAAGATTCCCTCCGCCACTACGAATAATATATGCAAAGTTATCTGGAATATGTAGATGTTTTCTGTTATCCATACACATTCCTACTAATATTTTAGCATTAGTGTATTTATCAAATGTTTCACGAAGATTGTGATATCTAAGAAGTAAATCAACTGGAGTTCCCCTATACTTACTTGGAATATCCTCTTCCCTTAATACTTTAATTAACTTATCATCAGAAATGTTATCACAGCATTTATCTGAACCTGTAGACTTAGTGTTGATACCACAAAGTTGGTCTAAGCTTATCATGTTTCCCATACATAACCTCCTATAAGTAAATTATATTAAGTTATATATTAACATAAGCAAATTTAACATTTCAAGATAAATTTTACCTATTGACCATTATTTTTGTTTTCTGTTAATTTAGCATTTACTGTTTTAACCGTTCCATTTTCCTTAGCAATCTTTAGCGAAATAGTATCTCCAACCTTTTTTGTAGCTATCACATTAGTTAAAACGTTTTGATCTGTAATCTTCTTACCATCTACTTCAACTATAATATCTCCAGGAATAATACCTGCTGCATCTGCTGCTGAACCACGTACTACTTCTTGAATACCCATACCACTTGGTATTTGATAAATCTTAGCTGTTTGTTCATCAAGGTATACAGTAGCTACTCCTAGATATGGTCTTTTAATATATCCATTTTTCATAAGTTCATCTATAACTGTTCTAACTTCATTAATAGGAATAGCAAACCCCATTCCCTCTGCACTACTTATTTTAAGTGTATTAATTCCTATAACTTCACCTGCAAGGTTAAGAAGTGCTCCTCCACTATTACCAGGGTTTATTGAAGCGTCAGTTTGTATTCCGTTGTATACTCTGCTTTGACCTGCCTCATTAATAGTCATACTTCTACCCTTAGCACTAACTATACCTGATGTTACACTTCCTGCAAATTCTTCACCAAGGGGGTTTCCTATAGCCACAACTGTTTCTCCAACCTTAACATTATCAGAGTTACCGAACTTAGCAGCCACTAGGTTTTTCTCTTCAACCTTAAGAACAGCAAGGTCTGTTTTAGCATCCTGCCCTATAATCTTTGCTTGAACCTTTTTACCTGATGGAAGACTTACCATTATCTTGTTACCGCCCTCAATAACGTGCTGATTAGTAACTATATATCCATTAGAATCAAATACTATACCAGACCCTGTACTTCCAGCTGTACTTGAATCCATCCAGCTACTCTTAGAAGTTGATATTCCAACAACAGCTGGCCCTACACTTTCAGCAACCTTAGTTATTGAATTTTTGGGAATATCAACTCCCTGGATTTTAGTTAAATTATCACTAGATGTAATATTATTTCCTACCGAATTATTAGATAGCTTAGATGTTGTAAACCCTCCAACAACACCACCAAGTATTGCTGATACTGTAAGCATAAGTGCAAGACCTAAACTTGGAAGTGATACTGTTTTTCTTGGTTTTTTAGGTTTATTTGAATTATTTCCTTTATTAGAATCCTCTAAGTTATTAATATCTTCAAATACAGAATCTCTAACCTCATTAACAGGTATAGATTCTGTATTCTCACTTTTAGTATTAATATTGTTATTTTCCTCGTTCATATTTTTGTCCTCCTCTTAAAGAACTTATATATGTATAATAGTAGGTACTTGTGTTGTTAGTGTGAAGTGAAAATGAATTATAGGTGAAATACCACTTTAAACTCAACACTATTATTATTGCTCATAAGGGAGTATTTATATCCATGATTATCTAAAATATTCTTTACAATATAAAGTCCAAGTCCACTTCCACCTGTACTTCTACTTCTAGACTTTTCAACCCTATAAAATGGCTTAAAAATTTCCTCTAAATCTTTATTCTCAATTGTAACTCCAGTATTACGAACCTTAAATTCTATACCATCCTCTACCTTTACAAGATCTATGAATACCTTTTCTTTTTCCGGTGAATACTTAATTGCGTTGTTAATTATATTGGCAACTGCCTTTTTAATAAGGTTATAGTCACCTGTAATATTTAGCCCCTGTTCAATATTATCTATAACATTAAGGCTCTTACTAAATAATAGGTATTCCTCATTATAAACAATTTCCTTAACCATTGAACTTAAATTAATATTCTCCACTTTAGGCTTAAAATTATATGTTTCAAGCTTTGACATATCTAGTATCTCAATAACAAGCTTTTCCATATCATTAATAATACTATATGACCTTCTTAAATATCTTTCCCTATCCTTAAAAACCCCTATATTTTGAATCATGCCTTCTATTTGTCCTTTAACAGCTGCAATAGGAGATTTAAGTTCATGTGAAATAGTAGAAATAAATTCACGTCTTTTTACTTCCATTTCACGCTCTTTTTCTATATCACTTTTAAGTTTTTTGTTACTACTTTCAAGTTCATCCATTGTTTTTTTAAGGTTCGTTGAAAGTTCATTAAGTGCATTAGCAATTTCACCTAGCTCATCCTCTGAGTCAACACTACACTTTGTTTCAAAATCTAATTTTGCCATTTTCTTAGCTGTTTTGTTAATTGCAATTAGTGGGTCTGCTAAGAGCTTTACGTATATATACGCTCCAAAACCTGCAACTCCAAGAATTAGAATTAGAATATATGGCATAAGATTTAGTATAACCTTAGATGCTTCATCAATTGGTTGAAGTGCTGCTCTAACTGTTATAGATAGGGGGAATGCCATATCTGAAAACTTAATCTTAGATGATGCAGTATAAAAACCTGTTGCAAACTGTGTATATGGAAACCCTTCTATTCCGTTACTTCCTTGAAACTGGTCTGGTACTATAACATAGTTAGTCTTATTATTTTCATCTGTTATAGATAGATAAACAGATGGAACGTATAAAACTCGTCCTAAACTATCGTGTACAGAAATAGATACATTATTCCTTGTTGCAAACTCATCTATTAATCCCTTAGCCTCATTAAATGTTAACTTCGATGCCCTATTAACTAGGTTAGTAACCCCTTCATCTATAGAACTTCTTTTATATTTAGAATAGTATCCTGGTAAAACAGCATAAACTACTAAATAGATAAGAAATGCTGATAAAAATAGTGCTATACTTGTTACAATAAATACCTTTGTTTTAATGCTTTTACTTTTGAACTTAGTCATCTATTTTATAACCTACACCCTTTACTGTTTTTATATAATCTGTTTGAAGCTTCTTTCTAATGTTTTTAATGTGGGTGTCTATAACCCTTGTATCACCATAAAAATCATATCCCCAAAGCTTATCTAAAAACACTTCTCTTTTAATTACATTCCCCTTATTTTCCATAAGTATTCTAAGTATTTCAAACTCCTTAGTTGTAAGTTCCACCTCTTCACCATCTATATATGCATCATAGGAGTCCCTATTAATCTTAATATTATTAAACTCTATAACACCTTCGTTTTTATCTCCATATGTACGTCTCATCATTGCGTCTACTCTTTTTATAAGAACATTAAATGAAAATGGCTTTGTTATATAATCGTCTACCTGAAGTTCAAATCCCTTAACCTCGTCTCTCTCTTCATTTAAAGCTGTTAGCATAATAATTGGAACCCTTGATTTACTTCTTATTATTTTACATACACCATATCCATCTAAGTTAGGCATCATAATATCTAAAATAATAAGATCATATTCCCCCTTGTTAAACTTCTCAATGCCTTCAACACCATCATTTGCCGTATCTACAAGGTAGTTTTCACTTAATAAAAACTCTTTAATAAGTTCCTGTATATCTAAGTTATCTTCAATTACTAATATTCTTCTACTCATTTTATCCTCCTAGTTAACTTAAAATTATTCTATAAAAATATAGGCCTATATAATAGAAATTATATAAGCCTAAATATTGTTATGTTTTAAATTTTAGTTAGTTCTTCTTAACTTTAACAGTTATAGAACCTGGATTTTTACTTGATAGGCCTATAGTATCTTTAAGTCTAACCTTAACCTCAACTGTATGTTCTCCCTCTGATAAGGATGAAACATCTACATAGGTATATATATCCTCAAGAATAAGACTATTAACAATCTTCTCTTCTCCATTAATCTTTAATGATGCGGTGCTTTCACTTAAGGTATATTCATATCCTTCTTTTCGCCCTGTTACATTAATATCTACAACAAAATCCTTAATAAATGATGCTTTAATTTTAAATTCAACACCTACTGATTTAATTTCTGATTTTGTAGATACTCCACTTGGTATTTTAAGTTTTATTTCCTTAGTTATATTAGATGTTATATTAGATATATCAAACACCTCTGTGTCTATTGAGGTTATCTTATCAATAATAGACTTTTCCCCAATAATTTTAACAGTTGAAAGCTTTGGAATTATACCTTCCATTTCAAGTCCATTTGGAAGACTACCCTTGGTTTTAACGTTAACCGGTACCTCTTTAAATGGAGCAATTTCAACGTCTACATCTATAAATTTAGGTTCAACTGTAACACTATTTATAACCTTATCATCACTTGTTACCGCCTCAAGTGGTACAGTTTTTGTAATCATCTTATCCTGACCTGATATGTTAATCTTACCTACAACATGAGTAACATCCTCAAGATATGATTTTGCACCTGATACTGTAACACCTGTTTGTTTAGTGGTTGGCTTTATATATTCGTATCCCTGCTTAGCATCACCAACAACTTGAAGCTTAACTGGAACGTATTTTGTTGATAAATTATCTAGATTAACAACAATTGTAGGTATTTCCCCTTCAATTGAAAGTCCCCTTGGAAGAGACTTAACACTAACCTTAACTTCGTTTTCACCTTTTTTAAGGTCACCTGTAATATTAGCTTCAAGCTTAATATCTTCTCCTCTAGCTACAACTAGATCCTTAAGTCTTCCCTTAACTTCTATACTTACAGTAAAGTCTTGTCTTGGTAATAATACTAGGTTGTTTCTAGTTATATTTTCTGTATTTTCAA
>NZ_JAVWJB010000019.1:31909-35522 GCF_036639235.1 Clostridium sp.
TCTTGTCTTGGTAATAATACTAGGTTGTTTCTAGTTATATTTTCTGTATTTTCAAGGCTAACCCTAACATTATCAACGCTTCTTGTTTGAACTGGGTTCTGCTCACCCATTACATATATCCAAAGCAGCAATGCTAAAAATATTGATATTGCTATAGCAGCTACTTTTTGATTATCTTTTTGAACCATTGCTTCACCCTCTTAACCATAGTCGTACTTGAAGTAGAGTTCTGCTTAAGAACCTTAGTAAGTACACTTATTAACTTCTCTTCGTTATAATTTCTTGTTAGTCTACCGTTAACAGCAAGTGATATATTTCCTGTTTCCTCAGATACAACTATTGCAATAGCATCTGAGGCTTCACTTATTCCAAGTGCTGCTCTATGCCTTGTTCCTAAGCTTTTATTAACATTCTGATGTGTTAGTGGAAGTACAGCAGCTGCTGCAAGTATTCTATTTCTTCTAATTATAACTGCCCCATCATGTAGTGGTGTATTTTCTACAAATATATTCTCAAGAAGTTGAGAAGAAACGAGTCCATCTATTTTTGTTGAGTTTTCAGTATATTCTACAAGACCTGTTTCCATTTCAATAACAATTAACGCACCTGTTTTCGTTTGTGAAAGGCTTTGAACAGACTTTGCTATTTCCTTAGTAACGTCTTCAATCTCTTCCTCAGTATCAAATAACTTTCGAGTTATAATCTTACTTCTTCCAAGTCTTTCAAGTGCCTTACGAAGTTCTGGCTGAAAGATTATAATAAGCGCTATAACCCCAACAGTTAGTGTACTTTGAATTAGGTAGTTAAGTGCCATTAGGCCAAATACTTCACTTAGCTTCATTACAACAACTATAAATACTAGTCCCTTTATAAGTTGTTCTGCCCTAGTTTCTTTAATGAGTATAAATAATTTATAAAAGATATAAGCAACTATTAATATATCTACTATATTCCAAATAGTTATATTTTCTAGTATACTTAACATATTTCTAAAATCTGTCAACACCTTTTCCACCCCTTAACTACTTATTAGATTTATTATATAACAAAAAAAATCTATATTAAACATATTATCTTGGATTAATTTATCAATTATAAGGATATATATTATAATAATACTATTAAGTTAATCTAAAATCCTTCTTAAAGCTTAATACTAGAAGGATAATAAATAAATTTTGGAGGATATTATGAGTTTTTCTAATTTTTTATCAACAACTAAGGGTAGAGTTACTACCATTGCTATACTTAGTATTATTATCATTTCTGGCCTAATATATTACTTAATGTATGGTTCAATTGATGCTAAGTATACAAGACAATCTAAAAAGACTATTTCACTAATTGAAAGTTCTATTTCAAATGTAACTTCAACCTATGGGCTTCTTACAGGTGACCTAAATAATATTGATAAGATAATCTCAAATCTTAAATCATCTAAGAAGGATATTGAAAAAGCAATTAATATTACTAAAAATACTAATGTTCCTGATAAATACAAAAAATCACATAGTAATATTACCCAGGGACTTCAAAACAACAATCTTTTATATACTCAAACAATAGCAGCACTTGAAAACTACTCATCAACAACTGTTAATGAATCTATAAATAAACTATATGAATATGTTTCCTTAACAATTGGTTATTATGAAAGCTATAAAACAGATAATTTAACTATTACAGTTCCTAAGGAGTTTGCTAATTACCCTGATAAATTCAAATCATATATTGAAACACTTAATGCATTAGATGATAGTATTAAATCTAAAGAGGAAAATAATACATATATAGCAAGTCTACGTGAATCACTAACACAGGTTACAAACATAAAAACTCTAATTGATGATGACATAAACCTAGTTAATGAAGGCACACTTAACTCAAAGCAATTAATGGTTAACATATCTAAGCACAAAAACACTTTAAGCTTAGTAATTGATTCAGTTAATACACTTTCTACACCATCATCTTTAACAGAGCTTAAAACAAGCTTTATAACATGTGCCGTATCATATGAGGATTATTTAAGCGCACTTAGAAGTGGCCTAGAGTCTTCTACTGAAGTAGATGGTAAAGCTGCACTTAAAGGAGCACTTAATGCTTCAGCTGATAAGCTTCAAGTCTTTGAATCTAACTACACAAAACTTGAAGAATCACTTAAACAAAAGCAACAAAAATAAAAGGCTGCATAATGCAGCCTTTTATTTTTTATCTATATATTTTAAAACACTTTCACTTTCTATAAATGTAACACTTCCCCCAATTAATACAAGTAAACACATAGCCACAATTACAAAAATCAAAAGGAATCGTCTAAAAAGCTCTTCATATTTTTTCATGTTATCCCCCTAAGTAAATTCTCCTCTTAGCTATATGTATATTATATTTTTCAAATTAAAATACACAGGTTTAAAAATTTTATAAACCTGTGTAATAAAAAGCCTTATATTTAATTATTTTGTATATCGTCAAGTCTTACTGGTTTATACTTAAGTCTCTTAAATACTTCAGTTCCTATATATCCTGCTACAAGTCCACCAACTGCCGCTAGTGCAAGTGCCATTATAACCTTTGATGGTTCATTAAATGCAAATGGTACTAAAAGTCCTGGTATAGGAGATGCTGTTCCTGGAGAATTATTTATTATTCCGAAATAAGCTGCTGCCATTCCTGCAAATCCTCCTCCAAAGAAGTTAGAACAGTAAATTGGTAGTGGATTCTTAGTAACAAGTGGTGCCTGAGTTAATGGTTCAAGCATTACTGCAATTACGTTTGATCTATCTCCAAGCTTTAATCTATGGAATACCATAGCATTTGTAAATGAACCTCCTACACATGCTATAGCTGCAATACCCATTGCAAGTCCTTGAAGACCAAGCATTGCTGTAAGTGCCATAGAACTTAAAGGTGATGTACATATCATTTTAATAATTCCACCTAGTAAGAATCCCATCATAAGTGGTGATTGAAGTGATGCTATTGAAATAGTGTCCCCTATGTTAATTAATGTTGCATTAACTACTGGGTCTACAAGTAGTGCTATCCCTCTAGCTAACGGTGCTATAATAATTGCACCTCCAATTATATCTAAACCTGTTGGTAGCTTCTTTTCTATGTATGGTGCTATAAAACCTACAGCATATCCTGCTACAAACCCTGGTAATATTCCGTATCCTGATAAACTAACCCCTGCTACAACTGCAAATATCGGGTTTGCTCCCATTGAAATCGGTACAAGTATTGCTGCTGCAACTCCACCAAGGGAACCTGCTGAGTTACCAACTTCCTTTAAAAACTCTATGCCTAAAAAATCCCCTGTAATATAGGCATGTATTGCTTCAACTAAGAAACTAGCAACAGCTGCATTTGCAAGCCCTGACATTGCCTTTGCTCCCTTTGGAGCCTTTGTACTAAATAAAGAAAACAGTGCTAAAACGAATAATAGTAATAAAATTCCTTTGATCATTTCCATAAAGATACCTCCCAAGTTTAAGGGTACATAAGAAGATTAGAAACCCTTTTCTATCTACTGCCAAATATTTTATGAATATTTTCTGTCTTATGTTATTTATTATTATAAGGCCTTTTTATTAAATTTTCAAACAATTCT
>NZ_JAVWJB010000020.1:0-1753 GCF_036639235.1 Clostridium sp.
ATGATAATTCTTTGTATATTCTAATAATGTCTTCCTTATCCTCAGTTAAAATCTCCGCCTCACAATAATCAGGAACCATATTCTCACGTGTTCCACCCTTTATGTATACAACCTTAACTGTAGAAGTTTGTTCATCAAGTACATCCTTAACTATATCGAAAATAAGAAGTCCCTTTTCTCCATGTATAACAGGGAAGTCTGCATCTGGTGTAAATCCCATAACAGGAGGTTTTTCTCTCTCTAAATAATAAGGTATGTCATTACATCCTGTTTCCTCATTTGTACCAAAAATAACTCTAACCCTTTTTGATAACTTAACTCCTGAGTCTTTAATAGCCTTAAGTCCATATAATGCTGCCATTATAGGTCCCTTATCGTCTATTGCACCTCTACCATAAATAACTCCATCTATTAAATCTCCTGAGTATGGATTTCCATTCCAACCATCTCCCTCAGGTACAACATCTAGATGCCCTAGAACTGCAATATAATCTTCACCTTCACCATACTCTGCATAACCTACATAATTATCAAGGTTAACAACCTTAAATCCCATATTTCTTGATAGATTTAATGCATAATCAAGTGCCTCTTGAACATTTTCTCCAAATGGCATATTCTCTTTAGGTGAGGATTCTACACTTTGAATTCTTATAATCTGTCTTGTAGACTCAACTAAATCATTTGATAGAACTTCTACTGATCTTTCTATATTCACTTATCTACACTCCTCTTAGGTTTGTTTCAACTTAAAAAAGGTGCATAGGCACCTTAAAAATAATCTATTTCTTTATTCCATAGGTTCTCATGTGATATATCTGAAATACTCTTCTTATCTATCATACCACTACTTGGCTTTATATAGCCAATAGAATTCTGTGTATAGCCAATAGGAGTAAGTCCAATAACCCTATAATTACTTGGAATATCTAATGCACTTCTAAGTGCATCTTCATTAATAATCTCAATCCAACAAGAACCAAGGCCCTCACTTGTTGCTGCAAGTAAAAGTGTATACATGGCAATTGCTCCGTCAAGCATATAAAACTGATTATCCTCATAATAACTAGATACATCTTCTCTAGCAGTAACTACTATAGATAATGGAGCTTCTATAAACCCCTTCTTAGCACTATTATCATCTGGAATAATCTTCTCAATATTCTCTTTTGTGGTGTTATCTGAAATAAGTATTAACTTATAACTTTGTAGATTTTTAAATGATGGTGATAATGTAACCATATCAAGTATAGCCTTCACCTTATCACCAGGAACTATTTCATCCTTAAAACTCTTTACACTATGTCTTGACTTAAGTAAGCTTAAAAAATCCATTTATACCACCTCCTATAGGTAGTATGCCACGATTTTTATATGAAATTCGTAAAAATTACTTTTTAAGTTTTCTTTTTACTTTAGCAAGGAAAAAGTCCATTTCACTCATTCTCATCTTATATGTTACAAAGAAATATAGCACAATGGCAACAAGCATTGATAAGCCAACCCCTATAATCTGCTCTGTTTTTCCCTCATGTCCTACAAAACTCTCTGCTACTCTTGAGACAATTAAAGCTGCTCCACCCATTATAAATGAAGCAATAGATGCCTTAATAAAACTTTGTGAAATTTCCTTAGTTCTAAGTCCCTTGGTTTTCTTACTAAGTCCTCTATATAAAAGATACATATTAACTATACTTGAAATTGAATATGCCATTGATACACCTGCAATTGAAAGTGGTGTATAGAATGTTAA
>NZ_JAVWJB010000020.1:1853-10999 GCF_036639235.1 Clostridium sp.
AATGTCTTTTTAAAGTCCTGAATCTCATTTCTTGCTATTTGGGTATTCATAACAGGAAATAAAGTAGTTGCTATACCCATTGCAAATATTCCAAGTGGTAAAAGCATAACTCTATTTGCGTATCTAACTAATGAAATAAATCCATCACCTACAAGTGATGCAATACTTTGGTTAATTACTATATTAAGCTGACTTACGGATAATCCAATAATAGCTGGAATCATAAGTGCAACCATTCTTTTAAATCCTGGGTCCTTAAAATCTATAGTTAACTTAAGATACTTATTTCCCCCAACACGTCTAAAGTCTGGGATCTGTACTATAAAATTAAGAAATGCTCCTAAAATAACTCCTATTGTCATTCCATAAATTCCAAGGGAAGTTGCTCCTAGTATCATCGCTCCTAGTATCATACCTACATTGTATAGAACTGGTCCTATAGCAGGTGCTGTAAATATTTTATATGAGTTAAGAATACCACGAAGAAGTCCCGCAAGTACTGTAAAAGTAACTGCTGTAAACATTATTTGGGTAAGCTTAACAGTTAAATCAAATCCTCCAGGTACCTTAATCATTCCTGGTGCAATAATAGGTACTAGATATTTTGCAAACATCATACCAAACACATTAAAAACTAATATAAAAATCAAAGATACAGTAATAAATGAGTTTGCAGACTTCCATGCATTTTCTTCCTCACCCTTTGCAAGGTATGAAGTAAATACAGGCATAAACCCTGAACTTAATGCTCCTGCAATAAGTAGGTTAAACATTACGTCAGGTATAGTAAACGCAGCAAAAAACGCATCTGTTTCTACTGATGCTCCATAAACATTAGCAACTATAACCTCACGAACAAACCCAAGTAATCTACTTAATAGAAGAGTTAACATAACAATCATCGTTGCTCTTTGTATATTCTCTTCCTTCTTCTGAGTACATCCCATAATTTCTCTCCTTAACACAACATATCCTTAAATTATAATTGACGTAAATAATTTATTCAACAAACCTAGGATACTATTATCTAGTCTTTTTAAGTGCCTTAAACATAAACTTTGGTAGTGCCTTCATTCTACTTATTCTAGTAGGCTCCTTATAAAGTCTATAAGCCCACTCCATGTTGCAGCTTTGCATCCACTTAGGAGCTCTGTTTATGTCACCTGATATAACATCAAGACTTCCACCTACGCCCATAAACACATTTGCATTTATCTTATCCTTGTTATCAATTATCCATTTTTCTTGCCTTGGACTTCCCATAGCAACAAAAACAATATTAGCCTCTGATGCATTAATCATATCAATAACCTTATTGTTATCAGTAAAATATCCATCTTGAGTTCCAACTATATTAAGTCCCTTAATTTCATCTTTAAGGTTCTTAGACGCTCTTTCTATAACATCTTTCTTCGCACCAAGTAAGAATATCTTATATTCCCTTGTTGCTCCAACTGAACAGATATTTTTAAATAGGTCAATTCCAGTAACCCTTTCTTTAATCTTACCCTTCTTAATCTTAGATGCTAATACAACACCACTTCCGTCAGGTATCTTAATATCTGCACTATTAATAAGCTCTAATAACGCCTTATCTTCCTGTGCCTTCATAATCTTTTCTGGATTTATTGCAACAATAAATGCTTTTTCATTATTTGATATAGTGCTATCAACTTTCAGTAGTACCTCATCCATACTAAGGGTTGATACCTCTACTCCTAAATATTTTTCACTCATTATTATTCCTCCAACAAAATGTTATTCCAAATCTTCTCGTAAGAATCACCTAAAGCCTTAATAGAAAACTTATTTAGTATATCATTATGTAAGTTATTTCCCATGCTTTCTCTGGCTTCTTTGTTGTCAATTAAGTATTCAATAGCACTTGCTATGCTTACCTTATTTCCTGGTTCTATTAGAAGCCCGTTATAATTATCACGAATAATTTCTCCTATACCTCCAACATTTGAAGCTATAACTGTTTTATTATATAACCCTGACTCTAATATAACAAGTGGAAAACTCTCTGAATGGGAAGTTAACACTGTAAAATCTGATATATTATAGAAATCCTCAGGTGATTTAAATCCTAAAAATACTATATTGTCTTTAATCTTCATATTCTCTAAATATTCTTTAAGACTATCTAGATAATCCCCATCCCCTACTAATAATATACATGTATTGTGTAGCTTGTGTGATATACTCTCAAGGGCATTAAAAAAATCTTTGTGTCCCTTAATAGGGTGCATTCTTGCAACCATTGAAATATATCTATCGTAAATAGGAAGTGAGTGCTTAGTTATAATCTCCTCTCTACTTAAGGTAGATAATTTCCCGTTTACATCTATTCCATTATATATTGTAAATATCTTATCACCATTAAATCCTCTACTAACAAGTAGGTTCTTAAAGCTCTCTGATACTGCTATATAATAATCAAATGACTTTAAAGCCATCTTATTAATTCTTGTATATATAAATGTTTTGTAGTTATTTCCCTTATAATCACTTTCATAGTCACTATGAATAACTGTTATAAACCTTGCATTGTAAGTTTTCTTTAAGAAAAAACATACAAAGTTAGCACGTCCTCCATGTGATGTAATTATATCTACATTATTATCTCTACATATTTCTTTAATCTTACCTACAACTGATAGATCAAACCTCTTACTTTGGGTAACTAAATATACATCAAGTCCTAGTCTTAATGCTTCCTCATATAGTTTGCCCTTAATAAAACATATAATAATATTTTTAGTTTTTCTTATTTTCATTTCCTCAGCAAGGGATAAAAGATGCTTCTTAGAACCGCCAACTTCTCCCCCACTTATAATATGAGCTACAATCATATAAACCTCCAAAAAAATAAAAGGGTATTTTAAAATACCCTTTTATTATATCAAAATATTATTAATTAATATATATTGTTATATTGTAGTGTAAACTATGTTAGCGTCCTTTAGTTCACCCTTAATTGATGCAAATAGGTTTCTTGTATCGAATACAACAGCATCCTTATTAAGACCCTTTACTAAATCAGCTGATGTAATAGCATCAAACTCTTTTTGCTTAGCAAGTACTATAATAGCGTCCTTACCGCTTAATACTGTATCAAGTGAATCTACCTTATAATCGTAAGTAGTTGGTACAGCTGGGTCAAATGCTTCAACCTCTGCTCCTGCTTTAATAAGAAGGTTAACAATTTCTATTGGTGGACTTATTCTATCATCGTTTGAGTAGTCCTTCATAGCAAGGCCTAGAACTCCAACCTTAGCTCCCTTAAGATCCTTAGATACACTGTTTAGTGCATCCTTTAGAATATTAACCATAACGTTTGGTAGATCAGCATTCTTCTCACGGCAAAGCTTTAGTATGTCCATGCTCATTCCCATTTCAGTAGCCTTAGGCTCAATATAGTGGTATGCGTTTGGTATACAGTATCCACCTACTCCACAACCTGGAGTTAGAAGATTAACTCTCTTATGAGTGTTAGCTACTTCAATAACTTCATGTATGCTGATTCCAAGTGATTCTGTAAATCTAGCAAACTCTTGTACCATCGCTATATTAACGTCTCTTTGAACATTTTCAAATACCTTTGAAGTTTCAACAACCTTAATGTCACTAGCAACAATAACAGGTGTTTGACATACAACTTCAAGAAGCTCCTTAGCTCTTTTTGCACTTTCTTCGTTAATACCAGCTGTTATAGTTGGCATATAAGCAAACTCTTCAAATGCAAATCCTTCAGCTATTCTCTCTGATGAGTATGCAAGGTAGAAGTCTACTCCTGCCTTCATTCCTGACTCTGCCTCTAATATAGGAAGAATCTTATCTTCAGTAGTTCCAGGTACCACAGTACTTCTTACAAGTACAAGATCACCCTTTTTAATAAGCTTTCCAATGTCTTTACAGCAAGCTATAACCTCAGTCATTCCAACTGTTAAAACTATATTATTACATTTTTGTAGTGCATCAGGAATATCAGCAGTAGCTCTGTATCTTCCAGCAGCTAGCTCTTCCTTAAGTATTGTTTGGATTGTCTTACCATCAAAACACTCTGTGTGGTGAGTTATACCTGCGTTTGTTTCGTTAACTAGTTTCTCTAGTATATCTACTCCATATACGTTACATCCTCTAAATGAGAAGCTTAGTGAAAGTGGAAGACCTACAAATCCTTGTCCAAACACTGCAACATTTTCTAAGTGACTTTTAACCTTATTCATGGTTTACTACTCCCTTCGTATTTTCAATATAGTATCCCTTATACAGCATTGCTGCTATTATCCATACCATTACATTTAATTGAGGTATAAACATTAGGTTGTTAAGAAAGTTCTGGAATAGATATGAGGCTATAAATCCTATAAATGAAAGTGTAGCCAGTTTGTATCTTTTTCCGAACCTATATGCCTTAATTATTAAATATGTTAAAGAGGAATATATCATAAGAAATGATGCTCCCCCAATTATACCAAGTTCTGCAAACATCTTAATATAAGAATTATGTGCAGTAAATAATGTTCTTGTTGCGTAAAGTTCCTTATGCACAGTTATATACTCATAATATCTATAATAGAAATTACCGTTTCCAACTCCAAGTAATGGATGGTCCTTAAGCATCTCAAGACCTGTTTTCCATATCTTTACCCTTGTATTATCCCCAAGTGATGCAAAATCAAATATAGATAAAAATCTTACCCTAATACCTGGTACAAGAAGTGCCCCTGCTATAAGCACAGGTAGTGCAAGTAGCATCTTTCTATATCTAACAACAGCTATAATTCCAAGTCCTAGAAAGAACCCAAGCCAGGAACCTCTTGTTGATGTTAGAAGTAAATTTGAGAAAAACAATACAAATACAAGTAGGTTATATATTCTACTACCCTTTTTCTCTATAAAGCAAATAATCGGATAGAATATAACCATATTTATAGCTGCTCCCCAATAATTTGGGTTCTCAAATGTTGAGTATATTCTTCCTCTACCAAGCATCATACTAGAAGTAGCATCCTTAAAGCTTGATAAATCAAATATAAACTGAGATATTCCAAATAAAGCTGCAACTATCATAACAACATAAAAAATTGCAAGTCCTTTTCGTATAAAGTCGTTATCTGCAACAATTAACACAATATAAAATACTAGTGCATATTCTATAAACCTTATAGCCTCAGATACAACAATTACCTTGTTCTGTGCATATAAGATAGATGCAAGTGAAAGTACTGTAAACAGTATAATAAAAACAGCTAGTACCTTCATATGTGTTGATTTTAATATGTCTAAATACGACCTATCCTTAATATAACATTTAATTATGTATATTATACCAAGAAGTATAGCTAATCCTCCAAATACAGTATCAGCTGATATTGGTATAAATGATATTTTTGTTTTAACTGGAACTAGAGGTACAACTATAATGAAGGTATATAAAATAATATTTAGTATGTTTTTTAGTTTCATAACCTTACTCCTATACCCTAGTAAGCACCTTCTCCAAGTAATACTACTTTAAATGTTTTAAAGAATATTTTAATATCCTGTAAAATACTAAAGTCCTTAACATAGGTTACATCATATTTTATTGTTTCATGAAGTTCTAGATTACCTCTTCCATTAACCTGTGCAAGTCCTGATACACCTGGCTTAACTAGTAATCTAATCTTCTCATAATCGTTGTATAGGTTTGCTATGTCTGGAATCTCTGGTCTTGGACCAATTAAAGACATATCTCCCTTAAGGATGTTTATAAGCTGTGGAAGCTCATCTAAACTTGTTTTGCGAAGGAACTTACCACTTCTTGTAATTCTAGCATCCTGTTTATCTTGAAAAACAAAGTTATCAAGTGATTCTCTGTTTATCTCACGATTAAACATTTTGTCTGCATCCTTAACCATGGTTCTAAACTTGTAAATAGTAAACGGATTACCATTTACACCTACTCTTATCTGTTTAAAAACAGCTTCACCCTTAGAATCCATCTTAATCCATAAAATTAGGATTAAGAATACAGGACTTATTATTATTAATAGTAATAGTGAAAATAAAAAATCAAATAACCTTTTTATAAGTAATTGAAACTTCTTATTTTGTATACTACTTTCTATGCTCTTGAACGATTCTTGTGACTGCATCAATTACATCCTCCACATCCTGAGTGCTCATACTTGGATATAGTGGAAGTGATATCATTCCTTCAAATGCTTTCTCTGCTACTGGGAAGTCACCGTATTTATATCCAAAAGTCTCCATATAATATGGATGAAGATGAACTGGTGTATAGTGTACACTTGTACCTATATTTTCCTCAGCTAAACACTCAATAAATTTATTTCTATCTATTGTTAGCATGTCTTCCTTAATTCTTATTACATATAAATGCCAAGCGTGTCTGTTCCCTTCTACTTCACATGGAGTAATAATCTCATTAAGCTTTCCTAGTGCTTCATTATATCTATCAGCATATTCTTTTCTAATATCCTGCATCCTTTGGATTTTGTCTAATTGACAAAGTCCAAGTGCTGCCTGCATATCAGTCATATTGTACTTATATCCAGGGTATAGTATATCGTACGCCCATGAACCACCCTTAGCAAATCTGTTCCAAGCGTTCTTGCTCATACCATGAAGACTCATAAATCTTGCCTTTTCTGCAACCTCGTCACTGTTAGTTGTAAGCATTCCGCCTTCACCTGTACAGATATTCTTAGTAGCATAGAAACTAAACGCTGCAGTGTCACCTGTAGAACCTATCATATCACCCTTATGAGTTGTATATACAGCATGTGCTGCATCCTCAAGAACTAGTAGATTATGCCTTCTTGCAATTTCTCTAATCCTTTCAAGATCACATGATTGTCCTGCATAGTGAACAGGAACTATAGCCTTAGTTTTTGAAGTTATCTTCTCTTCTATTTTATCCGGGTCAATACACATAGTCTTCTCATCAATATCAACGAAAACCGGTACTGCACCTGAGTGTATTATCGTATTTGAACTAGCTGCAAATGTTAATGGAGTAGTTATTACCTCATCACCTTCACCAATTCCATTAGCAATAAGTGCTATATGTAGCGCTGCTGTACATGAGTTCATAGCAATTGCATGCTTTGCTCCTACGTACTCAGCAAATCTCTTTTCAAATTCTATTGTTTTAGGTCCCTTAGAAAGCCAATTTGACTTTAGGGTATCAACAACAGCTTCTATTTCCTTCTCTTCTATCATTGGAAGAGCGTATGGTAAAAATTCTGCTCTACTCACCTTAAAAACACCTACCTCGACATTTTTGTATTCTTGTTTATTCTATCATAATTTTTGCTTATGTGGAAAGTATAAATACCTTCTAAAAATCCTAGTCCATAACTTGCATGAAGTATTAAAAAGCATAGCATAATTCTTGGAACGTATTTATATTTTTTATTACATGCCTTAACAGCATATACACCTGCAAGTAATGTATATAGTCCAAGTACTCCAAAATACATAACCCTTAATATACTTGAGAATATACTTGCTATACCACCAAGAATTACTCCACATACAAATATTAAAGGAATTAGATGTCTAACTGACGCAGGCTTCTTGTGCTTTTGAATAACCCTAACCTTCCAAAAGCCATATTGATAATATTGTCTCCATAGCTTAGAAAGTGATCCTCTTGTATAGTAATGTGACTCTATACAAGGAGCTAAAAGCATTTTAAATCCTGCCTTACTTACTCTAAAATTCAGTTCATCATCCTGGTTTCTAACAAATTCTTCATCGAATAATCCAATCTTGTCAAAAACCTCCTTCTTATATGCTCCAAATGCAACAGTATCTACAAACTCTTCCTTATCTGAGTATCTGAAAAGTGCATTTCCTACTCCAAATGGTGAACCCATAGCAAGTGAAATAGCCTCTGATAGGTTGTTTTCACTAATATTTATAATTCTTCCACCTACAACAGCAACATTATCATCGCTTAATTTTTCTACACAGTATTTAACGTAGTCCTTATCCATGTAGGCATGGGCACCAAATATAATAATAATCTCACCCTTAGCTTGTTTAATTCCAAGGTTCATAGCTGATGGTGCTACCTTTTTCTCATTTATAACAAGCTTAATATTAGGCTCATTCTTTGAGTAGTTATTAACAATTTCCTGTGTTCTATCAGTAGACATACCGTCACATACTAGAACCTCAATATTTTCTATACCATAGCTTTGACTTGCCATAGAATCTATACACTTTTCAATGTAGTTTTCTTCATTTCTACATGGAATAACTATAGAAACAAACTTCTTTTTAGTATTATCCATTTTATATCTCCTTGAACTATTTATCTGTAATAGTCTTATAGAATTCATTTACTTCACTGAAATTCTTATCTACAGTGTAGTTCTCCAAAACAAACTCTATAGCACTTTTGCCCATCTGCTCTCTTAAATCCCTATTATCAATTAAGGTCTTAATTCCCTGGTATAAACTATTAACATCTTCCTTCTTAACAAGTATTCCTGTAACCTTGTCCTCAATGGTTTCAGGAAGTCCTCCTGCATCTGTTACAACTACAGGACGTCCTACAGCCTGAGCTTCAATTGAGGATACTCCAAAGCTTTCATGAATTGATGGAATAACCGCAATGTCCATTTTAGAAAATTCTACTGGAATATTATTAAGACTTAAAAAACCAAGAAACTCCACCCTATCTTCTATATTAAGTTCCCTTACAAGACTTTTTAATTCCTCTTCCTGTGAACCCTTACCTGCTATCTTTAGAAGTATATTCTCATACTCAAGTGTTAGCTTATGAAATGCACGTATTAAGTAGTCAATTCCATAGTGTGGTTCTAAGGTCTTAATAGTCCCTATAACAATGTTATCCCTGTCCCTATTTACATCTACTGGTTTAAAGATATTAGTATCCACTCCAAATGGAGTTATCATAATCTCCTTATTAGTATAAAGCTTCGTTTCCCTAGCCATATCGCGGCTAGTTGACATTAAATAATCTGCACTTTTAAGATTATGTTCTAATACCCTACGTTTTATACTACTGCCTCTAGGAAAGGTATATATATCACTTCCCCAGACTGACAGTACATAAGGATGAAACCCACATAGGCTACCAAGAAGTCCATAACTACTTG
>NZ_JAVWJB010000020.1:11099-23164 GCF_036639235.1 Clostridium sp.
GACAGTACATAAGGATGAAACCCACATAGGCTACCAAGAAGTCCATAACTACTTGCATAGTGAGCATGAAGAATATCAGGGTTTATTTCTTTAACTAATTTTCTTATAGTTAAAATTCTTGATACATATGAAGCCTTAGATAGTAGGCCTCCGTAGGCTACCTTACTACTATCTATTCCAAGGCTATGTACCTGTACCCCTTCTATTTCCCCACTATTTAAGGAAATAACATGAATATCATATCCAAGATTCTTAAAATACTTACACCATTTCTTAGTATGGGAACTTGATGCATCTGCTAAATAGCAAATTCTCATAGTGACTCCTCCTTTAGAATATCTCCTTATTTAGGAATTCTGACTTAGTATAAACATCTGAATTCTTAAGCTTACCGTTTAAGTGCTGAATAGTTGATCTATCAGTATTCTTATCAAGGAATAGCTCATTAATCTTCTTAAGATCCTTAACTACTGATACATTAACAACGTTTGTATTAACAACAGATAATATCTCAAGGTTTTTAAAGCCCTTTATAGGAGTTATATCTGATACAAAGTTATTAGCAACACTTAGATATTCAAGGTTTACAAGTGGAGTTATACCCTCAATACTACGAACCCTATTATCGCTAATATCAAGTTTTTTAAGTGATGTTAGCTTTGTAATAGGAGTAATATCAACAATTGCATTTCCTGAAACGTTAAGCTGTGTAAGGTTTGTAAGTTTTTCTACACCATTTACTGAAGTTAAGCTGTTACCTGAAATATTAAGTGTCATTAATGATTCCATAGTATATAGCTTATCTACATTACCTAGGTTATTATGTGCTACTGAAATTTCCTTAAGATTCTTAAGTGATAATACAGGTGTAATATCATCTATGTGATTTCTACTTAATTCAATTTTAGTTATATTATTCATGCCATTAACAACGCTTATATCAAGGATGTCGTTGTTATTAATTCTCAAATCCTTAATATTTGTAAGGTTTTTAATTGGTGTTATATCTTTTATTTTGTTAACTCCAAGGAATAGGTTTTCAATTTTTTTAAGGTCCTTAATCGGTGTTATATCATCTATCTTATTCTCTGAAAGATTAAGACTTTCTAGATTGTACATATGCTCAAGTCCATTTATATATTTAATGTTCTTCTTAGATAAATCAAGTGTCTTGATTGTTGAAACATCATGTACATATATATCACCAAATGGCTTTTTAATTATCTCTCTCATAGCCTTTTCAAGGTTTTTGTCCTTATACTCAATAACAACGTCATTATATATAGGAACTGGCTCCTCTTTACGTAAAGTTGCAAAAATAGCACTTAGGGCTAAAATCGCTACAACACATATTGCTACTATTACTTTTTTGTTTTTAAGTAGGTTCTTAACTTTGTTCATTAAATTACCCATGCTTCCCCTCCTTGAAGTACTATTGATTTTCTAGAAGTTGTTCCTTAGGTACCTTTTTAAAGTTTTTAGCAGGTGACCCTAAAACTATCATTTCTCTTTCAACGTCACGTGTTACAACACTTCCAGCTGCAACAAGACCCTCTTCATGAATTGTTTTATCAGGTAGAATAATTGCACCAGCTCCTATTCTTCCACCTCTTTTAACTGTAACACCTCTAAAGTGATTGAATCTCTCCTTATCCCTTGCTGCGTAATTATCGTTAGATGTAACTACACAAGGTGCTATAAAGGCATAATCCTCTACATCAGAATAAGCAGTTATGTATACATTGGTTTGGATTTTAACATTTGAACCTATTTTGCAGAAGTTCTCGATTGTTGCACCCTTACCTATAATAGTTTTTTCTCCTATTGTAGTATCTTCTCTAACAACTGCCATATCAGCTATTAGGGTTTTTTCACCTATTTGACTTCCTACATATATAACAGTAGTTGCTCCTATTAGGCATCCATCTGAAATAATACAAGGTGAGTATGTTTTATCTGACTTAAATATACTATTAACAGCTCTCATAGGCTCTTTACCTACAACAGTATTATCATCAATTCTTACATTATTTCCAACTGCTGTACCCTTGTGAATTACAACATTGTGACCAATAATACAGTTATCACCGATTACAACATCATCTTCTATAACCACAAAGTTTCCAATTGATAGGTTGCTTCCTAATTTAGCGCTTTCTGAAATACACTTCATAATCTTATTCTCCTAAAAATCTATTTTTTGATTTTTTCAACTGAAGCCATATCTGTTGAAGCAAAGTTTTCTAGTGGGAATTTAACTGGCATTCCAGTAAGTCTTGATTTATAAGCACCAAGAATAATTGCCATACCTCTTTTACCTTCTTCTCCATTTACAAGTGGCTCACGGTCTTCACGAATAGCATCAATTGTATCCTTAAATAATGGAGTGTGTCCGAATCCATAAACTGAATCTGGGTCTCCCTCTTGTGCTCTTAAAATATCTGCCTCTTCGTTTTCTGAAGCATCTTCAAACTTCCAAGTTTCAATCTTATTAACTGCAAGACCACCTATACATACTGTTCCCTTTTCACCAAATATGCTTAGAGTCTCCTCTAGGTTTCTTGGGTAAACACATGCTGAACCCTCGATTATTCCTATAGCACCGCTTTTGAAACGCACTACTATAGCACCAAAGTCTTCCGCTTCAATATCTCTTAGGAAGGTATCACACTGTGCATATACTGTATCTACTTCTGAATTCATCATCCATTGAAGTAGGTCTATATTATGAATACATTGGTTCATTAGTGTTCCACCATCTTGAGCCCATGTTCCTCTCCATGGAGCCTGCTCATAATATCCCATGTTTCTGTTCCAAAGAATTCTTGCTGTTCCATTAACTATTCTTCCGAATCTGTCCTTTTCAACAGCCCCTCTAAGGTCCTGTATAACCTTATTAAATCTGTTTTGATGACTTACACAAAGCTTAACTGAATTATCCTTTGCACATTTAATCATTTCGTTAGCATCATCAATTGAAAGTGCCATTGGCTTTTCGACGATTACTGATACCTTAGCATTCATACAATCAATTGCAATATCCTTATGGTATCCACTTTCAGTTGCAATAGTTGCAACATCTAGGTTTTCCTTTTGAAGCATCTCTTTGTAGTCAGTATATACATTTACAACTGCCTCTTTGTTTGCTTCTAGGTATTGATTTTTCTTGTCATTTGCTCTTTCTTCAACAACATCACAAACAGCTACAAGCTCTGCTTCTTCATTGTTGTTTAAAATAGCCTCAACGTGCTTATATGAAATTCTTCCGCAACCGATAATTGCAAATCTTAATTTACTCATCCTATTCACCTCGTATTATGAAAGATCTTTAGCTACTTGATTAGCCCTAGCTTCCCAAGTATGATCTTCAAAAATCTCTTCTATTTTGTTTACCTTTTCATTAAGTTGAAGTTTGTTCTCTAGAAGGCTCTTAAATAGCTCTTCTAAATCCTTAGTTGAATATTCAATATTGTATCCTATACCGTAGTTTTCTACTGTTTTACCCATTGAGGTATTCTTAGTTGAAAGTAGTGGTCTTTTGTATGTCATGTATTCATACATCTTAACACCAACACATATAGTTCTATATTCAACTGGCTCAAAGAACAGGCTAAGTAGGTCTGCACCTTCCATATAAGGAACAAGATCCTTACCTGACTTATGAACAATTTCAATTCTATCATTAAGGTATTTTTCGTATTTACTTTTCCAAGTAGCCCATTCACCTTCACGGCAACATACAGTTAAATATACATTCTCTGTATTATGAACAGCTTCAAAAAGTTTTTCCATGTTATAAAGCTCTCCAATGCCTCCAACATAGAATATTTTAAGCTTACCGTTATCTTCAATAGCACGAACCTTAGAAGCTTCCCTAAGTGATGTATCAATTCCAGGAGGAAGCTCCTTTATTTCTCCCTTAAAATCAAAGGGAAGATATTCATACATCTTATCATCTGAGAAGTATAATACGTTTAAAAGCTGATTATATTTTTTAAGGTCATACTTAAAAAATGCAGTTGCTACTGCTGTTTTAAGTGCTCCAACGCTTTGTCTATATATATCAAATTTCCAATAAACATCTCTATAAAATAACCCTATCTTGATTCCGCTTTCTCTACAAAACTTAAAGAATCCAAAATCAAGGAATGGATTTGTAGGAAGATGATGACTTTCTGTTAATAGAGTTGGTTCTGTATAATTTTCCGCATATAAAAAGTCATACTTAACCCCATTTTTTATATTTTCCTTAATTTGGTTTATTTTCTGCTTTCTTTCAGCTGCATATCCTGAAACAACATCAACTTCATATCCTATTTTCTTAAATGCGGCAATCATCTTCATAGGTCTTATTTGTGACCCTGATGGCTGCTTATCTGAGCCTATATAAAAAGGAATATGAAAAATACATCTAGCCATAATTACCTCCAAATTATTTTAGTTTATCGCTTACGTTAATTCTGTCTAGAACTTTAAACTTATCTACATAAATTGCTGTTACCTTAATAATTAGTACAAAGGCAACACTAAATATAATTGATGAATTATAAACAAAGTCTGTAAATCCACCTTGGGTTGCATTAACAAGTAGTGTTGTTAATATAATGTATATCGTTATATTTATAGGAGTCTTTTTTGTTTTTATAAGAAGTAATAATACTGATTTAATTACAAATCCTACATAAACAATTGAAAGTAATGCACCCTTCATTCCAAAGTTAGCATATGCTTCACCTACAAATAATGTATTCATAACCCCTGCTATTCCCTCTACTACCTTCTCCGGTGCGTAGAAGTGCATAGTTACAAGTCCTGATCTAAAGTGTTCCCATCCGTCAGTAAATAAGCTTAGTATACTTGGTGAAAAACTTCTTCCCTCTAGGAAAGGTATATACTGTGGGAAAAGATCTACGTGTAGGAACAATGTCCCAACCTGGGTAAACAACGTTCTTCCAAGTGGACCATTATATATATCAAACATTTGAGATAGTGAAAATCCATTTTTAAAGTACATAAAAAGTATTGTAAACCCACAGACTCCAACAACAACTGCTAGCTTCTTTATAGGTATACTTCCTCTAACTACTATGTAGATAATAACAAATGCAAATATATAAAATGCAAGTGGTGACTTTGCATAGTTATATGTTTTAATAAATACTGATGCTACAAATAAAACAGAAAATAGTGTATACCATCTCTTCTTATTAGTTGAAAGTGCAAAAACAAATGCTAAATAAGAAAGTATAGGTGTAAATGTTAATACAACTAGGTTTCTTACATATTGATTCATTCCACCACCAGTAGAGATAGCGATTCTATCTGCACTAATATGTGAACCATCTCGCCCTAAAACTAAATCAAGTAGTGGTATACTTCCCATTTTTACAAACATTAAGCCTGTAAAGAACAGGCAAACAATAGCCACAAGAAGTGTAACTACAAATATGGATTTTTCTCCATCATTATTTGTTTCTCTTTCTAGATACTGGTTATACTCAAGCCTTGTATTAACCCTAAATAGCTTAGCCCAAACAATCATTGCTAAGGGCAGGATTATAGCTGTTGCTGATATTAAAAAATATGTTTTTCCTATTGTGTCCTTATCAGTTATCTTAGCTATCATATAATGCTGATCCCATCCTAGATACACTAAACTTGCCCCAATAAATGATGGAATTACAAACAAGTAAAATGCATATGAAACTATATTAAGCTTTCCAGGATTCAGGGTTGTGCTTGCCCTATGAAATAAATAACATGATAAACAAAATAGGGATAAAACGATTACAAATTTCATGAATAACATCTTCGCCATCCCCTTACTACAAACTTAAATTACTACTAAAGGAATACCAAGACATTATCCTGATATTCCTTAGTAATAAAAAGTCTTATATAATTATAACTTACGAATTTTCTCTCTGTTATTAACAACTTCCTTAGTTGCATTTCTTGTATCGAATACAACCTTAGCATTAGCTACGATTGACTCGTAGTCATAGCATGAGTGGTTTGTTGTAATTATAACAATATCTGCTGATGAAAGAGTTTCTGGAGTAAGTTCTACTGACTTGTAGTCAACTCCATCATAGCTAAATTCTGGTACGAATGGCTCGTTAACAAGAATATTAGCTCCTCTTTTCTTAAGATTGTCTATTACCTTAAATACAGGTGACTCTCTTAAGTCATCAATGTCGTTCTTGTAAGCTACACCTACAAGTAGTACATCAGATCCGTTTAGTGGCTTCTTAAATTCGTCATTAAGTATTGTTCCAGCCTTCTCTACTACGAATTCTGGCATGTAATCGTTAATTTCTCCTGAAATTTCGATTAGTCTTGTATGGTAATCGTATTCTCTAGCCTTCCAAGTTAGGTAGAATGGGTCTATCGGAATGCAGTGTCCACCAAGTCCTGGGCCTGGGTAGAATGCCATAAATCCGTATGGCTTAGTCTTAGCTGCATCAATAACTTCCCAAACATCTACACCCATTCTTGAGCATAGTATTGCCATCTCGTTAGCTAGTGCTACGTTTATGTTTCTAAATGTGTTTTCTAGGATTTTTTCCATTTCTGCAACTGCTGGTGAAGATACAGTGTATATCTCTCCCTCAAGTACATTTCTGTAAAGCTGTGCAGCAATTTCTGTACAATCACTAGTAATTCCTCCAACAACCTTTGGAGTGTTCTTAGTCTTGTAGATCTTATTACCTGGGTCAACTCTCTCAGGTGAGAAAGCTAGGTAGAAATCTTCTCCACACTTAAGGCCTGTGCTCTCAAGTATTGGCTTAACAACTTCTTCAGTTGTTCCTGGGTATGTAGTACTTTCAAGAACTACAAGCATACCTTTATGTAGGTACTTTGTAATACTTTCAGTTGAAGCAACAACATATGAAGTGTCTGGTTGCTTATATTTATCAAGAGGAGTTGGAACTGCTATTGATGCAGCGTCAACTTCTGCTATCTTTGCATAATCAGTTGTAGCAACAATCATACCACTTGCAACAAGTTCACTTAGTTCTGAATCTACTACATCTCCTATGTAATTTTCACCTCTATTAACTTGGTCAACTCTTGATTGCTGAACATCAAATCCAATAACCTTATATCCTGCTTTTGCTTTTTCTACTGCTAGTGGAAGTCCAACATATCCAAGACCTACAACACCTATAACAGCTGTTCTATCTTGAATTCTTTTCATTAAGCTATCTCTTGTGGACATTTTATACCCTCCTCAAAACTTTTACTATTTATAAGTTTGTAAATATAATTAATTTCTACTTTCTACAAAATTATACTTGTTGTTTAATTCAACGTCAAACACTTTGACAAAAATTAAACTATTTTTTATTTTTTTCTGCTATAGGTTGGAACTATCTTTTCTACTAAATTAAATATAGCCTCTTCCTCACCATCAAGTGAGTCTCTTAAGATGTTAACCTTAGTAGTTATATCCTCAAAATCAAACTGGCCAGGCTTTCCAATGAATATCTTTCTATGGGTAGTATTGCTAATACCCTCCTCATCCATTAAAAGCTCCTCGTAAAGCTTCTCACCAGGTCTAAGTCCTGTGAAGTTAATCTTAATATCACGTCCAGGTTCTAATCCTGAAAGTCTTATAAGATCCTTTGCAAGGTCTACAATCTTAACTGGGCTTCCCATATCTAGTATAAATATCTCTCCACCCTTAGCCATTGAACCTGCCTGTATAACAAGCTGGGCAGCTTCTGGAATAGTCATAAAATATCTATTAATGTCTGGATGGGTAACTGAAATAGGTCCACCTTCTTTAATTTGCTTCTTAAATAGTGGAATTACACTACCATTACTTCCTAGAACATTACCAAATCTAACTGCAACAAACTCTGTTTCGCTTTTTTTGTTAATTGATTGTATAATCATCTCACACATCCTCTTAGTTGCACCCATGATATTAGTTGGGTTAACAGCCTTGTCAGTTGAAATTAATACAAACTTCTTAACCTTATACTTATCAGCCGTAACTGCTAGATTATATGTACCAATTACATTATTCTTAATAGCTTCCTTAGGATTCGCTTCCATTAAAGGTACATGCTTATGTGCCGCTGCGTGGAATACAACCTCAGGGCTAAACTTCTCAAACACCTCTTCTAGTCTATGCTTCTCCCTAATAGATGCTATAACAACCTCCTTCGATATCTTCGGATACTTAAAATTAAGTTCCATTTGAAGATCATATGCACTATTCTCATAAATATCAAGGATAATAAGCTTTCTTGGGTTAAACTTAACAATTTGTCTGCAAAGTTCTGACCCTATTGAGCCTCCTCCTCCAGTTATAAGAACTACCTTATCTGTAAGATATCCTGCTATAGAATCAAGATTAAGTTCTATAGGATCCCTTCCTAGAAGGTCTTCAATTTCAACATCTCTAATCTGATTAATACTAATCTTTCCATTAATAAGCTCATATATACCTGGAAGTGTTTTAAGCTTTACTCCAGTTTCACTACAAATCTTCATAATGCTACGTCTTTCTTCATTACTAATTGAAGGAAGTGCTATTAGTATCTCATCTATATCTCTATTCTTAACAATAGTCCCTATATCTTCTCTTGTTCCAACAATAGGAGTTCCATTAATAAGACCTCCAATTTTAGACTTATTGTCATCAACTAATGCAACAGGTGTATATCCAAGCTCTGGGTGCTTTTTCATTTCCTTAACTACCATAGCACCTGCATCTCCCGCACCAACAACTATAACTCTTTTACTTTTAATACCTGCATTTGATGGAAGTATATCTATACTTGACATTACCCTAGATAACAGTCTAATTCCTCCTGAGGATACCATTACAAATACTGCCATCATAAAATAAACACTTAAAGGAAATCTTCTATCTATTACAAATACACCATATATTAATGAACCAAAGGAACCTACTGCTACCGCCATAATTATATACATAAGTTCTGTAATGCTTGCATATCTCCATACGCTTTTATAAAGTCTAAAAAACCAAAATGAAATAATCATTATAATTGACACTGGTATAAAAGACTTATAATATGTATCTAGATAAACATCTGGAATTTCCCATGAAAACCTTACAAGATAAGACGCAAATATTGCTGCATTAACAAATATAACATCTAAAATTGCAAGGAGAATCTGATTCACATGTCTGTTCATATGTATCATCCTTTCTGTCTTGTACACTTTTACTTCCTTATTATACTTCATATAGTAAAAGTAATACAATATAATTATCCATTATATGTCAAATCAAAATTAATTATTTACTATTTTGACGAATATTCATACATTATTAAAATCACTATTATTGATTATTTACTTATTTTCAATTATTATACACATAAAACAAAACAACCATTTAAGAGGATATCTTAAATGGTTGTTTTACACTAGTGTTTAAATTATTTCTCAATTATTTTTTAAGTAGATCATATGTTGTGTTATCCACAACCCCTGTTACGCTAATATTATTATCCTTTTGGAAGCTTACAACTGCTTTTTCAGTATTCTTTCCAAATATTCCATCCGCCTTACCAGCATTATGTTTTTTACTATTTAAAAGACCCTGTATATTTGATACAGCTTGTCCTCTACTACCTATCTTAGCTATAACAGTACTTACTGACGAGCTCTTCTTTTCATTTACCTTCTTTTTAAGTAAATCATATGTACTTTGGTACACTATACCGGTCTGATTTTGACCTATAGACTTTTGAAAGTCCTTAACTGCTCGTTCAGTATTACTTCCAAAAATACCATCTGCTATTCCTGCAGAGTAGCCTAGGAAGTTAAGATCACTTTGAATTTCTTTTACAATGTTTGATCTTGATCCTTTTTGTGCAATTACCTTATCTGTATTAACTGAGCCTTGATTTTCCTTATCATCTACCTTCTTTTGAAGTAGTATGTTAGTTGACTCATAAACTATACCTGTTTCCTTTAGCCTCTCTGCCCTTTGGAATGCTTTAACTGCATTCTCAGTATTTCTTCCAAATACTCCATCTGCTATTCCTGCAGAGTAACCTAAATAATTAAGGTTTGATTGGATTTTCTCAACTACAGAACCTCTTGTTCCATATTGAGCTATAATTTTCTCGCCAGTTATTTCAGGCGGTGTAGGGTCAGTTGGTCCTGGGCTAATAGGTGGAAGAGTTGGTCCTTCTCCTTCCGTAACAGCTAATGTTTCTATTTTAGTATTAGGGAAATAAAACCCTAGAATTTGACTATAATTGTGTCCTTTTTCAGCTCTTGCCTTAGCTCCAAGCTGACTCATTCCAACTCCATGTCCATATCCTTTTCCACTAAAAGTGTACTTATCTCCAGACTGGTTAATATCAAATGACATACTTCTTAAACCAAAAGCAGTTCTAGGTTGTTCTTTATTTAGCATCTTTGATGCTTGTCTACCATTCGACGAAGTATAAACAACCTCCATCTCAGCAACTCTAGCACTACTATTTCTAACTATCTCCCCTATTTTGACAAACTTATCACTACTTCCAAGTAGTCCCTTACTCTTTAGCATTGAATCCATTTGTGCAGTAGTATATACCTTACTTTCTGGCCAAGGGTTATTATCAAAACTATCTTCCTGCACTAACAGGTAGTTATAGAAAGAGCCCCATATATTTAGGGATGACTCTGTATAGCCTCCATTACTAGCTCCAAATGTAACACTAGCTAGGCTTGAACCACTTGTTACAACCATGTTTTTTGTTTCATCTACTGCTCTTGAGATGTTTTTATAGGCAGAGTTTTCCCCCTTATATACCTGACAGTTAGTTGTGTCACATACATTTATTCCTTCTGATGCATGTTTCTTAAGGTTTCTCAGTGCAAATGTCCTTGATGTAATTGCTTGGGCCTTAATAGCCTCTATTGGATATGAGTTTGAAATCTCATGGGGAAGAACTCCCTTTAGGTAGCTTTGCATGTCAATATAATTGACTGGTAGTATCCTATTATCTGATACTTTCATAGTGATTACCCCACTATATTTACAGGTCTTTCCCCCGTTAACTATCGCTACCTTAGATGAAGAAACAATCGGTTCTAATGTAACCTCTGAATATGTTTTACCTTCAAATAAAACTTTTCCGCTACTTGCAGAAAACCCTAGGCTTTTATCTGCCATAGGAACCCCATTCACTTTATAGTGACCTTCTAATTTGACACTTAGACTAGTTGACTGAACACTTTTCAGTCCTACTTTAATAATATCTGGGTTTGCAATTGTACTCGCTGATACTACTGATACAGGTAAGCTTAACATTGTAATTGCACAGCTTAATAATAAAGCTGTTAGTTTTCTTACCACTTTTTATTTTCACCCCCTTTCGAGTGAATTATGCCATAATTATATTAAACATCTCATGTAGAGTCAACAACCTACAAGTATAATTAAAACTTTATAGTAAATCTAATATTTTTACATAAAATATTAGATTTTATTTTCCGGGAAATAATTTGAAGTATTATGGGATTTTTTTGATATTTGTGCCCTTATAATAAAAACTTAATATATCCCTATAACCCTGTCCATTTAAGGCTCTATTCTTAGCACCTAGTTGACTAAGTCCTACTCCATGCCCAAATCCACCTCCTATAATAGTATAAGTTGATGATGATTTATTAAATGTTATATTGTAATAATTACTCTTAAGCCCTAGGGCTATTCTAGTGCCTTCCCTATCAATAACTAGATTCTTAACTGCTTTATTTTGTTGCTTTATATTAAGAATAAGTGATTTAACACGTCCTCCTTCACCTTTAACAACATCCTTTATACTAGCAAACTCCTCATGATGCTTAAGGTATCTCTTTTTCTTTAGGATTTTATCAATGTCCTTTGTAGATAGTTCCCGTGTCCACTTATCAGTATCAAATTTATCTACTTGGGATAAAAGGTATGAAAATTCTGAATTCCATACATCTTTACTGGATTCAGTAACTCCGCCATTACTTGAATAGAAAAAAGCCTTAACAACATCATCCCCCTCCATAAGCACTTCTCCACGTGTAGACTCTACAGCTCCCTCAATCTT
>NZ_JAVWJB010000020.1:23264-30579 GCF_036639235.1 Clostridium sp.
TTACTTGATGCAAGGCCTTTAAGGCCTACCCTTACCTCCTTAACATCTAAACTTGATTCCTTAACATCTGAATTAAATGCATAGACAGGCTCTATAAATAAAGCCATTAAAAACACTACCATGTATATTATAAAAATCTTCTTCATATGTACCTCCATTTGAACAATGAAAAATCTATATCCATATCAAAAGCTAATTTATAGCTAACAATACAACAAAAATATAGAAGACTGAGAATTCTCAGTCTTCTATATTATTTACAGTTTCTACAATATTATTTATGTTATTTTCTAGAAGTTTTATTTTGTATGCAGAATCTAAATCATCCCTACTATTTGAGGACAAGTAAAACTTAATCTTAGGCTCTGTTCCAGAGGGCCTAATAATAACCTTAGAATCCTCCATTACTATACCTACAACATTTTCTTTAGGTAAATTTCCGATCCCTATTCCATAGTCTATTATGTTAATAGGCTTAATTCCCTGTCTTTTTAGGAACTCCCAGCTTCTTACGTTATCCATAATAGACGAAATTATTCTATCTCCTTTTATTCCAGGAAATTCATAGGAAACTAACTTTTCTTTATAGTATCCGTATTTTTTGTGAAGCTTATCAAGTATCTCAAGTAGGCTCATACCCATGCTTTTGTAGTAAAGTGCCATTTCACTTATTAGTATAGTTGCAATAACCCCATCCTTATCACGAACAAAGTCACCTACTAAATATCCATAGCTTTCTTCAAAACCTAGTATAAAATTCTTGTCACTACTTTCATACTCTTTAATTTTCTCACCTATATATTTAAATCCAGTTAATACCTCTTCTATTTCAACATTAAAGTCATCACAGATTTCCTTTGCAATATCTGTTGTAACTATAGTCTTTATAACAACAGAATTCTTTTTAAGGTTAGATTTAGAACTTATTTGTGATAAAACATAGTAAGTTAGAAGACTTCCTATTTCATTTCCTGTAAGAGGAACATACTCTCCAACCTTATTTCTAACCATTATACCAACCCTATCACAGTCAGGGTCTGTTGCAATTAGTAAGTCTACCTTCTTATCCTCACCAAGTTTCTTCGCATATTCAAATACCTTCTCCTCCTCAGGATTTGGGTATTTAACTGTTGGAAACTCTCCATTCGGGGCGAATTGGGATTTTACATAGAACACATTGGTATAACCTATTTTCTTCATTAATTCCTTAATATATGCTCCACCTACCCCATGAAGTGGCGTATATACTATTTTTATCGAGTCAGAATACTTTCTAACAAGTTCTGTATTAAATGATAACTTCATTATGCTTTCATAGTATTCCTCACATACCATATCACATACATAGTCATATTCTTTTTCTACCTCTTCGTTAACAATTTTTCTTACAATACTGCAGTTATACTCACTTTTAGTAATATTATTAAATATCTTCCCTGCAACATCCTTAGTTATTTGCCCACCATCGCTTCCATATACCTTAAACCCGTTATACTGCTTAGGATTATGACTTGCTGTAATAACTATTCCAGCTGTTGCCTTTAATCTTCTTACTCCATAACTTAATAGTGGAGTAGGCGCTGGTGCCTTAAAAAGCTTTGCACTAACCCCCATACTAGTAAATACCATATAAGAAAGCCTCGCAAATTCTAGTGAAAATATTCTTGAATCATAGGCTATTAACACACTAGGCTTATTAAAATTATCAAGTAAATACTTTGCAGTTCCAGCGCATGCCCTTCCTATTGTATAGATATTTACCCTATTAGTTCCATAGCCTATTTCCCCTCTTATTCCACCTGTCCCAAAACTTATTTCCTTATAGAATCTATCTTCCTTTTCCTTATCTGCTATACCTGAAAGTTCATTAAAAACATCCTCATTAAATCCTAGCCAAGTTTTGTATAGAATTTCTATGTCCATTTCCCCCTCCTAAGACAAATAATAAAAACGGCTACCCAAAATTTAGGTAGCCTTATCTTATAGTGATTCTACTTGCTTAAGCCAAGCAGCTGCAATTTCATCCTCTGGATTAATTCTTGTAGCAAGTGCAAATGCCTTTTTAGCTTCTTCATTATCACCAAGACTTAGGTGACAAACTCCTATATTACATATAACACCTGAGTCATTTGGCATAATCTGTAGAGCTTTTTTAAAGTAATCTATAGCTGCCTCAAACTCATATAAAGCTGCAAGGTTAAGTGCAATTTCTGCATACACTTCTTGTCTTTCCATTGATTCAGTAAGATCCTTAAGATGCATAAGAGCTTTTTGATATTGCTCTGCCTGTCTATGGGCAACTGCAAGATAATACTTAGCATCATAATTTAGTGGCTGATCTTCAACTATTCTAATTAAAGTAGCTAAAGCCTCAACTCCACGTCCATCCTTAACTAGATCAACAGCATTATCATAATCCTCAATACACTTAATTCTATCAAGCAAATCCTCTGCATCTATTCTAGTTTCATCATAATCAAGGCATTTTCTAAGGTAAATCTTCGCCTTATCCATATCCTTGTTAAGATAGTATTCTCCTAAATGATAGTGTGGCATAGGAAAATCTTCATGTTCAGTGCAAAGCTCCTCTAGACTATCTACAATCTCATCTTCTAGGATTTCAAGTGATAACTTCTCCATCATATTCATTAAATGAACTACCCTATTATATTTATATTCTTTTTTAGGATTAATATAACAAAGAGTATTAAGATATACTAGGGCTGCCTTCATATCATTTTCTTTATTTTCTTCAATTTTTCTAATGATATAACTTTCTATTCCTGTTGTTGTCTTTAGAAACTCTGAATACTCAGGTGTGTACTTAAACTTATTATCACATCCAACTAAATATATCATTCCCTCAATAAAAATAGATATATCTATTCCTGCACTTAGTCCACCATCAGCATTCTTTGCAATATTAACCATATCCTTTGGTAGTACTGGGTATTCTCCTTTTTTAAGAATCCCTTCATTCTTTCCAAAACTTAAGCTAATATCTCTTCCTATTTCAAGAAAAAGAGCCTTTTCAATTTCTCTTTTTAGGTATCCATTGTAATCCATGTAACTCTCCCTTTCTGCTTAACAATCTGTATTTATCTAAATAAATTTAATTTCTCGAATTCCATGTAGCGAAGCTACCCTTTCTATTATAGCACTATGATTAATATCTCCACTACTTTTTACTACAAGTTCTATTGTAAAGTATGAATTATCAGCATCCCTCATATCTACATTAAGAATGCTAAGACCCACTCTTCCTATTTCAACACCTATTTCACCTATCTTACCTGGTATATTTTCAGCAACAATTTCAAGGCAGTAAAGCTTTCTTCCCCTAGCTATTCTCCCCTCAATAGACTTAAAACATTTAAGTCCTATATAAAGAAAAATAGTACCAAGTATAGCTTCAATATATAGCCCTGACCCAATTGTAATACCAAGGCAGGCAACAACCCAAAGACTTGCTGCTGTTGTAAGTCCACGAATACTTGCACCTTCCTTAATAATAGTACCTGCACCTAAAAATCCGATACCACTTATAACCTGTGCACCAAGTCTCATAGGATCAACATTATAGCCTCCTGTATGGGTAGCGTAATAGTTAAAGGCAGTTATTTGAACTAGGGTGGCTCCTATACAAACTAGCATATGGGTTCTAAGTCCTGCTGGCCTGCTTTTGTGCTCCCTTTCTCCTCCAATAAGCCCTGATAAAATAAGGGCAAGTAAAAGCTTAAATACACCTTCTACTATATATCTATAATCCAAATAAGCCTCCTAAAAAGTATTCATACTATATATATATCCAATATTATATAACTTTTTCCCAAAGTTTTAAAATTTATTTCAAAAAATTAAAATCCCTAAGAAAGGGTTATTACGGGATAGGAGAAAACTTCCCTTTCTTAAGGATAATATATTAATGCATTTTTATGCTTTTATTCTTTAAGTATTTATGAACTGTATCCTTTGCCTTGATTAAACTTTCCTTAGAAAAAGGCTCCATCTCCTTTATTCTATACTTTATACCAAGCTCTTCATACTTAGATACTCCATGTGTATGATAGGCTAAAAGCTCTATTTTTTCCACATTATTAACAGAATCTACGTACTCTGCAAAGGACTTTAAATATTCCTCATCATCTGTATACCCCTCAAGCATAACATGTCTTATCCACACCTTAGTACCTGAAACATTTAATTTATTAACAAACTCTATAAATTCATCTCTATTTCTTCCTGTAATAAACTTATGAATCTTATCATCAATATGTTTAACATCAAGAAGCACTAAATCAGTATACTTTAATAATTCTTCATAGTCTCCCTCTCCATATCCTGAAGTATCAAGGCAGGTATGGATATTCTGCTCCTTGCAAAGCCTAAAGAATTCTGTTGAAAACTCTGTTTGAAGTAGCGGATCTCCCCCTGATAGGGTAACCCCTCCACCTGAGTTTCTAAAGTATATCTTGTATCTTATAACCTTTTTCAAAAGCTCCTTTGGAGTAATCTCATCTCCTGAGTTTATACTCCATGTATCTGGATTGTGGCAATAAATACATCTTAACTTACATCCTTGCATGAATATTACAACCCTAATACCAGGGCCATCTACAAGTCCCATTGTTTCGATTGAATGGACTCTACCAGTTATCATAGTCTATACCCTGTCATGGAAAGTTCTAAGCATAACCTCCATTTGCTGTTCTTTAGATAATCTATTAAAGTTAACAGCATACCCTGAAACCCTAATTGTAAGGTTTGGATAATTTTCTGGGTGGTCCATAGCATCCTGTAGGGTTTGTCTATTTAGTACGTTAACATTTAAGTGATGTGCGTACTGTCCAAAATACCCATCTAATATAGCTACTAGGTTAGATACTCTCTCTGATTTTTCTCTACCTAATGATTCAGGTACTATTGTAAATGTATTAGATACTCCATCCATACAGTTACAATATGGTATCTTAGCAACTGAATTAAGGGATGCAAGTGCTCCACTACCGTCTCTACCGTGCATTGGGTTAGCCCCAGGTGCAAATGGCTCTCCTGCCTTTCTACCGTCTGGTGTTGTACCTGTTTTCTTACCATATACAACATTAGAAGTTATAGTTAGTATACTCATTGTGTGATCTGCGTCTCTATAAGTTTTGTGACGGCGAAGTTCATTCATAAACTTACTTACAACCTCAACAGCTATACTATCTACTCTATCATCATCATTACCGTATCTAGGGAAGTCTCCTTCAACCTCAAAGTCAACAGCAATACCATTTTCTCTTTTAATCTTAACCTTGCCATACTTAATAGCACTTAAAGAGTCTGTAACAACAGAAAGTCCTGCTATACCAAAGGCCATCATCCTATCTACATTAGAGTCATGTAGGGCCATTTGACTTGACTCATATGCATACTTATCATGCATATAGTGGATAACATTCATAGTATTAACATAAAGGTCCGCAAGCCATTCCATAGTCTTATTAAAGCACTTCATAACCTCATCATAGTCAAGGTACTCAGAATCATTAATATAACACTTTGGCCCAACTGGAGTTTTGTGAACCTCATCAACTCCACCGTTAATTGAATAAAGTAGCGCCTTAGCAAGATTTGCACGAGCTCCAAAGAACTGCATTTCTTTCCCTACAATCATAGCTGAAACGCAGCAAGCAATAGCATAATCATCACCAAAATTTGGCCTCATAACATCATCATTTTCGTATTGAACAGAGTCTGTTAATATAGAAACCTCAGCACAGAACTTTTTAAATTCTTCCGGAAGCTTATTTGACCAAAGAACAGTCATATTAGGCTCTGGTGCAGGTCCTAAATTAACAAGCGTATGAAGGAATCTAAAACTACTCTTAGTAACAAGAGTTCTTCCATCTAGTCCCATTCCACCAATTGACTCAGTAACCCAGGTAGGGTCCCCTGCAAATAAATCATTATAGTCTGGTGTTCTTAAATGCCTTGCAAGTCTAAGCTTTATAACAAACTGATCAATAATCTCCTGTGCTTCACTTTCAGTAATAACTCCATCCTTTAGATCCTTATCTAAATACACATCTATAAACGTGGATACTCTACCAAGTGACATAGCTGCACCATTTTGCTGCTTAATAGCCGCTAAATATCCAAAGTAAAGCCACTGAACAGCTTCCCTTGCATTAGATGCTGGAAGTGAAATGTCAAATCCATAACTACTTGCCATTAACTTCATTTCTTCCAGTGCGTTAATCTGTTCTGATATTTCCTCACGAAGACGTATTGTATATTCGTTCATCTCACCCTTAATATTATTTCTATCCTCAATCTTCTTCTCAATTAGATAGTCAATTCCATAAAGAGCAACTCTTCTATAATCTCCGATTATTCTTCCACGTCCGTATGCATCAGGTAGACCTGTAATAATGCCTACCTTTCTAGCAAGCTTCATCTCATCTGTATAGGCATCAAAAACACCTTGATTATGAGTTTTTCTATACTTACTAAAGATATCAACCATTTCCTGGTTCACATCATAACCATATGCCTTAGCAGCACTAACTGCCATTCTTATACCACCCCACGGATTAACAACCCTTTTAAGTGGAGCGTCGGTTTGGAAGCCTACTATAACTTCCTTATCCTTATCTATATATCCCGGGTTATATGCATTAATACCTGAAACAGTATCAACATCTATATCAACTACACCATTTTTAAGTTCTTCTTTAAGAAGCTCTAAAGCCTCATTCCATACTGTACTTGTATTATCAGTTGCATCTTCTAAAAAGCTTGAATCTCCGTCATATGGTGTATAGTTTCTATTAATAAAATCTCTAACATTAACCTCTTCACACCATGTACCCTTATTGAAGCCTAACCATTGTTGGAATCTCATTACAATTCCTCCTTAATAATTATTCTTTTCTTTATTATACTATTATTATATAGCTGTATCAACTGTTATAACCCTACAAATAGCTACATTTTCAATCTGTTATATTAATAACTATGGGTTGTTATATTATTTTTATTAATACACTATATTACAGAGATTGTGAAAAGTTTACTAATATTAGTCTTATAGAAAATTTTTATACTATTTAATCCCCTTATACTCTCCTTTAAGTAAACTCATTGAAATAAGGTCCTTATACTCTCCATCTTTAAATATTCTACTACGAAGCACACCTTCCTCCTGAAAACCTAAAGAACTATACAGTTTAATAGCAGGGGTATTCTCACTTAACACTGTTAAATATATTAACTCCATATTCATATTATTAAAAACAAAGTTAATAAGAGTATTCATAGCATCTTTCCC
>NZ_JAVWJB010000021.1:0-29508 GCF_036639235.1 Clostridium sp.
AATTGAAACAATACTTGTTCAAAAATAATATAAAATATAAAAGGATGCTGGTTTCAGCATCCTTTTGATTTTAGAAGTATTATCTTTATAAAAGTGAGGAAAAAACCCTCATAATTGATTCAAGTGCTCTATATCTAAATGGAGTAGATTCGTACATTTTAAGTGTAAGCTCTTCACATTTAGCTAAGTCATCTAAGAACATATTTTCAACTGATGATGTAAATACCTCATCATATACAACACAGTTAATCTCATAGTTAAGCTCAAAGCTTCTCATATCCATATTAGCAGTTCCAAGTGTTGAAATTTTGCCATCTACACTCATTACCTTAGCATGTACAAAGGATTTCTTATGATAAAGGTAGACCTTAGCACCACACTTTAAAAGTTCTCCAAGATAGGACTTTGAGGCGTAGTGGACTATTAGATGATCATATTGACCAGGAAATATTATACTAACTTTAACACCAGACAGAGCTGCTACCTTAAGTGCCTCCATAATACATTCAGGTGGAACAAAATATGGAGTGGTTATATATATATGCTCCTTTGCCATATTAATCATCTTTAATATGGAGTGCATAATACTTGGGTAATCTGAGTCAGGACCGCTTTTTACAAGTTGAATAACCTGACCATTTGAGGACTTAGGTTCAGGAAAGTATTCACTAAACCCTGTTTCGTATAAAAGCTCCTCTTCGTTAGCCTTCTTAATAGTAAAATAATCATCAAGAAATACTCCCTGAAGACCTAGTACAAAGTCTCCTGTAACCTTAATATGACTATCTCTCCAGTACCCAAGGGTACCTTTGCCAAGATATTCATCTCCTATATTGTTACCGCCAAGAAATCCTACACGTCCATCAATAATTGCGATTTTACGGTGGTTACGGTAGTTAATCTGGGTATTAACAAATCTAAGGATAGGTGCCAGAAAGTATGAGTATTCAACAACATCAACTCCAGCTTTTTTAAGTTGACGCTTATATTTTTTAGAGAGGGATCCTGAACCTACTTTATCTATAATAAAGCGGACCTTAACCCCTTCCCTAGCCTTAGTAATAAGAATATCCTTGATTTCTTCGCCGATACCGTCATGTTTAACTATGTAATACTCAAGATGTATATGGTGTTTTGCCTTAAGAAGTTCTTCTTTAAGGGCTTTAAACTTCTCACATCCATCCCTATAAAGTGTAATATTATTATCAACAAATAAAGGTGAATCACTATTAACTGCAAGAAGAGTAATCAGTGATAAATATTCATTTTTGTTAACTTTACCAATAACTCTACCAACAAGGTCTTTTATTGTAGGAGACATTTGGTCCTTAAGACGATATTTCTTCCAGTTACGTCCAAGAAATATATATAGTATAATTCCAAGTGGAGGAAAAACTATGAAAATAAGTATCCAGGCTATAGTTTTTTCAGGTCTTTTTCTTTCAAGAACTATTAGTAGAGATAGAATAATAACATTGGTTATATAAAAATATGGCGACATTAAATAATTGATATATTCCATGGGACACCCCCAAACTTATAAAGTATTAGTATGCGTGATATTAAAATAGATTATTCTAAATTTACTTTATTCTACTATAAAAATATTCACTTTAAAAGAAAATAAGGTAATATTAGCTAGTGGTATACTATAAGTAGGGGAAAATATTCTTTTTATTTTTAGGAAATTTGATTATACTATAAATTATATTCATGAATGGAGGAATTAAAATGTATCTTGTAGTTGGACTAGGTAACCCTGGCAGGGAGTACGAAGGAACTAGACATAATGCTGGGTTTGAGGTTATAGATTGTTTAAGTAGAAAATTTGGCTTTAATATGGATAGAGAAAGGTTTAAAGGGAATTTTGGAGAATACATAATAGATGGACAAAAAACAATTTTTCTTAAACCTTTAACATATATGAATCTTAGTGGAGAGGCTTTAATTGAAGCTGCTTCATTTTATAAAATAGACCCAGAGAATATTATTGTTATATATGATGATATGGCAATAGACCTTGGAAAGATTAGAATTAGACCATCAGGAACAGATGGTGGACATAATGGAATGAAGAATATACTACTCCATCTTCAAACTAAGGACTTTCCTAGAATAAGAGTTGGAATAGGTAAGGCCCAAAGAGGAATTGTTGACTATGTTCTTGGAAAGTATAGTGATGAGGAGAGAAAAATAATGGATAAATCAGTTGAGGTTTCAGCTGATGCAGTTGTTGATATGATAAAGGGTAATATATCAAATGCTATGAATAAGTATAATACCTTTAATGGATGTCAAGACTCAGAATAATGGCTAGGAGGTGTAGCTAACTTGAGATTAGAATGTATTTCTTCTATTTTAGATGGAATGGAGGAATATAAGCAGTTAGTATCTAGTATAAATGGTGGAACATCTACAATTGTACATGGACTATCAGATTCCCAAAGGGCTGTAATTACATATGGTCTTTATAGCAAATTAAAAGGTCAAGTATTAATACTAACTAGTAATGATATGGAGGCTAAAAAGCTCCATGACGATTTATCAGCATTAATGGATAATTGCTATTACATGCCATCTAAGGAGATGGTTTTTAATATAGAGGTTTCTTCACTTGAAATAAGATGTGAAAGACTTGAGGTTTTAAGACGTCTTCAAAAGGGAGAAGATATTATAGTTGTTGCATCAATAGATGCTATATTATACAAAATGCCACCAAGTAATCTACATTCTAAATTTGTTATTAACCTAAAGAGGGAAGAGGAAAATGATATAGTATCACTTATGTCATCTCTACTAGACCTTGGATATGAAAGGGTAGTAGCTGTTGAAGGAAAGGGACAATTTGCAAAAAGGGGCGGGATAATAGACCTTTTTCCAGCAGATGCTTCTTTCCCTATTAGAGTGGAGTTTTTTGGAGATGAAATAGATACAATTAGAAGCTTCGATGTTTTAACCCAAAGAAGTATTGAAAGTATAGATGAGGTTAGTGTTTATAGTGCACGTGAAATCATACTTACAAATGATGATATAAAGAGGGTTTCATTAGAGTTACTTAATGAACTTGAAGAAAGAATTAAAAAAATAAAAAATAAGGAATATAGGGATAATCTTACGAAAAGGGTTAAGGGCAATATTGAAAAGCTTTCAGAGCATAGAAGTTTTGATGGAATAGATAGTTATATTCCATACTTTTATAAAGATGAGGCCTGTTCGTTTATAGATTACTTTAAAAACCCACTTATTATATTAGATGAAACACAAAAGATAACTCAGAAAATAGAAAGTGTATCAACAGAGTTTAATGAAAGTTATAAATCCCTACTTGAAAAAGGAGAGATTCTTCCACTTCAAGGAGAGTATTTAGTTAACAGTAATATTGTGTTAGAGGATTTAAGTAGTAGACTATATCTTGGATATAATATGATTCCAAGGGTAGATAATATATTTAAGCCAGGGGATATAGTTCATATAAATGGTATTAGTCTTAACGCTGTTGGTGGAATTGAGTATATATTATCTGAGATTAGAGACAAGATCAATAAGGATTATTACATATTTATACTCTCTGGTAGTGAAAGTCGAGGAAAAAGGCTTAAGGATGCACTTGTTTCAGAGGGAATTAAGGCTATATATAGTGAATTTACAAAAACCGCACAACCTTCAGTTGTTACAATAACATCAGGAAGTTTAAGACGCGGAATGGACTTCCCATCTGGAAAGATATTGATTATATCTGATAAGGAAGTATATAAAGACCTTAAGCCCCGCCGTAAGTTTACTAAAAAGGAAGGTAGAATTGAAAGTTTTACTGATCTTAAGGTTGGAGATTATGTTGTACATATAAACCATGGTATAGGTAAATTTGAAGGAATTAACGAACTTAAAGTTGAGGGAGTTAAGAGGGACTTTTTAGTTTTAAGCTATAGAGGAGACGATACTCTTTATGTTCCTGTAGATCAATTAGACATGGTGCAAAAATATATTGGTTCAGATGACAAAACACCTAAGATGAATAAGCTTGGGGGACAGGAGTGGTCTAAGACCAAGGGTAAGGTTCGTGAGTCACTTAAAGCAATGGCAGATGAACTTATTAAGTTATACGCTAAGCGTAGTGCCTGCAAAGGATTTAAGTTTTCAAAGGACACCTCATGGCAGGTGGATTTTGAAGAGGATTTCCCATATGATGAAACTCCAGATCAGCTTACTGCAATTGAAGAAATTAAAAGGGATATGGAATCGGATAAACCTATGGATAGACTTTTATGTGGTGATGTTGGATATGGTAAAACCGAGGTTGCTATGCGTGCTGCATTTAAGGCAGCAATGGATGAGAAACAGGTAGCATTCCTTGTTCCTACAACTATTCTAGCTGAGCAGCATTATAAGAACTTTAAGGAAAGATTTAAGGATTTTCCTGTTAATATTGATATGATGTGTAGATTCAATACACCAAAGCAGCAAAAGGAAACTAAACAAAACCTTGCAGCAGGTAATGTTGATATTGTTATAGGAACCCATAAACTTCTTCAAAAAGACATTAAGTATAAGGACCTTGGACTACTAATTATTGATGAGGAGCAGAGGTTCGGAGTTAGTCATAAAGAGAAAATTAAGGCACTTAAACAAAATGTTGATGTATTAACATTAACAGCAACTCCTATTCCAAGAACTCTACATATGTCATTTATAGGAGCTAGGGATATGAGTGTTATCGAAACTCCACCGGAGGAAAGATACCCAGTTCAGACCTATGTGCTTGAATATAATGACCAGCTTATAGCAGATGCTATTAGTCGTGAAATATCACGTGGTGGACAGGTTTACTTTGTTTATAATAGGGTAGAAACAATGCCTGAAATGAATGGATATCTACAAAACCTTATTCCAGATGCTAGAATAAGTATGGCACATGGAAAAATGGGTGAAAAGGAACTTGAGGATGTTATAGTAGGATTTATGGAAGGGAAATCTGACATACTACTATGTACAACTATAATAGAAACAGGTATGGATATACAAAATGCGAATACTTTAATTGTTTATGATGCGGATAGAATGGGACTTTCACAGCTTTACCAGCTTCGTGGTAGAGTAGGAAGAAGTAGCCGACTTGCATATGCATACCTTACATATAGACGTGATAAGGTATTAACTGAGGACTCAGAAAAGAGGCTTAAGGCTATTAAGGAGTTTACTGAGTTTGGTTCAGGCTTTAAGATTGCCATGCGTGACCTTGAAATTAGAGGAGCAGGTAATATGCTAGGTACACAGCAACATGGTCACATGGGGGCTGTTGGATATGACCTATACTGTAAGATGCTTAAGGATGAGGTTAAGCATATTCAAGGTGAAGAGGTTGCAAGTGATATAGAAACAACAATAGAGCTTCCGATTAATGCATATATACCTGATACTTATATTGATAATGAGATTATCAAAATTGAAATTTACAAAAAAATAGCATCAATATCATGTGAAAAGGACAAAATGGATATAGAAGATGAGCTTATTGATAGGTTCTCTGACATACCAAAGCCTTGTGAGAACCTAATTAGAATAGCCCTGCTTAAAGCTGTAGCTAAGTCTATGGGTGTTATAGGTATTAAGGAAATTAAAAAGGAAATTCACATCAACTTCACACAGGGAGAGTATATTATGCCTGAGAGTATAAGATGTTTAACTAGCAAAATCCAGGTTATAGCATCATATCCTAATGTGGAGAAACCAATACTTGCTCTAAAGTTTAAGGATAATAGTGAATCGAAGATAGTCGATAATATAATGGGTGTATTAAATTGCCTTAAAGATTGCAGTATGGAAAAAAAACCATTATAATCTAAATAATTAGATTTCTTATTAAAAGAAAGTGAGGGGACCAAATGAAAAAACTAAGAGTACTACTAGCTCTTTTAGTAGTAAGCGTTTTTGCTTTTACTGGATGTGCGCAAATAGTTAAAACAGAAGAAGGTATGAGCAAACAAGTAGTTGCTAAGGTTTATGGTGAAGATATAACACTAGCAGACTTTAACAAGAGATTTGAACCTATTAAGATCAATATAGAGCACCAATATAAGCTTCAAGAGCAGGAGGATGCTAAGCTTAAAAAGGAAGGTAAGGAGATCAACCAAAACGATCAGGGAAGATTACCTGCTGATAAGGCGAAGTTTATGAAGGATCAAAAGGAAACATTCCTTAATGACCTAACTCAAGAGAAGGTACTTTACCATAACGCAGAGGAAAAGGGGCTTAAGGTAACAGATAAGGAAGTAGAAACTACAGTTAAGGGAATTATTGACCAGGGAATTAAGACTTATGGTTCACAGGAGAAGCTTGAAAAAGAAACTGAAAATACTGTTGGACTTTCATTTGATAAGTATAAGGAATTCCTTAACGATACAGTTAAGCTACAATTAATCCAGCAAAAGCTTCAAGAAAACATTCTTAAGGATGTTAAGCTAACAGATAAAGAAATTGAAGAAGAATATAACAAGAATCCTTATGCATACACAGAGAAGCCTAATAAGTTAATATTTAGCCATATACTTATAAAGTCAGAAACACCTGATGCAGAGGCTAAGGCTAAGGATATTAAGAAACAATTAGATGGCGGAGCAGACTTTGCAAAGCTTGCCAAAGAAAAGTCAGAAGATGAAGGATCTAAAGAAAATGGTGGAAGATATGCTGAAGGGTTAGAATACTCTAAGCTTGACCCGGCATTCTTAACTGCAGCTCTTAAGCTTAAGATTGGTGAAATAAGCCAGCCAGTTAAGGGACAGCACGGATACTACATAATCAAGGTAGAGAAGAAGGAAGAATACCCTAAGCTTCCACTTGATAAGGTAAAGGATAAGATTAAGGCTTCACTTTTAGAGCCAAAGCAAAAAATGGCTATTCAAGCTGAAACAGCTAAGTGGGAAAAGGAATCAAAAATTAAGAAATTCCTAGAAAACCTGCAATAATAACTAAATAAAATATTTGTTTGTAAGCAATGTGAAGAACTACATCTAGTGATGTAGTTCTTTTTTATGCTTATTAATAGAGAAGGATATTTATATTTGTTTATATATTAATATAAAATATAGAAAAATGTGGTTGATTAATTATAAATATACGATTATAATTAATAAATATACAAAACAGTAGTAGGAGATGATTTTTATGCCAGTTAATTTAAAGGGGAGAAGTTTTTTAACCCTCCTTGATTTTAATAAGGAAGAAGTTAGATATATGCTTGATTTAGCACATGATTTAAAGGCTAAAAAAAGGGCAGGTATAAAGGGAAATAACCTTGAAGGTAAAAATATAGTTTTATTATTTGAAAAAACATCAACTAGAACAAGATGTGCATTTGAGGTTGCAGTACTTGATGAGGGTGGTCATGTTACATTTTTAGATTCTAATAGTTCACAGGTTGGAAAAAAGGAATCTATTGAGGATAGTGCTAAGGTACTCGGAAGATTTTATGATGGCATTGAGTATAGAGGGTTTTCTCAAAGGGTTGTAGAGGACCTTGCAAAGTATTCTAAGGTTCCTGTTTATAATGGGCTTACAGATGAGGATCATCCAACTCAAATACTTGCAGACTTTATGACTATTGAGGAACATTTAGATAAGAAGCTTAATAAAACAAAGCTTGTTTTTGTAGGAGATATTAGAAATAATATGAGTTATGCACTTATGTATGGATGTGCAATTATGGGAGTTGACTTTGTAGCACTCGGGCCTAAGGAGTTATACCCTGATAGTAGTATTATAAAGTCTCTAAAGCCCCTATGTGATATTAGTGGTGCTAGTATAACTATTACTGATAATATTGATGATGTTGAGGGTGCAGATGTTATCTATACAGATGTATGGGTTTCAATGGGAGAAGAGGATATGCTTGAGGAAAGAGTTAATCTTCTAGAAAAATATAGAGTGGATATGAATATGATAAACAAGGCAAAGAATAATGATGTTTTATTCATGCATTGTCTTCCTGCATACCACGACTTTGAAACTAAATTTGCAAAAACTGCTAAAGAAGAATATGGTTTCGATGTTAGGGAAGTTACTGATGAAGTGTTTAGAAGTAAGCATTCAATAGTGTTTGACCAGGCTGAAAACAGAATGCATAGTATTAAAGCAGTTATAGTTGCAACTCAATAAAATGTTAAGCTAAAAGACTGGTGGTATTTACCATTGGTCTTTTAGCTTATATTTAAACAAAAAACATGCATAAATACTTGAAAAAACCTTTTTAAGTGCTATAATTATTAATACATTAAGAATAAAAAAAATATATATATACATACTAATGAAAAAGCGAGGAGGCGATTTTATGTCAAGAAGCTATTTATATGGTGACCTTAACGATGAGAGAGCTATTATGAGAACCGGGTATCGTAACATGCCATCAGGTTGTGTTAATTGTAAGTACAAAACACTTGGTTCATCAGGTACTTCACAATGTAAGGTTTGCAGTATTAAGCTTATGAGCAAAAACAATAAGTAATACATATGAGACTATCTATGAATTTTCCTATAGATAGTCTTATATTTTTATATTCTTTCCTAAAATTTTTACAAAATCATAATAATTTCATAAAAATTTTATTATATTAACTATTTTTGGGTATATTTTTTTAAAAAATAGGAAAATTAATAATAAGATAAGTATTACATATGTAATTTAACATTTTAGGAGGGATTTTAGTGAAGGCTACAGGAATTGTTAGAAGAATAGACGACTTAGGAAGAGTTGTTATACCAAAGGAGATAAGAAGAACCCTTAGAATTAGAGAAGGAGACCCACTAGAGATATTTACAGATCGTGATGGTGGAGTTATTCTTAAGAAGTACTCTCCAATTGGAGAACTTTCAGACTTTGCTAAGGATTATACTGACGCACTGAACCAATCATCAGGATATGGAGTTATAATTTGTGATAGAGATGTAATTATTGCTGTATCAGGTTTATCTAAGAAAGAATACAACGATAGAAGAATTAGTGAGGACATGGAGAAGGTTCTTTCTGAAAGAAAGACATTTGTACTTTCAAGTGACTCTGCATCACCATTTGCTTTAACCGTTGAGGAGGATAACGGGTCTGAATATTCATTCCAGGTTGTTACTCCTATTATTTCAGAGGGAGATGCAATTGGAGCCGTTGTAATACTATCTAAGGATCCAGGAACCATGCCAAGCGATGTTGAGAAGAAACTTTGCGAGGCAGCGGCTATATTTATTGGTCGCCAAATGGAATAATTTTAGCATATAAGCCCCCTAGTTCTAATATTCTTTATTAGAAGACGCTAGGGGGATTTTCTATGAGAAATACTTTAATTAAAGGAGCAGTAATACTTGCAGCAGCAGGTTTTATATCTAAGTTCCTAGGACTCTTCTTTAGAATTCCTATTATTAATATGATAGGTGAGGAAGGAATTGGTTTATACCAGCTTACATATCCACTATATTCATTTTTACTAGCAATAGCAGCAGGAGTGCCTATTGCTGTATCTAAGATGATATCAGAGAAGATGGCTCTTAACCGTGATGGTGAAGCACATGATATTTTTAAAATAGCCTTTAAGATGTTATTTGTTTTTGGTCTTTTTTCAACTACATTATTAGTTGTATTTGGTAAGAATTTAATATCACTATTTGATTGGCCAGATGAGGCCTATTATTCCCTACTTGGAATAAGCTTTGCCCCTGTATTAACATGTATGTTATCTGCTTTTAGAGGGTACTTTCAGGGACTTCAGTACATGAAGTTTCCAGCAGTATCACAGATATTAGAACAGTTTACAAGGGTTATTGTAGGAGTTGCACTTTGTTATATACTTCTTAAATATTCAGTTCCACTTGCAGCAGGGGGAGCATCATTTGGTGCCTGTGTAGGGTCACTTGTTGCTCTTATATTTATGTTCTATAAGTATAAGTCTACTAAAAAAAATATTAAAAACAATTCAAAAGCAAAGGGAAGCAGAATACTTTTAGATATACTAAAAATAGCAATTCCAATATCTATGGCACAAACAATAGGTTCTGTTATGGCTTTAATTGATTCCTTTATGGTACCTGCACTTTTAAATAGTTCAGGATATTCAAGGGAAATTGCAACTTCACTTTATGGACAGCTTACAGGCAAGGCACAGGTATTAATCAATGTGCCATTAACCTTATCTATTGCACTTGCACAAAGTACTGTACCTGCTATAAGTGAATCCTATGCAAAAGGCTCATTTGAAGGGCTTCGAAAAAATATTAACCTATCCTATAAAATCGCAGCTATATTTGCTATTCCCTGTAGTATAGGTCTATACATACTTGCAAAGCCAATACTATCTATGTTATTTATGGGCTCTAGTGATGGATATGATTTAATGAGGATCTTATCTATAGCATGTGTGTTTATTATAGGTGCACAGGTATCAACAAGTATACTAAATGGAGTGTCTAGAACCTTTGCCCCTTTGTTTGCTATAATAATAGGATGTGTAGTTAAGGTTTTAGTAGGAATTATATTAATTGGAAACCCAGCGCTTAATATTAAGGGGGCTGCAATAGCAACTTTAATTTCCTACGTTGTTATTGCTGTTATAGATTTTATTTTAGTTATGAAATATACTAGGGTATATACAAATTTTACACAGTGTATTATAATGCCACTTATATGTGGCCTAATAATGGCTATAACAGTTACTACAATAGGTACACAGCTTAACGGCTTAGGTATTAGCAGTAGTATAACAACCCTAATATCAATATTAATTGGGGGAGTAGCATATTTATTAGCATTATTATTAACTAGAACTTTAACAATTAAAGAAGTTAAATCAATGATGTAGTTTAAAGGGGAGAGTAGCATATGATAAAAATTATAGGGTTAGGACCTGGTTCTATAGGAGATTTAACCTTAAAAACACTAGAAATTATGAAAAATGCAAATAAGGTTTATTTAAGAACTTTTAAACACCCTAATGTTCAGTACATTAAAGACTATGGAATTAAGTTTGAAACCTTTGACCATATGTATGATTCCTTTGAAGATTTTGATGAATTATACATGGAAATAGGCAAGATAGTAGCAGAGCAGGAGGATGTTGTTTATGCAGTACCAGGACATCCACTTGTTGCAGAAAAATCTGTTCAGCATGTAATTAGTCTTTGTGAAGAAAGTGGTAAGGAGTATGAAATAGTTTCAGCATTAAGTTTTATTGATGTTGTTGTTTCAGCACTTAAAATAGATCCAATTTGTGGTATGAAGGTTATTGATGGTCTTCAACTAGATGTTCAAGAACCGGATACTAAGGTTTGTAATATAATTACTCAGGTATATAGCCCATTTATAGCATCAGATATTAAGATTAAGCTTATGGATTACTATCATGATGAACAGCCAGTAGTTCTTCTTCGCGGGGCAGGTGTTGAAGGGGAAGAAAGAATTGAATCTATGAAGTTATATGAAATTGATAGACAGGAGTGGGTTGATTATCTAACAAGTCTTTATATACCTCCTGTTAATGAGTATAATAAATATGGCTTTAGGGATTTAGTTAGTATTATTAGAAAGCTTAGAAGTGAAGATGGATGTCCTTGGGATAGGGAGCAAACACATGAGAGTCTTCGTTCTAATCTACTTGAGGAGTGTTATGAGGTAATAGATGCAATAGATACATCTAATACTGAGAATCTTTGTGAGGAGCTTGGGGATATACTTCTCCAAATTGTTTTCCATGGGGAAATAGCAAGGGAGTATGATGGATTTTGCGTAAACGATGTTTGTCATATAGTAACTCAGAAGATGATAGATAGACATCCACATGTATTTTCCGGTGTAGAGGTAAATAACTCAGAGGATGTTATTTCTAATTGGGATAAAATCAAAATGAAGGAAAAGGACCAGGAAACACTAACAAGGGTTCTTAAGGATATACCAAAGTCATTTTCTGCAATTATGAGGGCAGAAAAAGTCCAAAATAAGGTAAAGAAGGTTGGCTTTGAATTCGAAAACATTGATGATACAATAAATAAGATAAAAGAAGAATTTCAAGAAGTATTAAATGCTTACAAAAATGGTAATAATTCAGAAGTGGAAGAAGAAGTTGGGGATTTATTGTTCTCAATAGTTAATTTTTCAAGGTTTTTAGGGTTAAATCCTGAAATATGCTTGACAAAAACCACAGAAAAGTTTATAAAAAGATTTGAGTATGTTGAATCTAAAATCTTAGAAAGTGGGTCTACTTTACAGGAGGCTACACTTAAAGATATGAATAGATTTTGGAACGAGGCTAAGTCACTTTAAAAAAATTGCAGTTTTTTATTCTTGAAAGAAGGAATTTATCTTTTTTTGGAGAATAAGATACTATACAATGACTTGGTTAATGACAAGGAGGGGAAATTTGTGAATAAATCAGATTTAGTAACATCAATGGCAAGCAAGAGCGGGCTAACTAAGAAGGATGCTGAGAAGGCACTTAAATCATTTATCGAGAGCATCGAAGAGGCTCTAACTTCAGGAGATAAGGTTCAACTTGTTGGATTCGGAACTTTCGAAGTTAAGGAAAGAGCTGAGAGAAAGGGTAGAAACCCTAAGACTAAGGAAGAAATAACTATTCCTGCATCAAAGGTTCCTGCATTTAAGGCTGGAAAAGAGCTTAAGGAAAAGGTTAACAACTAGTCAATATCAAGCAATTGCTTGGGTAAGACTGCCGCATAACTTATGCAGGCAGTCTTTTGTTTTATATTAACCAAAGGGTGTGAAAATATGAGATTAGATAAATTTTTAAAGGTATCAAGAATTATAAAAAGAAGAACTGTTGCTAAGGAAGTTTGTGATACAGGTAGAGTACTTGTTAATGATAAGGTTGCAAAGGCAGGTACATCCTTAAAGGTTGGGGATATAATTGAAATAGGCTATGCTAGTGGTAGTATTAAGGCTGAAATAGCAGAGATTAGGGAACATGTAACTAAGGACGGTGCACGTGATCTTTATAAGGTAATTACAGGTAGTGAAATAGAATAATTTATTATTGTAGTATTTTATATAACATACATTACTTTTGATGTTAAAGAGATTAATGAACATAGTTTTTACTGTGTTCTTTTTTTATGCGAACAATTGTTTAGGTTATGCACAAGTTGTGGATAACCATGTGGATAAAGTGTTGAAAGTCTGTGGTTTAGTGTGAATATCTCTATGTGGGTATAATTTAAAACTTTTCTTCATATTATTTATTAGTTAGGAGGGATAGTATGGATAAAGAAAAGATAACCGATAAAATAGAAAATCATAACATAAAACTTGAGGGGCGAAAAAGATTAGAACTTACTGGGGTTACAGAAGTTTTGACATTTAACGAGGATAATATTGTCCTTGAAACCTCACTTGGAGCACTTGCTATTAAGGGAGGAAATATGAAGGTTGGTAAATTAAATGTGGAAAGTGGGGATATGTGTATAGATGGTTATATTATATCTTTAACTTATGTTACTAAGGATAAGGCTAAGAAGGAAAGTATCTTAAAAAAGATGTTTAAATAAGCAGGTGATTTAATGGTACTAACAATAGGTGTACAGTTAACATACTTTTTTTCAACTATTGTAGCAGGGCTGATCGCAGGTGCTTTATTTGATGTTTATAGGGTAGTTGTAGGTGGGTATAATAAGAATAAGATTATGGAGGGGATAGCAGATATTCTATTTTGGATATTTGAGGCCCTAGCTATATTTGTATATCTTATAGCTACTAATGATGGTGATATTAGGTATTATACCTTTATTGGAATAGCTTTAGGAGCTATAATATATTTTGCAATAATATCTAAGGTTTTTCGCATAGTATTAACCAGAACGTTACAAATTACATATAAGTTATTTAGTATAATATGTAATATAGTATATCTTCCAATTAAGATGATAAGTCATGGTTTTAGTATTTTAAGACTTAATATTTGTGAGAAAGCTTACGAAATAAATAAAAAGATAGAAATTAAGAAAAGTTTAAAGCCTGAGAAGCCTAAAAAAGAAGGTAAAAAGACTTTTGGGAAGAATATAAATAAGAGTAATAAGAAAATGAAGGTTAAGAAAAACAAAAAAGACTCTGCATAAATACAAATAGATAAAAGAGGGGATAGTATTGAAGAAGATTAAAAAGAAGGGAAGTAAGATCATATGCCTTGCTATAGTACTGATTTTTGGTACTATATTAATAAAACAGCAAAGTATTATTAACAGGTTAAGTGATGATTATAACCACTATGTAAATCAGGAAGAGTCTCTAAAAATACAAAATGTACAGCTAAAGGAGAGACTAGCACAATCAGAACATGATAATTATGGTGAGATTAGAGCTAGGGAAATTCTAGGAATGATTAAGGAAGGTGAAATCCTTTTTATAGATAAAAATAGGTCTAAATAGCCGATTATAAATTGACTAGGCCTATAAATTGGGATATAATAAAAAACAACTAAAACGTTAAGGGAGGAAATTTTTTAATATGACCCTACAGGTTGGAAGCATTTTAGAAGGCGTAGTAGTGAACATCACTAACTTCGGCGCATTTATAGAAGTCGGTGGTAAAACAGGTCTTGTTCATATATCTGAGATCTCAAATGCTTATATAAAAGATATTAAAAAGCATCTTAAGGAGCAAGATAAAGTTAAGGTTAAAGTTATCGGTGTAGATGACAATGGAAGAATGAGTCTATCAATTAGACAAGTACCAGCAGATAAGGTAAGCCAGAAACCAGCAGAAATTGACTGGGAGAAGGAAAAGAAAAAAGTGAATTCCCTTTCTTTCGAGGATATGATGTCTAAGTTCACTAAGGATAGTGAAGAGAAGATGCATGACCTTAAAAAAGGCCAAGAGTCAAAGAGAAAAGGTGGCTATTCAAGAAGATAATCAAGGCATATTAAATGCCTTTTTATTTTGCTTTTTTACTCCAATAAAAAACATTTAAATTTTTTCAGAAAAAGTGTTGACTATTTTTAATAAAGGTTATATAATTAATCATGTCAGCGAGATAAGTTGATCTCGCCGGAGTGGCGGAACAGGCAGACGCACAGGACTTAAAATCCTGCGGTCCGAAAAGACCGTACCGGTTCGACCCCGGTCTCCGGCACCATATTTCGCGGGGTGGAGCAGTTGGCAGCTCGTCGGGCTCATAACCCGAAGGTCAGAGGTTCGAGTCCTCTCCCCGCTACCAATTTTATATCGTGGCTGCATAGCTCAGATGGCCAGAGCATTCGGTTCATACCCGAAGGGTCGGGGGTTCGACTCCCTCTGCCGCCACCAAGAAACTCCAATTTGATTATTCAAATTGGAGTTTTTATTTTTGTCTAATTATACCTATCATAAATAAATTTTATTCTATTCTATATTTTTATTCAGGTTATTATTAAACCTATCTAGGATAGTATTTCAATCTATCAATAATAGAATGATTAAGATCATTATCATATATCTAGGAAGTTCTCCTTATTATTATTCTAAATTATATTTGTTAAGTTTCATATTACTATATATAGAAATAAATAATACTCATAAACCTAAATGTTTGTGGATAAAAACATATAAATTATAATTATATCCACAAAATAGAAAAATATTACTGAGAAATTTTTGTAGCATTCTTGCTTTTCTCCTATTATTAGAACAAAAAATATATCGCTAAGATATTTTTTACGTCGAATAGTCAAGTTCTTACCCAAAAAGCAAAGTAATATGTAATAAATATCATAGTTTTTAAGGTTATATAATGACAAAAAAATATATATATAGTTTGCTAAAATAAATTTAAATTAAAGCGGTTATGTTAAGTGTAATTCTATATAGGGGGGTAAATTAATGTACAAAGAAGAGTTAATGCCATATAACAGAATAAAGGGTGAATCGATTAAGGAAAATATAGTTCTAAAGGATGTACTAACAATAAATAGTTTGTTCTTTTATACCTGTGCTTTCTTTGCATCAAGGGTTGTTATGATGAAAATGTTTATGCCATTTGGGTTAGCCTTCTTTATTGCAGCCTATGGACTTTTAGGATTTAAAAGAGCAGTAGTAACAGGAATAGTTACTATGATAGGTTATGTTTCCATGTTAAATGGATATCTTGGAGTTTCCCATGCAGTGGTTATTTTAGTATTAATGGTTGTAGGGTTCTTTATAAGAAAGAATGATAGTCTAAATACCTTTAGAATGTGTGCATTAGCATTTGGAGTTAACCTAATATCGTGTATATTTGTTAACTATCAATTTGTTTCAGGAAGCATAGTTTTATATGATGTGTTAATAAGTTTATTTGAATGTGGAGTTGTTGTTGCCTTTGGGTTTATATTCTCCTATGGGGCTCAGGTTAGTTTCTTCAAAAAAACAAAGAGTGAAATAACAAATGAAGAAATGATTTGCCTATCTTTAATGATAGCGATAGCAGTAGCTGGTACATATGACATTCAGTATATGGGGGCAAGCCTTAAAAATATATTTGGGTTCACCATTGCAATAGTATGTGGATTTCAAGGGGGAGCAGCTCTTGGAGCAGCAATGGGTATAACCCTTGGACTTGTAAGTGGAATGGCAGACACTACAATGCCCTTAACAATAGGGATATTTGGCTTTTGTGGATTAATATCAGGTGTATTTAGAGATTTTGGTAAGATATTTACTGCTGTAACATTTGTTTTATCAGCGGCAATATTATCTTTTTATACATCAAGTTTTGCTGGTATGCAGCCAGTACTACTTGATTCAATAATAGGTGCAGCATTGTTTTTCATAATTCCAAATAGTAAGATAGCTAAGTTTTCAGTATTTAATAATCAGGTTATTATAGAGGAGAAGAAGGAAGTTAGAGGAGAGGTTTATTCAGAAAGAGTAAATACCCTTATATCAAATAGATTAACTAGAATGACAAGTGCCATAGACGGATTGTCAACTGTACTTGAAAAGTCCTATACTAATGAACTTTATGGTAAGGCAGATATAACAAGTATGGTAGAACAACTTGCGGATAAGGTATGTTTTAGTTGTGATAAGAGAAATTCATGCTGGGACAATGAACTTTATTATACAAGTAATGCCTTTGTTGAGCTTTTAGGAGTTGCAGAGAAGAAGGGGAAACTTGAAATAAATGATATTCCAAAGGAAATACAGAAAAAGTGTTTAAGGCCAAGTGATCTTACAAGACAAACTAATACTGTATTTGAAGTGTTTAGAATAAATAGTAGATGGAGAAGTAAAATAGCCAACTCAAGACTTGTTCTAGCTGAACAGTTAAGGGGAGTATCAGATTCTGTTAACTCAATGGTTAACGAAGCATTAAGTACATTTGAAATAAAAAGTATAAAGGGAGACGAAATAAAAGAGGGATTAGCAAATAGTGAATTAAGTTTTAGTGACGTTTTTGCTATGAAGAATCAAAGGAATATATACGAGGTTACAATTTATGTAGATGCTAACTTAAGTAGTAACATTAGTATATGTGATTATATAAATGTAGTTTCAGAGGTTTTAGGGGTTAGAATGTGTACAGCAAATTATACAGGAGCTAGTGTTGATAATTCAATATTACAAATAAGATTAACCCAGGAAGAGAATTATGCTATTAAAACGGCAGTTGCAAGGGCATCAGCTGATGAGGTTTCAGGAGATAGTTATACCTTTGGAGATTTAGATCAGGGAAGATATTTAGTGGGGCTTAGTGATGGAATGGGATGTGGAAGCTATGCTTCTAATGAGAGTAAAACAACAATTGCCCTACTAGAAAAGTTTATGGAAGCAGGATTTGATCGAACAGCAGCTATAAAGGCTATTAATTCGGTGCTTATTCTAGGTGATGCAGAGGAAAGATTTGCAACAATAGATATGGCAGTGGTTGATCTTTATAATGGCATAGGTGAGTTTGTAAAAATTGGATGTGCTCCAACCTACATAAAAACAAGAAATGGAGTAGATACTATAGAAAGTACAACAATGCCTGTTGGAATACTTGATCAGGTTGATTTTGAATCACATATTGTAGAAGTTGAAAATGGAGACATGATAGTTATGGTATCAGATGGGGTAACCGATGCTGATACGGATATTAATTGGGTTAAGAGATGTTTAAGTGAGTATGATAGCGGTAACCCTAAAGATGTTGCAGATCACCTACTTAAGATGGCGAAGAGTTATGTTGGTGATAGGGAGTCGGATGATATGACTGTTATAGTAAGTAAGGTGTGGAAAATAGTATAGCGAAGTATTTGACAGGATTATTCCTAAAACATTCGGAATAATCCTGTATTTTTTTTAATTATTCAAAATATCTATTGAGTTTTCTCCTTAAAAACCGTATTATATAAGTGTAATAAGGAAAAGACAAGTGGTGATAAAAATGTTAAATAAATGTATTAATACCATTGTAAAATACGACATGATAAGCTATGGCGATGAAATAGTAATTGGTTTTTCAGGTGGACCAGATTCACTTGCCCTTTTACATATTTTGTTATCTATTAAGGAAGAATATAATTTAACACTACATGCTGCCCATATTAATCATATGATTAGAGGGGAAGAGGCTTTAAGAGATGAGGAATTTTGCAGAAGGTTCTGCAGGGAAAATGGAATTACATTTCATCTTCTTCGTGAGGATGTTAATTCACTTGCAAAGAAACTTAAAATTACCTCAGAGGAAGCAGGTCGCAAGGTTAGGTATGAGTTTTTTAATAATATAATTGAATCTAACCCAAATGGGAAAATAGCACTTGCACATAATCTAAATGACAATGGTGAAACCATAATAATGAGATTTCTAAGAGGATCATCACTTCTTGGAATGTCAGGAATTAGCCCTAAGAGAGACAATATAATAAGACCTATTATTGAATGTAAACGATGTGAAATAGAGTCTTATTGTAGTGAACATAACTTAAATCCTGTTATTGATAGTACAAATCTTCAAGAGGTTTACACGAGGAACAAAATAAGACTTAATCTTATTCCATATATAATGAAGAACTTTAATAATAATATTTTAGAGAATCTTAATACTAATTCTTTGATTGCTAGGGATGAAGAAGATTTCTTATCATCTATTGCAGTTAATAGTGCTGAGAAAATTAAACTAGCTAATGGATATAGTAGGGATGAATTTAACGATTTACATATTGCGCTTAGAAGAAGGGTGCTTAGAACAATAATAGGTAATACAATTGGGGATATTAATGGAATTGAGTCTAAACACATTGATATGTTATTAGACTTTATAAAGAGTGGAGAGTCAGGTAAGTCTATTAATATTAAGAAGGGAACTATATGCACTTTAAGTTATGACTTATTTAATATTACATATAAAAATAAGGCTAGCAGTGAGATGCTTAGTATAGATGTAAAGTCACATATAGGAAGAAGTTTAAGGGTTCAAGAAGTAGTTATTGATTTAAGTATTATTACTTATGATGAGTATATAGATTCAAAGGATGATTCTATTTATATAGATGTAGATAATATATTAGATAGACTTAAAGTAAGAAATAGAAAAAACGGAGATTACATATATACAAAAGGTTTAGGCGGTAAGAAGAAACTTAAAGACCTATTTATAGATAATAAAGTGCCAAGGGAAGTAAGAGATAAATTAATTCTTATAGCAGTTGAGGGTGAAGTGGTATCTATTCTTAACTATAAAAGGTCAACATCATATATACCAACAGTAGCAACAAGAAACATCTTAAAAATACAAATTAAAGGGGAGTAAAAAATGCATAATCTAATTAAAGAGGTATTATACACAAAGGAAGAAATTGCAGCAAAGGTTAAGGAACTAGCAAAAATCATATCAGATGAATACAGAGGTAAAAGAGTTCTTTGTATTGGTATTTTAAAGGGGTCAGTTGTATTTTTATCAGATATTATAAGAGAGATGGACATAGAGGTTGAGATTGACTTTATGGCAGTTTCAAGTTATGGTAATTCTACTACTTCCTCAGGAATAGTTAGAATTCTTAAGGATCTTAACTATGATATAGAAGGGAAAGACGTAGTTATTATAGAAGATATAATAGATACGGGTACTACACTTAAGTACCTATGCCAATACCTTAAAGCAAGAAAGCCTAAATCTCTTAAGGTTTGTTGTTTACTTGATAAGCCAGAGAGAAGAAAGGCCGACATTAAAGCTGATTATATAGGCTTTGAAATACCTGATTATTTCGTAGTAGGGTATGGAATTGACTATGCAGATAGATTTAGACAATTACCATATATAGGAGTTCCTAAAGAGGAAGTTTATAGCAAGTAATTTACTTAAATTTTCTATAATTGTGGAATGATAATCCTACTTTGTGATATAATTATAGGTAAAGCTATAAAGCGAAAACTGCTAAAATGTATGGCTTATAATTAGAAAGGGGGTCTACAATGAAAAAATCCTTATTAAAGAGCTTAATGGCATGGATTTTTATTATTGCTGCCTTAGTTATAGCTGTATCCTTATATTCAAATGCAGCTCCAAAGAAAACAAAAATAGGGTATTCATCCCTAGTAACTAAAATGGATAAAGGTGAGGTTAAGAAGTTAGTTGTAAGCCTTGAAGATCTACAGGTATCAGGAGAGCTTAATGACGGAACCAAGTTTATATCAACACTAGGTTCATCCACTGAATTCCAAAAAATCATTACAGATTATAACAGAACACATGATAAAAAAGTTGATGTTGAGTTTATAGCTCCAACACAATATCCAATATGGTTATCACTATTACCAAATTTACTACTTATTCTTATGATGGTAGGATTCCTATTCTTCTTTATGCAGCAATCACAAGGTGGTGGCGGCAAGGGAGTTATGAACTTCGGTAAGAGCAAGGCCAAACTTGCTACAAATGATAAGCGAAAGGTTACATTTAAGGATGTAGCTGGAGCAGATGAAGAGAAGGTGGAGCTTCAAGAGGTTGTAGATTTCTTAAAGCATCCTAAAAAATACATAGAACTTGGTGCTAGAATTCCTAAGGGAGTACTACTAGTTGGTCCTCCAGGAACAGGTAAGACCCTAATCGCTAAGGCTGTTGCCGGTGAAGCAGGTGTTCCATTCTTTAGCATAAGTGGTTCAGACTTCGTAGAAATGTTCGTTGGGGTTGGTGCGTCAAGAGTACGTGACCTATTCGAAAATGCTAAGAAGAATGCTCCTTGTATAGTATTTATCGATGAAATCGATGCGGTAGGTAGACAAAGAGGTGCAGGTCTTGGTGGAGGACATGACGAGAGGGAACAAACACTTAACCAATTACTTGTTGAAATGGACGGTTTCGGAGTTAATGAAGGTATCATCATGATAGCTGCAACTAACAGACCAGATATTCTAGATCCTGCTCTACTTAGACCAGGTAGATTTGATAGACAGGTAGTTGTTAATGCTCCAGACGTTAAGGGACGTGAGGAGATACTTAAGGTACATTCTAAGAATAAGCCACTTTCAAATAAGGTAGACCTTGCAGTACTTGCAAAGAGAACTCCAGGATTTACTGGTGCAGATCTTGAAAACCTTATGAATGAGGCTGCTCTACTTGCTGTTAGAAGAGGTAAGAAGAGAATTGGAATGAACGAACTTGAAGAGGCTATTACAAGAGTTATAGCAGGTCCTGAGAAGAAGAGTAGGGTTATGAGTGACAAAGAAAAGAAACTTACAGCCTACCATGAAGCAGGTCATGCGATAGTTATGAGACTTATTCCTAACTGTGACCCTGTTCACGAGATTAGTATTATTCCTCGTGGAAGAGCAGGAGGATATACTCTATCACTTCCTCAAGAAGATAGAAACTATGCAACTAAGGGAGATTTAAAGGCACAGATTGCTGGGCTTTTAGGTGGAAGAGTTGCAGAGAAGATTGTTCTTGATGATATAAGTACAGGTGCAAGTAATGATATTCACAGAGCTACAAGAATAGCTAGAGAAATGGTTACTAAGTACGGTATGAGTGATAACCTAGGTCCTATCGAATTTGGAGAAGACCAGGGTGAAGTATTCCTAGGACGTGACTTTAATAAGTCAAGAAACTACAGTGAGGTTATAGCTTCTAAGGTTGATGAAGAGATTAAAGCATTTGTTATAGAAGGATACAATAAGGCAGAAACTCTTTTAAGGGAGAACATAGATACACTACATAGGGTATCAGAAGCTCTACTTGAAAGGGAGAAGCTAGAAGCTGATGAGTTTGAAGCTATTTTTAATGGTCAAACAGTTGAAGACATTAAGAAGAAAGAAGAAGAACTTGCAGCTAAGAAGGCAGCTAAGAAGGCAGCTGAAGAGAAAAAAGCACTTGAGGCCATAGAAGAAAAGAAGGCTGAAGATGATACAGAAACTGATTCATCAAATGAATCTAATCAAGAATTAGAAGGTAACAACAACCTATCAGATGAAGATAACACTTCAACTGATGAGAAAAAATAGATTAGATTAAATTAAGGCTCTATATCGTTATGATATAGGGCCTTTTTGAAACATAGGGGGTTATGTAATGAAAATTAAACAAAGGGAAGAGATTAAGGATATTTTAGCCTATGAACCAGGTAAGCCTGTTGAGGATGTAAAAAGAGAGTATGGCATTGATAATGTTATTAAGCTTGCATCTAATGAAAATCCATTTGGATGCTCACCTAAAGCTAAGGAGGCTATCAAAGGGGCAGTTGATAACCTAGCCATATATCCAGACGGTAATTCAACAATACTAAGAGAGACTATTTCAAAGAAGTTTAACATTCCATTTGAATGTGTACTTCCAAGCTGTGGGTCTGACGAAATGATAGATATTATTTCAAGGGCATACTTAAGTCATGGTGATGAGGTTATAATGGCAGATATAACCTTCCCAAGGTATATTACAGCTACAAAGATAATGGGTGCAACTCCAGTAGTTGTTCCACTTAAGGACTTTAAATATGATTTAGCTTCTATGAAGGATAAGATCAACTCAAAAACTAAGCTTATATGGCTATGTAATCCAAATAATCCTACAGGAACTATATTTACAGATAGTGAACTTGAAAGCTTTCTAGAGGGAATTGATGAAAGTGTACTTGTTGTTTATGATGAGGCGTACAATGAATATGCTGATCATGAAAATTACCCAAGAAATAGTGTTGACCTTGTGAAAAACAATTCTAATATTGTTGTACTTAGAACCTTCTCAAAGGCGTACGGCCTTGCAGCATTAAGAGTTGGGTATACTATGGCATCAAGTGAAATTATAGATGCACTTAATAGGGTTCGTGGACCATTTAACGTAAATCTTTTAGCCCAGGAAGCAGCTGTTGCGGCACTTAATGATGATGAGTTTTTAAATGAAAGTATTAATAAGAATTTAGAGGGAAAGAAATTCCTATATAATGAATTTGATAAGCTCTCAGTAAAATACGTTAAGTCATATGCAAATCATATTTTCCTAGACTCGGGCTTCCCAGCAGGAGAGGTTTTTGAAAATATGCAAAAACTTGGCGTTATTATAAGACCAATGGGTGGTACATATATTAGAGTAACAATAGGCAGTGAGGAAGAGAATAGGGCCTTCATTGATTGTTTTAAGAAAGTAACAAATAGATAAAATAGAGGCTGCTAATTAATTTAGCAGCCTCTATTTAAAATTTATATTTTATGTTATTGTATAAGTCTTTAGAAACAATCTAAGCATTCCTGTTCTTAGGAATGTTTTTTTATGTTATAATTTCAGTAAAAAAGGTGATATATATGAAAAATATAGTTCTTGAATACTTAAAGTCAACTAAAGATTATGTATCAGGGGAAGAAATGAGCAAAAGCTTAAATGTTTCTAGAACCTCAGTTTGGAAAAGTATTAATAAACTTAAGGAACTTGGTTATAATATAGAGTCCTCATCTAAAAAGGGTTACAAGCTTTTAGAAGGTTTTGATGTAATAACAAGTGAGGAGATTTCTCCACTTCTTAATAGAAGGCATATTAACTGGAACATTGAGTTTCATAGGGAAATAGGGTCAACTAATGATGAGGTTGCACTTCTAGCTAAGGAAGGTAGGGGAGAGGGCCTTGTTGTTTTATGTGATAATCAGACTAAGGGAAGAGGTAGACTTAGTAGAGTATGGGAAGATTCAGCTGGGCAGAATATAGCAATGTCTATTTTACTTCGTCCAAATATTCCTCCATTTATGGCACCGGGGATTACTCAGATAGTAGCATTATCTGCTGCTGAGGGATTATATGAAGCTACAGGATTAGAATTCTCTATTAAGTGGCCAAACGATATAATACTTAATGGGAAAAAGGTTTGTGGTATATTAACCGAAATGGACGGAGAAATGGATAAGCTAAACTACATTATTGTAGGAATGGGGATTAATGTTAACCAAAGTTCTCTTTCAAGTGAAATAGACCACAAGGCTACTTCTATTTTTATAGAGAAGGAAGTTGAAACTCAAAGAAAGAAAATTATAGCTAGTATTTTAAATAGCTTTGAGATAAACTATGAGAAGTTTAAGGTAAGTGGAATATCAGCATTTGTTAATGAACTAAAATCATCCTCAGCATTAATAGGAAAGATAGTTAATATATCTAATCCTTTTAAAACATATACAGCTAAGGTTATTGATATAGATAATGAAGGATACCTTGTTGTAGAGGATGAAAGTGGGAAAATTCAAAGCGTAGTTGGTGGAGATATATCAATTAGGGGGAAAGAATCCTATTTACCCCAATAATATTTAAAGCGAGGATATAATATGTTACTTGTATTTGATGTAGGAAATACTAATGTAGTAATTGGTGTATATGAAGGTGATAAACTTATAACTCATTGGAGAATATCAACAAGTGAAGAAAAAACAGCAGATGAATATGGGGTTATGATGATTAACCTATTTGAAATAGCAGATATTGATTACGGTAAGGTAACTGATGTTATGATATCATCTGTTGTACCAAATATTATGTATTCCCTAGAAAGGGGCATAAGAAGGTACTTTAATGTTGAGCCTATGGTTGTAGGCCCTGGTGTTAAAACAGGTATTAATATTAAATACGATAATCCAAAGGAAGTTGGAGCAGATAGAATAGTTAATGCTGTTGCAGCACTTGAAATATATAATAAGCCACTAATTATTGTAGACTTTGGAACAGCAACTACATTTTGTGCTGTTGGAAAAAATGGCGACTATTATGGTGGTTCAATTATGCCTGGAATTAAGATTTCGTCAGATGCTTTATTTAATAGGGCGGCAAAGCTTCCTAGAATAGAACTTGTTTCTCCAAAAACTTTTATATGCAAAAACACTATTCAAAGTATGCAATCAGGTATTATTTATGGATATGTTGGAAGTATAGACTATATAGTAGAGAATATGAAAAGTGAAATGGCAAGATTAGGTGAAGAGGATGTGTATGTTGTTTCAACAGGAGGTCTTTCAAAGCTTATAATGCCTCATACAAAAACAATTAACGAGTATAATGAGAACCTTACATTAGAAGGACTTAGAATAATACACGAAAAAAACAAAATTATTTAGGTGATAATTATGAAGATAGGAAATTTTATACCAGAAAACAATGTATTTTTAGCTCCTATGGCAGGAGTTACAGACAAGGCCTATAGAATTATATGCAAAAGTCAAAACTGTGGCATGACATATACTGAGATGATAAGTTCTAAGGGTATGTATTATGGCAGTGAGAAAACAGGTCTTATGCTTGATATTGATGATAGAGAAGGCAAAACAGCTGCTCAGATTTTTGGCTCAGACCCGGAAATTATGGGTTATATGGCAGAAACAATTGGTGATAACGACAAAGTATCTATAATAGATATTAATATGGGATGCCCTGCACCTAAAATAGTTAAAAATAGTGATGGTTCAGCACTTATGAAGGACCCAGCACTTGCTGAGAAGGTTATTAAGTCAGTTGTATCTAAGGCGAAAAAGCCTGTTACTGTTAAGATTAGAAAGGGATGGGATGATTCATCGGTTAATGCTGTAGAATTTGCTAAGATGATTGAAGCATCAGGTGCATCTGCTATAGGTATACACGGAAGAACTAGAATGCAGATGTATGAAGGGCATGCAGATTGGGACATAATTAAGAAGGTTAAGGAATCTATTAATATACCTTTAATAGGTAATGGAGATGTACGTTCACCTGAGGATGCTAAGGCGTTATTTGATCATACAGGCTGCGATGCAATTATGATAGGCCGGGCTGCTATGGGTAATCCATTCCTATTTAAAAGGGTAGTGCACTATCTAGAAACAGGAAATATAATAGAAGAAGTACCAGCCCTTGATAGAATAGATACAGCATTATACCATTTAGAACTTGCAGAGGAGTTTAAGGGGTATAGTGGGGTTATTGAGATGAGAAAACATATAGCATGGTATATTAAGGGTATGAAAGATGCTGCTGCTATTAGAGATGGAATTAACAAAATGACATCTAAGGACGAAATGGAGAATTACCTTAAGGAATACAGGGAATCCATTTTATAGAAAAAATGTAAATAAGCAAACATATTGACAACATAGAGTATGAGTCTTATAATATGACGTAATGAAAAGAGGGTAATAGGCAGTTTGCCTATTACCCAGTTATAATATAAACTCATCTATATAACCTGTTTATTCTTTATGAATAATAGGTATTTTTATTTCTATGATATATATTTCCTGCATATAGTGGGGATAAGATATTTTATAACGTTAAAGGGGAGATATCCATGAGCGAAAATAAGCAAGTAGTTTTAACTTACGAAGGTGTAAAGAAGATAGAAGACGAATTAGAATACCTTAAAACGGTTAAAAGAAAAGAAGTAACTGAAAAGATTAAGGTAGCTGTTTCATACGGAGATCTAAGTGAGAACTCAGAGTACGATGAAGCTAAAAACGAGCAAGCGTTTACAGAGGGAAGAATTGCTACCCTTGAAAACATGCTTAAAAATGCTAAAATAATTGATGACGAAGATATAAAAACAGACGTTGTTTCAGTTGGAGCAACAGTTAAAGTACTAGATAAAGAATTCGGTGACGAAATGGAAATTACTATAGTTGGTTCAGCAGAAGCAGATCCAGCTGAGATGAAGATTTCTAACGAAGCTCCAATTGGTGCTGGATTAGTAGGCGCTAAAATTGGAGACGTTGTTGAGATACAAATTCCAGACGGAACAATCACTTACGAAGTACTTGGGATAAGAAGACGATAAAAATTGGAGGTATAGTCAATGTCAAATGAAGAAATTAATTCATTGGATCTAAACAAGCTTGAAGAAGAATATAATCAGTATATGATGCAAAGACTTCAAAAACTTGAAGAGCTTCAAGCAAAGGGTGAAGATCCATTTCATGTAACAAGATACGATAGAACTCATACATCACAAGAAGTTAAAGAAAACTTTGACTCATTAGAAGGAACTATAGTTAAGGTTGCTGGAAGACTTATGTCAAAAAGAGTTCATGGTAAGGCTGGATTCTCAGATGTACACGATAGATACGGAAAAATCCAAATTTACACTAAACTAGATATTCTAGGTGAAGATAAACTTAAGTTTTACAAGACTCTAGACCTTGGAGATATTATAGGGGTAGAAGGTAAGGTATTTAAGACTAAAACAGGTGAAACATCACTTGAAGTTACAGACTTTACACTACTTACAAAGGCTTTAAGACCATTACCTGAGAAATGGCACGGACTTCGTGACCCAGATCTTAGATATAGACAAAGATATGTAGATCTTATTGTTAACAAGGATGTAAGAGATACATTTATGAAGAGAACTCAAATTATAAGAGCAATCAGAAGATTCCTTGATGATAGAGATTTCCTTGAAGTTGAAACACCAACGCTATCACCAATAGCGTCAGGAGCAGCTGCAAGACCATTTGAGACTCACTCAAATGCACTAGACATTGATCTATTCCTAAGAATTGCACCAGAGCTATACCTTAAGAGACTAATTGTAGGTGGATTTGAAAAGGTATATGAACTTGGTAAGAGTTTTAGAAATGAAGGTATAAGTGTAAGACATAACCCAGAGTTTGACGTTATTGAAATATACGAAGCATACGCTGACTATAATGACATGATGGAACTTACTGAGAACCTTATATCAACAGTATGTATGGAAGTTCTAGGATCAACTAAGGTTGATTACGAAGGAACTGAAATCGACTTTAAGGCACCTTGGAAGAGAATTTCAATGGTTGATATAGTTAAGGAATACTCAGGAGTTGACTTTAACGAGCATAAGTCAAATGAAGCTGCTAGAGAAGTAGCTAAGACTCTTAAGCTTGAAGGAGAACTTGTTAAGGATCTTAAGGATTGTACATGGGGAGATATCCTAAATGCTGCATTTGAAGTATATGGAGAGAAGAACATAGTACAACCTACATTTATTACAGATTACCCAGTTGAGATTTCACCACTTTCAAAGAGAAAGCCAAGTGATCCTACTCTAACTGAAAGATTTGAAGCATTTGTATACGGTAGAGAAATAGCTAACGCATACTCAGAGCTTAACGATCCAATAGACCAAAGAGGTAGATTTGAGCAGCAAACAAGAGAGAAGGAGCTTGGTGATGATGAAGCATTCCAAACTGACGACGATTTTGTAAATGCCCTTGAAATAGGTCTTCCGCCAACTGGAGGACTAGGAATAGGTGTAGACAGACTGATTATGTTCTTAACGAACTCATCATCAATTAGAGACGTACTACTATTCCCAACAATGAAGCCAATTCAAAAGAACTAATATAAAGCTGCCTTTTAGGCAGCTTTTATTTTTATTATTATCTATAATAAGTGGACTTAAAAAAGATACAATAGAGAAGTATATAATATAGGAATTACAAAGAAAATATCACCATAAAAAGTTTATAAAAAAAGTAAAAAAAACACTTGAAAAATTAAAAAATGGTGTTATAATAACATATGTAAGACGTTCCGCGGTAGCTCAATGGTGGAGCACTCGGCTGTTAACCGATAGGTTGGAGGTTCGAGTCCTCTCCGCGGAGCCAATACAAACTAGCCCTAGGGCTTTTTATTTTCCCAAGAATATAGATTATGTAACGTGGCTGCATAGCTCAGCTGGCCAGAGCATTCGGTTCATACCCGAAGGGTCGGGGGTTCGACTCCCTCTGCCGCCACCAAGAACATGTTGTTTAATGACATGTTCTTTTTTTATGTCTACTTATATATTGATTTATATATCATATCACTATGTCTATTGAGATATAGTATGTAACTTGGTTGTTAATAGGAGTCATGTAAGATCTAAAAACCCTAGTAAACCTATATTAAACGAGACTTTATAATAAGAATAAAAAAATATATAAAAATATTTCAAAAAGGGGTTTACATATTATAAATATGGGGGTATAATAAATCTTGTCCTTAAGGAACACTTGAGGGCTGAGAAAAAAGTTTAAAATAAATGTTGACAATAAAGTTGACTGATGTTAAACTAAACAAGTGATTTTGGTCATTGAAAACTAAACAGTAAAACATATAGCGAGCGTACAATAATTTTTG
>NZ_JAVWJB010000022.1:0-28870 GCF_036639235.1 Clostridium sp.
GGCTATTAAGACACTTTTATTATTTCCACTGTCTACTTGACAGGGAGCACTTCAGAATACTATTAAAGAATGTCTCTTTTTATTTATTTTTACATTTAGGATACGCCACAGTTGTTACTATATTGTTGTTTAGACTGGGGTCATAGGTTAAAGATGTTACTTCTGCTATATTAACTACTTCATTGCAGCAATTAGGCACTACGCCTCTAATAAGTATATTAAAGTGTTTACATGGTGGAAGATTACCTAGTCTACACTTTCCACACCACCTATTCCAGCTTTCACCATCATCTAGGGAAAACCTTGGATTCTTAACTATACAAGGAATACAATCATATAGAGTAACATCCTTTGCTTCACATGGACCGTAATTTCCTATTTTTATGGTAAAGTATACTATATTAATACACTTAGGTCTTGCTATAAATCCGCTTTTGCATATTATAAGATCAGCACAATCAACATAAACTTTCATCTAGCAAATTTCCTATAGTAAAATCTGTAACCTTGTCCATAACAAACTTCCTCCAATACTATATAGTGATAAATTTTCCTCTATAATATAATATTGATTAAGTATTCATATTGACCCTATATATTAAAACTTTTTAGCAATTTCTACTGCTACCACACATGCTTCTTTAACTATTTCTTCACTGTTATTTCCTGAATCCAAGTTCTCAACTGGAATAACAGTAAAGTCACATACTCCAAAGAAAGCAAATACTGTTCTTATATATTTCTCACCCATTTCAAATGGAGCAGTAAATTCACTTGTATAGTCTCCTCCTCTACCTGCTACGAAAAGAGCCTTCTTACCGCTACATAGTCCTACTGGTCCATTTTCTCCATACTTAAATGTAATTCCCATAACACTTACATAGTCTATATAAGCCTTTAGTATTGCTGGGTTTCCAAGATTCCACATTGGAGCTGCAACAATATACTTATCAGCATCTGCAAATTGATATGCATACTTTAGTACTGGATGATTTTTACTTTCTTCTGTCTTAGGTCCAAATAGTGCTTTTAAATCCTCTTCTCTTAGAAAATCTATTTGCTCCTTATATAGATCAATTGTTATAACCTCATCTCCTGGATTGTTTTTCTTATATTCTTCTATAAATGTATCTGAAACCTTACATGTTCTTGAATATCCCTGTGGCTTTGGATTAGCCTTTATATATAATACTTTTCCCATTAATATCATCTCCTTAAACTATAAATCTTACCCCTAGGGGGTAAAATTCTTCTCTATAGAATATGATAATACACCTGTATATATTTACAAGAAGGCACTTTTTATATATTAGGTATCAAAAAGTATACCGACTTGTTATGAAATATTGGTAATGTTATAATTTAATCATAAAAATCCTTATTAATTCTAGGAGGTTACAATGGATAAAAACCCTTCATTTCACGATAGTTGCCACAATAGAGAGAACTGTCCCCAATATGATAACTGTCCTATGAATACAGCATATAAATTAATATCAGGTAAATGGAAAATTCTTATTCTATGGTATTTAAGAGGTGGAGCACTTAGGTTTAGCGACATTAAAAGGAAGCTACCTAATGTTACACACAAAATGCTTACTAACCAACTTAGAAGCTTAGAGGCAGATGGTATTATATCTCGAAAAGTATATCCTCAGGTTCCACCTAAGGTAGAGTATAGCTTAACAGAACTTGGAACTTTACTATCCCCTATGCTAGACAACATGTTTGAATTTGGTGCTAAATACTCAAAAACATTTAAGGAACCAGATAACATCGAATAGATTTTAACTAGTCTAATAGTCAATTTTTTTGATTATTAGGCTTTTATTTTTCTTATATATTTTCTTCTAATTGTAAAGACTATAATATGATTAAACACTTTGGAGGCTATACAAATGAAGAAATATTTTAAGTTAACTGTTCTAGCACTTATTCTTGTAACAGTTTTATTTACAGCATTTGCACCTAGGGCACTTGCTATTAAACCTACTACATCAACAGGTAATTTTATTAAGAATACTAAAACTCCCAGTAAGTTTTATGTTATAGAAGACTACAAGATGACTAAGGCTGAACAGACTATGATTACTACACTTCAGGGAATACTTTCAACTAAGTCTAAGGAGCAAATTTATATTCTTATTAATACCCAGCCCGACTATATGGTTTGGCTTAAGGATCTTAAGAAGAACTATAATATAGACTATGAAATGGTTAGTGACCCATGGACACTCTTATGGAAGTTTAAGGATTCAGTTAGTGGCTATGTACTATATACTAGCTTTAATCCCCCTTCAATTAACAATGCCTGTAGCCTTGCCTCCCTTAAAAATGCAATAGTTGTTGAGGAGGCAATTGAGGATAGGGTTAAGTCCTCTGGAATCACTAAGTCACTTGGAGATTGCAGAAATACAGACTCTAAATGGGCCTTTGAAAATCTATGGAACAAGGGACTTAATCACTCTACTGTACTTCAAATTAACCCAAATAAGCCTATGTCCCTTAGAGACTATGCAATATCCTCAAAGTCTCTTATTTATTATGAGGATGATGCTAAGGATACTTCACTAAGAGATGCTATATTTAGTTCAATGGAACCTAATTCCCATTGCCTTGGCTGGGGACCTGATGAACACAACAACGTAATTGCTGCCTCTAGACATGGTGTAGATATTATTGCTGCTGACTGGTCCTATAACTTATCTGCACTAAGTAGCTTTCAATCTAATTGCTTAACACAAAATAATAAGGATGCTACTAAGGGAGAGAATGGAGTTCACTATGTAACTGTTATTATGTCTGATGGCGACAACCAGCAATGGATGCTTGGAAGTAATTTTGACTCTAAGAACTATTTCGGCTCTAGATATAAGGGCAAATTTAATATGGGCTGGTCTACAAACCCATCCCTATTCTATCTTGCCCCTACTGTTTTTAAAATGTACTACCAACATTCTTCCTCAGGTAAGTTTAATGATAATTTTGTAGTTTCCCCATCAGGTAATGGTTATATTTTCCCTAGTAGCTACCCTAAAAACGAATTAAAGAGCTACACTAAGATGCTATCCGACTTTATGGGTGAATCTGACCTTAAAAATGTTCTTATACTTGATAATGAATCATTTAATAATACTAAACTATGGGATAACTACACTATTCAACCTAATATTCAAGGAATTCTATACTTAAACTACTATATACACAATAAATATAAGGGAGAAATAGTTTGGTCAAATAACAAGCCAGTGGTTAGTTGCCGCCATAATTTATGGTGGGGACTTGAAAGTGAATCCAACATTATAAGTGATATTAATAGGAGCATTCAAGATGGTCATACAAGAATTAATGACCCCGACTCATATACATTTATTTATGTACACGCCTGGAGCAATACTATGGATAACATAAGTAATTTAGTAACTCGACTTCAAGAAAATCCTAAGGTTAGAGTTGTAACACCAGATAATTTTATGAATCTTATAAAGGATAATGTGCCCCATAAATAATTAATATAAATACTAAACCTAGGTATTAACTGTATTTTGCAATTTATTACCTAGGTTTATTTTTTATTTATTAACACTAATAGATAATTTATATATTATGTTATATAAGTTTTAATATGATTTTATTTCTATTAATAAATATAACCTCTATAACTATATGAAGGAGGTATTATAATGGGTGATAATGTATTTATTATGAAGGATAATATTTATAATAAATATGGTGGTCTTGTTATAGCTAAGGGTACTAAAATAATTTTAGATGACAAAACCATTGATAGGCTAGTAAAAATGGGAATTGACTTTAAAGAAATAGCAAATGAATCTAGGGCAACTAAGATTACTCCCCATAGTAAAGAAACCCAGGAAATGAAGCGTGTAGGAAATGAAATGCTTAAGGAAAATAGTATTTTAGAAAGAATAAGCTTTACAGATACTACTTATATTGAGACAACTAAAAATGTTGAAAAAGCTATTTTCAATGGAAAAAACAGTAGCTGGCATATATACTTAAAGTCATTCTATAACGCCCTACCCTGGTACTACTCTCATAGCATTAACGTTGCTATAATATCATCCTATTTAGCAACTAAACTAGGCTTTTCTATGGATAGTATAGACTCTATTATTGTTGGATCTCTACTACATGATATTGGTATGATGCTTGTTCCTAAGTCAATTATTTCAAAGCAAAAAAATTCATTAACAGAATATGATGAAGAAATTCTTAAACGCCACTGTGAAATGGGGTATAGCATTGTTCTTGATAGTGGAATCCCTGAATTAAGCAAGAAAATAATACTTCAACATCATGAACTAATAGATGGCAGTGGATACCCTAATAGATTTAAAGATAAGCAGATCATTAAAGAGGCTAAAATTGTAATGCTATCAGATATTTTTGATTTACAAACCTACTCCCTTAAGGGAAAAGATACAAATATAATTATAGAATCTATGATAAGTAATACTTCAAAATATCCATATGAATATGTAAAGGTACTAAAAGCTGCATTTGAATAAGTAAAAAGAGGTAATAGAAAACCTATTACCTCTTTGGCATTTATGAAAACATTATATTATTAACTTTCTGTTCAACCTGTTCGTAGGAAATATCAAGTGCTAAAGCCATTTCTTTAAATAGCACGCTCTTAATTGATTTGATTAATTTACTATCCCTTTCATTGAATACCTTACCGTCACTTATAGCAACTTGTTCTCTTCTAAGAAGGGTATTAAGTAATCCACTAATCTGATCTCTTCCGCCGTTTTTCAGTATATCAGAATAAACCTTGTTTCTATAACTTGAAGCTTCAATCCATTCTATCCCATCTCCTGAGAAACTTTCAAAAATATCTTTAGCTTCACTTTCTGTAACTAATTCTTTCATTAAAACCTTTTTACTATCCACAGGTATACTTATCTTTAGCTTAGCATTTTCAATAGGATGTAGTATATAGTACTTCTTCGACTCACCTAAAACATCAATATCACAAATACTATCAATGCAACAAATACCATGAGATGAGTAGATAATTAAATCACCTTTATTAAACATACTACATTCTCCTCATTACTTTACATTTTTAAATTTATTGACTCCTTTAATATTAACACTCCTAGATAGTTTAGTAAACTAAATTCCCCTTTAATAACAGGTTTTACAGTAAATTTGTTAAATTCATAATGAAAATGAATAAAAGTCCATAAATATACCTAAATATATTCCAATAAATTGAATAAATAGTCTTTATTTAAATTTAGTCATTATTTAAACCCAACATCTCTATTATACCTGGAAATTTCAGTTCCATACTCTTATAAATCAGTTTTAATATATAATAATTGTATTTAAAATACTGTCCTTATAGTTTTAAAACTATAAAGTTAAGGGATAGCTAGTTTCAACTTTCTAGCTATCCCTGTTATATTATTCTATTTCTATATTCTTAGAATTGTTAATCTTCTTAGGTACTGTTATCTGAAGTATTCCATTCTCCATTTTAGCCTTAATACCTTCCCCCTCTGAGTTTGGTAGGTATATCTTTCTTGTCATTGAAGTCATTGTTCTTTCTCTGTGGATATACTTCTTGTTATCCTTACCCTCTTCGCTTTCTTCTTCATTATAAACTGAAATATTAAGCGTTTCGTTATTTAATGATAACTGAACCTTGCTCTTATCAACTCCTGGCATCTCTGCTTCCACAATATATTTATTATCTGTATCTTGTATGTCTAACTTAAAAGTATCGACTTTTAAACTTCTTCCTAGTTGAAAACTATCTGCAAAAAAGTCGTCAAACATACTATGGAAGTCTCCAAATCCAGTATTCATTAAACCGTTACCTCTTCTAAATGAAATCATTCCTGCCATGATCAACCACTCCTTTTAATTTAATATATTTTATTTTGTTAGCACTCTTTATTAGTGAGTGCTAAATCTTAATTAATATATACCATAATTAAATTTACTAGTCAACACCTTTAAATTATATTTTTTGTAAGCACATAATATTATATAATCATATTAATCACCCCACAAAGTAAAAAAAGCCAAACCCATAGATCCTATACCATGTGTTCGGCTTTTATGGTCATACTTCATATAATAAACATTAGAAATACAACTTGAAATTTATTCTATATTTAACTTTTCACATATATATGTTATTTTCTAGTTTCTCTAGCCTTTATAAACCAATCCTTAAGATCTTCCTGATATTTTTTAGTAGTAACTCCTTGAACTGATGTATATAAATCACTTAGAGACTGATTTTTTAAGTGCTCTCTCATTTTTTCTTCTGCCTCATGCATAATATTTTTAATCAAACATGGACAATCTCTTGAATCATCCCTTGGTTCATATATTATTATATTTCTTAAAATTCCTGTACATTGGAAAAGATATGATGACCCTTCAATTGCTACTATAACATCCCAAAAACTTATATCCTCAGGGTTCTTTGCAAGTTCATATCCCCCTTTTACCCCAGGAGTTGACCTTATAATGCCTGCCTTACTTAATTTCGTAAACGCCTTAGATAAATAAGATTCTGATATTCCTTGGAATCTTGCTAAGTCCTTAATAGCTATTGATTCACCTGATGGCTGACTAACTAAATAAAGAAGGCAATGCAAACTATATTCTACACCTACGCTAAATTGCATATTAAATCTCCTTTAATGTAATTTATTAATTAAAACATTATTAATTATACTATAAAAAAATTTTTTTGAATAACATAATACCATATATAATACCATTTATTTCAATATTGACACTAAGCATTTTAAATATTATTATAAATATTGTAGATATCACTTATCTATAATATATTTAATTGGAGGTATTTTATGAATACACAAAAGCTTAGAGAAATTTTAAATCATCCACTAGATTCTGGAGTATCAATTGTTACAAGTTATAATGACAATACACATATAGCAAACACATGGCTTAGCTACGTTAGATTAGTTGGTGATTCTGCACTATATATTCCTGTAGCAGGCATGATGAATACTGAAAACAATTTAAAGAAAAACCCTAAGGTTTTAATATCTATTTCAAACCGTGAGCTTCAAGGAAAGATGATGCAGGGAACTGGTGTTATAGTCTCAGGAACAGGTGAAATACTCTCTGAAGGTGAAATGTTTAACAAAATGAAGTCAGAATTTGAATGGATTCGTGCTATTTTAAAAATAGATATAACAGATGTAATTCAAACACTTTAAAATATAATAATTCAAGTTAAACAGTATATATTCAATAAAAGCAGACCACAGAATGATTCTATGGTCTGCTTTTTTTAATCTATGTAAATTTATATGTTAACTAACTTTATCTTATTCTATTTTATTCACTATCTATCGCATATCTATGTAAAATTCCTCATAAATTAATAATAATACCTAAAAGGAGTAGGGGTAATGCCATATAGGTCTACTAATAATTTAAGTTCTTATTTAGAGTTAAAAGTTAAAAATTGCAATAATAATTACCTATCCAAAGAAAGAGATCACTTTAATTTTAGTAACAACAAAGATTCTAATTTACAAGGATATAAAATTTCACCATATGTAGTAACATCATATGCTAGGACTATAGTTCCAATTCCTAATGAAAAAGTAAAAATCTATCCATATGAGGTTTTAAAATATAAACAATATGGGTATGGTAACTATGAATATTCTAAGGGTCTTCACTACATAACTAGAAAAGACCTTTTGCCTGTAGATAGTAATCACAATTATATTATTAATAACAGGAGACTAGTAAGCTTTCCAGTTATTACTGACATACACATAACCGATAAAGAATCTCCTATGCAAGCAATATTATTTGGTTATATGGGAGGTAATCATGCTGCCTATTCACCTGTAATCTTATATACTACACATGTACTTGATGGGGCTATTCAGACCATAAACTGCCTACACAAGGAAAATCCCTTTGATTTTCTATTGTCACTAGGAGATGCTATAGATAATACCCAATACAATGAACTTAGATGGTATATAGATGTGTTAGACGGAGGGGACATCAACCCTGATTCAGGAATTAAAGATGATCCTATTGAAGGTCCCCATAATGATTATCAAGATATGTATATGGCCTGTGGATTAGATAAAAATATACCTTGGTATCAGGTTATAGGTAACCATGATCAGTTTTTTAAAGGTGTTATTCCTGTAATTTTCCCTTTAAAAGATAATTTTACTAACTCAAATATATTTAAAGTAGTTAACCCCTTAGGCATTAATACTAGTCATACACATTATATGGGCAGTATTGATGGTAAAACCCAGGAGGGTAATGTATTTGGCGTTGGAAATGCTAATAACTTTTCATCTACACCTACAACCCCCTCCGACCCTAAAAGACGTTCATTAACAAAAAAAGAATGGATGAGTGAATTTATGAATACCTCTTCAAGCCCTAAGGGACATGGATTTACTGAGGAGAATATTAATAATAATTTTGCTTGCTATAGCTTTAATCCAAAACCTAACCTTCCCCTAAAAGTAATAGTATTAGATAATACTCAGCTTGAAAGCGATTTAAATATTGGTGGATATGCAAATGGTAGTCTTGATAAAAAACGCTATGATTGGCTTATAAAGGAACTTGATGAAGGACAAGCAAACAATCAGCTAATGATTATAGCTGCACATGTACCTATAGGTGTTGAAAAAATGGGCTGGTACTTTAACTCCTATGTTAACCAAGGTGATTTAATAGAAAAGCTTCATACCTATCCAAACCTAATTTTGTGGCTTGCAGGTCACAGGCATATGAATACTGTTACACCCTTTAAGTCACCAAATCCTAATAAACCAGAGCTTGGATTCTGGCAAATAGAAACCTCCTCCCTTAGGGACTTTCCACAGCAATTTAGAACCATTGATATATATCAAAACAACCTTGGAACCATCTCTATTGTTGCAACTAATGTAGACCCTGCATTTGCTGAGGGAGATGTACCTATAACATCTAGACATTATGCAGTTGCAGCGTACCAGATATTTGACTACGAGCTAGATTATAAACCAAGTGGAGCCTATAATGCTGAACTTATAGTTCCTCTTAAGTTTAATTTTTGATTATCAGGCTGTTGTCAAAGTTAACACTCTGTCATAAAAAACATGTATTACTTAAAAAAATGTTATAATTACTTAAAAAGATAAGGAGTGTTTCTATGTTAGATTTATTAAGAACTAGAAGAAGTATAAGAAGATATAGGGATAAGCCTATTGAACAGGAGAAAATAGATACACTAATTAAGGCAGCCCTACTTTCTCCATCATCTAGAAGTAAAAGACCATGGGAGTTTATAACTGTTACAGAGCCTAGCCTAATTAAGGACCTTGCAAAATCAAAGGAACATGGAAGCAAATTTGTAGAGCTTGCTCCCCTTTGCTTTGTTGTTATAGCAGATAGGGAATGTTGTGATGTATGGATTGAGGATGCCTCAATTGCATCTGCTATTCTTCACCTAACTGCCCATTCAATGGACCTTGGCTCATGCTGGGTACAGATTAGAGAGAGAAATCATAGTGAAGATATTTCCTCTGAAGATTATGTTAGAAACCTTTTAAACATTCCAGATAACTATGCTGTAGAAGCTATTATTACAGTTGGATATCCTGATGAAACAAAAAAGGCCTACACTGACGAGGACCTACTTTATAACAAATTTCACCACAATACATATACTAACTAAAACAAAAGCTACCTTTTTGAGGTAGCTTTAATTCTTATCTTAATTGATTAATAGTATTTTCTTTTATGATATATTTATTTTTAACATTAGGTTCAGATATAAACCTGTTCCATTGATTAATAATTTCATCCTTTGTTCCTATTGGTCTATTAAATCTGTCTACTCCTGTTAAGTTCATATCCCTAAAAAACTCTTCACAGTATTTGTATTTGTTAAGGTGATTATATAATGGGTTTTCCCTTTTAAGGTTATATTGCTGGGTAGCATAGTCTATTCCCTGAACCATTACTGATACTACATCATTGTTAGTAGAATACTTGTCTATAATAAACTTACTCACATTGTACACAGCTTCCCTATTCACCTTTGAGTATTCCTTTAAGCTTCCTGGCATTTTTTTAGCTTCTTCGTATCTTTTATCATATTCATCTAAAACACTATTAAAATAATTACTTTGAGCTAGTTTAATTTTACTAGTTATATCTTTGCTTAGATTATTACTTTCAAGTAATATAGATGTTTTAATTGATGCTAGGCCCATCTGAAGTCCAATTGACTCTTCACTAGGTGCAAACCCAGAACCATTAGATACTCCCTTTTTAAGAGTGTCTACAAATGTTGCCATAAGTGAAACTTCACTCTTACTATAGCTACCTTTAACCTCTTCTACATTAGGCTGATTACAGGATTCCCTTAGCTTTGATGCCATATAGTAACTATCTCTTTCAAGCCACTTATCCTTAGTGTTTTGTATATTAGCATAATCACTGTTATTACTTATATATCTTGAAAAACCATCTACTTCAGCACTATATATTGCCTTAACACTAGTATATACCTTGTCTCTATCTCCACTTGATCCATTCTTATCAAAGAATGCTCCAACCTGATCTGCTATAGAGTTTGATAGTCTTTCAACTGCGCCCTCAAATAAACTATCCAACTTTTCCATTTGAACCATTAGTTCATCACCTTTAAAGTCCCTGTTTATCTGCTCCTTTAAAACAACATACTTAGATGATAGAAACTCTATGTTTTTGTTAAAGTTATTACCCTCTAACCCTCCTGGATTAATATTATATAAGTCCAGTTTTAAAGAGCCCCAGTTAATATCTTTGCTTATACCATTTTTCTCTACATTATTAATGAACTCATTAGTCTTTAAGTCAATTACTCCACAGTTAACTTGATTACGAATAACTGTTTGTTCATATGATGACATACCTTTCGGGTCATATTCAATTTCCTTCATAGGCTGACTCTTACTTAAAGCCTCACTCTTTTCTACCTTAAAGCTAGAATCATATATCCTATTTGTGGTTTCTACATTAATTACCAAGCCCTCTCCCCCTATATAAAATTATAGTTCTAGTTTAAGAAGTTTATCGTAGGTATTGGTTCAACTCCACTTGCATAGTAGTAATTTAAAACACTGAAAAAGTCTATAGGCTTACCAGAATCTAAATCAACTACAAGTATATGGTCCCCATTATTTGTCATATCATCAACATCTAAACGTCTTGGCGTTTTCTTACCTAATGTATCAATAAACGAGTTATAATATGCTGTACTTACTCCTGATTGGTAGGCTGACTCAAAATAAGTAAATAGTGTATCCCTTTCTAGGTATACTAAAATAGCATTATTAGAACTTGCATATGATGACTTATATGAAACAGGTGCTGATACTGACTTTACCCTAGCTTCATCTATATCATGTTTACGACTTGTATATCCTCCACCTGTTGGGAAATAGAATTCTCTTGTCCACTTTAATTCTGGATTACTTCTACTTAAGTTAGCAACAAACTTACCATTTGCAAATATATCCTTATTTATATATTGCATTACAATATATCTTAAAGAACTTGATTTTTGTATAATAGTAGAACCATCTCCACCTGGATTTAAAGCGTTCATTCTTATAGTATAGCTTTGTCCTACTGTATTGTTATTGGAAAATATTCTTATTCCATAACTACCTGCTGGCAAATTATTTAATTTAATTTCTTGTCCTGAAAATACATATACATTTGTACCTGTAAATGTACCATTTTGCCAGTCAACAATTCCTAATTGTGCCACATAATTAGGGTTTGTTGAAGTCATATTCATTACCATAGTTCTATTACTAGTAACATCAAAAAACCTAAAGTCACTTGGATCCTGTGCCGTTAAAGACTCATTCTCATATAAAACTGGACTACTTATCATTACTTGTGACCTTGTTAGTTTAATACTTTTTATTTCCTTACTAGCTTTACTATCAGCTAAATTTTTAACTTTTAGAGAATTCTCCTCTAAATGCTTTTCAATACTTGTGGTCTGAACATTATAAGATGCCTCTACTACTTCTGCTGCTTTAGTTGCATCTATTCCTACAAAAAATAAGCAAATACACATAAGCAAAATAATAATTTTAAAATTCCTTTTAATATCTTTTATCATTTTATCACTCCTTTCTTCTTTTACTTATCGTATAATTTTAGTATTTTTTTACATTTATGTATGTAAATATTATTTTTAACTATTATTATAATTTTCACTATTGATATACTCTATTTAAAAATAAAAGCCATAGTATATGAAGTTTATATTGCCTCACATATTATGGCTTAAATAATTTATAACGAAAGATCCTTTTTAGTAAATACTCCTATTCCAATAATATATAAAGCTAGTCCAGTTCCATAAAGAATAGAAACCATACCTATAGCACTTCCTTCTCCTAGTGCTAACTTATCAGGCTGGAATAATGTTAAAGGAGTAATATATTTTAAAAACTCAAATTTATCGCCTACTTGGGATATCATTTGAAGTAAAACAAAGAATACACATATTCCTCCTCCTACACCACTTGATAGTCTTGAGTCATTAAATACACATGAAGATAGAAAACACACTCCTCCAAAGAAAAATAATAGTCCATATAATCCTATGTTTATTAGTATAAACTTTAATATATCCATTTCTCCTGGGAACATGATTTCCCCCGTTGTTATACAGATTAGAGCTGCATATAAAACAATACAAAATATACTTATCATAGAAACTGCAGCCTGGGTTACAACTATATTTCTACGCTTATTTGGAGTTGCAATTAGGTATGCCATTGACCCTTTATCAACATATCTAGCTATAAGTTTATTACATAATATAATAATAAAAATCAGAGGTATAACAATTAATATAAATCCATATAGGTAGCTAGAGATAAATCCTATTAATGTTGTAGCAGGTTTCGCCATACCAAAGGCAGAAAATAATTGTGGCATACTTTGTGCCATCATATCTAAGCTTTCTCCAAGCTTTGGATCAAACATTGCAACAATCATGGTTGAATACATTGTTACAATAGCTAAGAATATTAGGAGCATTTTATAGTTAGACTTAATCTCCCTTTTAAAAAGCGTCATATTCATAATTACTTGCCACCTCCATAATAATGTAGGAACAATTCTTCTAATGACTGTGATTGAATGTTTATATCTCGAACAGCATACCTTGAAAGACTCTTAATAAATCTATCCACATCACTAGAAATGCTTATTCTCACATTATTCTTCTTAACAGCTGCACCTTCATATTCCTTACTAAACTCTATAGCCTCTTCTTCACTTTCAAAGATAATATTAAAGACTCTATTCTTAGTCTTTTTAATATCCTCCATATTTTCAACTGCTATAATATTCCCCTCTTTAATAATAACCACCCTATCACAGGTGTGCTCAATTTCCTCAAATATATGGGATGACATAAGTATGGTCTTCCCCCTGTCCCTTGCATCTAAAACAAGTTCTACAAACTTATTTTGCATTAAAGGGTCTAGTCCACTTGTTGGCTCATCAAGAATAAGAATATCAGGGTCCCCCATAAAAGCACATATAATTCCTATCTTTTGTTTCATTCCCTTAGACATCTTCTTTATCTTACCTCTAGGGTCAATTTCAAAAAACTCTTTAAGCTCCTCTGCATATGAAAAGTCACTTAAACCCTTCATTTCTCCAACAAACCTAATAAACTCGTCTCCTGTCATATCATCCATAAATGCTATTTCTCCAGGTAAGTATCCAAGTCCCTCTTGAACCCTATGTGCATCCTTAAAACAGTCCATTCCGTTAATACTAACACTTCCACTATCTGGTTTAATAAACCCCATTAAATGACGTATAGCTGTTGTCTTACCTGCTCCATTAGGTCCTAGAAATCCTAAAATCTCCCCTTTGTTAACACTAAATGAAACATTAAAAACACCTCGACTATTTCCATAATCCTTAGTTAAGTTTGTAATATTAATAACCTCCAAGGTCTATTCCCTCCTTTACTTTTTATCTTTTCCTTAATACTAATTCTATTATATTCCAAAATAAGAATAGGGTAATACAAAAATTTGTACTACCCTACTATATTACATATTTGAAACATCTCTTTTTTGAGCCCTAAATCCTACAAAGGAAACAATAGATGCTATTATAAAGGCTATACTCGCAACCCCAAATGCAGCTACAATAGAATACTCCTTCATAATAAATCCTGAAGACACTATTCCACCCATCATACCCATATACATAAGTGTTGATGTTAATCCATTAACCTTACCTAGATATTCCTGATCTGTAGCCTTGGTTATATAAGCCATTATAAACCCACTTAAAAGTCCCCCAATTACATTATCTATAAATTGAAGAATTATGGTTAATGTAGGTATTGTTGAATACCCTTCAATAAATACTGTTACTGCAAATATACATAGCATAACATATACTATTTTCATAGTTTTAAAGTATTTTGATAACCATAAATAAAGTGCTCCTCCAACAACTACACCAATTCCTGCAACTCCAGAGAAAAACTGATAAAATTCTTCACTTAATCCAAGCCTTCTAGTTACAAGGAATATATCAAGGTTATTTGCTATTCCAATAGAAAATGAAACTATGAAAAACACCTTTATAAGTGTGTATAGCTGAGGCTTTTTCTTAAGATATCTAAATGTAAGCTTAATATCATTAAAATATCCCCTATTTTCTATAACAGGAAACTTCTTGTTAGGTAGTGTTAGAATTAATAATATTGATATAACAAACAATGCTGATATTATAATTAAAGTCTTATCTATTCCAAAATTAAAATAGAAAAAAGATCCTAGGAAAGGTCCTATAACAAAGAATAGTGAGCCAAGCATTTGGGCTATTCCTATTGCTGTTTCAACATCCTTCTCCTCTACATATTCCTTAAAATATTTTTGGGAAGCTGGCATTGAAAACTGGGTTATTATAGCTGATACTAATACGGCTATAAATATTAAATATACATGATCCTTTGAAATAAAGAATCCTAAAATAACAAAAGATATAAAACTTAGAGAATCTCCAAGTAACATAATCCTTTTAGGGTTATATCTATCTGCAATCATTCCACCTATAAATGTAAGTAGAAACATTGGAACATATTCTATAACATTTAAGGTTGATATAGCTAGAGGATCTCCGTTTGTAACATCCATAACAAAGAACATTATAGCTAAATTTCTAATCCATATAGCCATTTGTTGAATTATATCTGTTGCAATTATAGTTAAAAACACCTTATTTTTAAATAATGTCATTACTCAACCTCCTTTTACCTGTAATACACATTGTAGAGGTTAGAGTTACTCCAAGGTCAATACTATTTTAAAATAAACATTACTTCTACATAGTATTTACTAGCACCATTTTTACTAGGTAGACAAAGAATATAATTGATGTAAAAATCCTCACTTAATACCTTACCCCTAGATGTTAATTCATTAATGCTTTTATTGATATAATCATCAAGTTCCTCCTCATTACCATAGAAGTTAAGCCATGCCACCTTACCTTGAACCTCTCTTTTAATGGTTTCATATCCCTTATTTATAAAGTATTCTCTAACTATTTCTTCATTTTCAGGTGTCCCCTTAATAAATATATAGCTATCATCCTTAAAAACCATTTTTCCCTTCTTAAAATTACATTGATAATAAACTCCACCATCTTTTAAATCTGTAACATTGTGCTGAGCCTTATTTACATATTCCCTATAGCTATTGTTTTCAATAACATTTTTTATACTTATACCGTAGAATGTAAACTTAGCTTCACTTAAATTAATGTTCTTATCTATATCACTATCATTAAAATCCTTGATTTCATCAAGTGTTTCCTTAGTTGCATTAAGTTTTTCTTCTATAACCTTAAGAGCCTTAAACTTCTCCTTAAGAAGGTTTTGCTGATGGGTAATCAAATTACTATATTCATCTATATTTTCACGATCTATAAATTCTCTAATCTCCCCAAGGGAAATTCCTAAATCCTTAGTCCAAAGAATTAAACTTAAAAGGTCTAAATGTTCATATGAATAATATCTATATCCATTTGATTCATTAACATCAGGCCTTAAAAGCCCAATTTTATCATAATGCCTAAGTGTATCAGGTGTTATACCACATAACTTACTAACTTCACCTATTGATAACTTCAAATTTATCACCTCATATATAAGTATAGACTATGGAGCTGCTCCATAGTCTATACTTAGTACTTTATCTATATTTTACTCTAAAATAATCATTTACTTCTTCATTAGTCATTAAATTTAACATCAAGTGATCCTGTTGTTACCTTTGCTTTTATAAAGTTTGGATACTTACCCTGGTCTTCAATGTTTTTACCCATAATTCCATTACTTAGCTTAACATCTCCTATTAATGAAGTAAACTTATATCCATACTTATCAAAGCTTTCCCTAGTCTCAATTATAGCTTCTCCTGTTGTAACGCTTATATCAGTTTTTCCAAGTAATTTTCCCTTAATAATCGTAGTTCCTGTTATCATTCTTGATTCAAGTTCCTCAGAGTTAAAATTATCCGTAATTATCTCCCCTGTTGTAACACTTAAATCACCACTTTTAGTATTTATATTCTTAGCTATTAGTCCTCCAGTTACAACCTTAGCCTCAAATTCATTTGTATTTAAGTCGGTTATATTAACCTCCCCAGTATCTAGTTTAACCTCAACCTCATCTAAGCTAACTCCCCTTGGGATAGTAATACATATATAGTTTTTATTTTTCCTAGAGCTACTATTGGTTAGATTTTTCTGATTAACTTCTAGCTTGTTCTCATTTAAACTATATTCTATTTTGCTGTATTCTGGATTGTAATAATATTCTATTTTCCCCTTATCCCCAGACTTCACTACTATGTCACCTGTTTGACCATAAATATTAATATTAGTAAACCTGCCTAATTCCTTAATGCTTTTAACAATTCCCTTTTCCTTTGCTAATTCATCAGCATCTCCACTATGGTTAATTCTAATACCGAAAAAACTATTATTTACACTAATCTTTGCCCCCATGCTATACCCTACTAATGCAAGTATTCCTCCTGCTACAAGTATTGATAAGGCACCTATTAAAATCTTCTTTTTTGTAGACACTATTTCTCAACCCCTTGACTATTCTTTTTATTAAACCTAATTAATATTTTCTTAGCTGCTGAAGACACAATCCCTACAGCCTTAGGTGCTAGAGTCCAAACCACTAATCCAAATAAAGTTCCTAATCCAATGGTCATTAGTCCTGCCCCAACAAAGAAAAGAGTTGTTGCAAAGTCTGTTGTTGCAGTTATTATTCCTATAATTATTGTGAAAATTCCTGAACCTACTAATGATATTGTTACTGCTGAAAATGCAAATATAACAGCTCCTATAACAGTTAAAATAGCAAATATAATTGCTACTACAGCAACTGCTAAGGGAAGTCCAATAGGGGCTGCAAGAATAGCTAATACAATGAACCAAACAGATGATAGTCCCTTTTTCTTTTTAGTTCCAGCATCCTCTTCATCCTTAAGAGCATATTCTGCTAGAAGCTGTGGTGCTATATCAGCTGGATGGTCTACTTCTAATAAAACATTGTAATAATCATCAAACCCTGCTTCTTCAAAGTATTCTTCATAATATTGTATAGCATTACTTTTCTCTTCCTTAGGTAATCTTTTAAGTCTATTATCTAAATCACTTATAAACTGCTTTTTGTTCACCTAGTTCTCCTCCCCCTTTAAAACTCTATCTACGTTAACCTTATACTCATCCCACTCACCTAGATATTCTGAAAGCTTATTCCTACCTAAGTCTGTAATCTGATAATAACGTCTATTTCTACCTTGAAATGCCATGTCATATGTAGTTAAACACTCGTCCTTTTGTAGTCTTCTAAGAACTGGATATAAAGTGGATTCTGATATATTCATAATCTCTCTAACCTGTTGAGTTAGCACATATCCATAGGTGTCCCCCCTAGATAAAACAGCTAAAACACAAGCATCAAGTAGTGCTGCTCCTAATTGAAATGCCACCTTCCCACCTCCATGTAAATAATTATTTATCTTTTATAGTATATCTTAACCAATACTATACGTCGTATAATATTATATGTCAATATAATATTAGTGATACTATATTTGAATACAAATTATAACAATTATATTAAACTAAATTTATGCAACCATTTTATATACTTTTAACGTCTAATAGGTGTAAGGTAATTAAACACTTACATATATGCCGGCATATTTTAGGAGGATTACAGTGGAACTATTAATTAAAAAAGCTATTAAAGGTGATGAAGAATCCTTTTTCAAGCTTATAGATGGTCTTATGACTAAGATTTATAAGGTGGCTAAAAGCCGTCTTAATGATGAAGATGCCATAGGTGATGCAATTCAAGAAACTATTATTGCAGCCTACTCAAACATTTCAAAAGTAAAAGAGCCTAAGTACTTTAATACTTGGCTAATAAAAATACTTATTAACAAATGTAATGACATTGTTAAAGATAGAAAAATAGTTTATATAGAAGATTACAATTTAATTGAAGATACAAATCTAACATACAGCATGGATCTTGAACAATGTTTAGACTTTGATAATCTATTAAACTGTCTATCACCAGACTATAGAACTGTAATTGTTCTATACTATGTTAATAAATTTACAACTAAGGAGATTTCCCAAATACTTAACGAAAAAGAAGGTACTATAAAAAGTCGATTAAGCCGTAGTCGCTCTATACTTAAAGACCTTTACCTTAATGAAAAGTCATATGGAGGTATTAATTATGAATAATAATTTTGATAAAGACATGGATAATATTCTTAACAAGGAAGTTAATATACCTAAGAGTATTCTAGATAAGAAGGAGCTGGCTTTTAATGCTATTAAATCAAATAAGAATAAGAGAAGAAAACCATCATGGAAAACAGGTTTAACTGCAGCATTAGTTACCCTTACAGTTCTAGGAGGGATAGCCTTTGGTGATAACGCTCTAGCCTCTATTAAGAATTACCTTAATCTTAACAAAGATTATGGCTATGAAAAGGCAGTTAACAAGGGACATGTTCAAAATGTTAACAGTAAGGTAGTTAGTAAAAACGGTGTAGACATTAAGCTTATGAATATAGTTAAGGATTCAAATAGAATCTGCACTACTTTCTCCATAAAGGTTCAAGATAGTAAATTATTTAAAGAAATAGTTTACATTAAACCTAATCTTACTTATACAGGGGGTATCCTAGAATCTATGTTATCTAGTACTAACTATAACTATAGTGTTAATAATGAAACCCAGGAAATTATTATTAACAGCGTTTCAACCTTTAACCCTAATAATTCACAGGATAATATAAAAAACCTTAATAATTTAGATAATATTGATGTTTCAATATCTTCACTAGATATTTTAACTTCAGTTTCAAACAATGTAGAATCCTTTAAATTACCAGAGGTAAGTGAGGGTGACAAAAATAATATGGCTAAGGCAGGGCTTAAACTAATAGCTGATATTTCTGGTCCATGGGAGTTTAAGGTTGCTATTGATAAGAAATTTAATAATACTAAGCCTATAGAATTTACCCAAAGTAACAATAAGGACTATATTACTATAGTCTCTGCAAAAATGCTTCCTACAGGAATAGATATTACCTATACATTTAAAAATGAAGCTGAAGCTAAAAATGATGAATTATATAAAAAGTTTAAATCAATTAAATTAGTTGATAATAAGCAGAATATATATACTCCAACTAACTATGCTCTACAAGAACTTAGAGATGATAACACAACCTATATAACACAAACATTCCCTGCTACTATATTTGACGAAATAGATAGCCTTAAAATAATTATTAAGGATAATAATAACTTTACTAAAGAAGTTATCCTTAATAAGTAATTTATAACTAAACACAATAAACCTTATCATTTAACTATAAATGATAAGGTTTATTTATTATATTTTCTTCCACCTTGTATTTCTTCCCTTGCCTGTAGGTTCTATTTTACCCTGTGACTTAAGCTTATCAAAAACCCTATTAATTGTTGCATCTCCAACATCAGGACATATATTTCTAATATCTGATTTAGTGAAAAATCCAAGCTTGCCTTCTATTGTAGCTTCTACCCTATTTCCCTTACTTCCCCTAGTGGACTCAATACATCCTACTCTTTCTTCTAGTTCTTTGTAAGCTCTTATGATAACACCAAGGAAATACTCAAGCCATATTAAAAAATTATTCTTTCCATCATGCCAAAGCATTGATGATTTATTAAGTGATTCATAATAGGTGTCCTTACTATCCTCAATAATCTTCTCTAAACTTATAAATCTACCTACCTCAAACCCAGCTTGATATAAAAGAAGTAATGTTATTAATCTAGACATTCTACCATTCCCATCATTAAAGGGATGAATACATAGAAAATCCAAAATAAAAGCACCAATCAACACTAAAGGCTCCACATCTTCATTATTTATATTTTTGTTATATAAATTACAAAGCTCCTCCATATATCCTGGGGTTTCGAATGCATCAACTGGCTTAAACCTTATATATATTTCTACACTTGGCAGTATTTCTTCGATAACATTGTTAGAGTTTTTGTATACTCCACCCTTTGCTGATGAAAACTTATACAAATCCCTATGTAGTTGTAATAATACTGATGATCTAATTGGAATAGCTTCGAAATCACTATGAATTGTACTTAATACATCCCTATATCCTGCAATTTCACTTTCACTTCTATCCCTTGGCTCTATTTTATTGTCCATTATCTCTTTAAGTCTTTTATTTGATGTATATATTCCTTCTATTCTATTAGATGACTCTGCACTCTGTATTACTGCTACTTCTTTAAGTGTTTTAAGTACCTGAGGTGATTGTTTTATATATAAGTCTTGCTTACCTTTATATTCATTTATTACAGTTAACATTCTAACTATATTCATAGGCAAGGCTATATTAGACAGCTTATTATTTTGAAATGAAATCATACTTTCCCCTCCTTAATCTACTTACTCTCTTTATTATTATCATTTTATCATAAATATACTCATTTAACTCTAAATGAGTATATTTAATTACTTTTTATTATATTTAAAATGCAATAAACCTTATCATTTAAGTCTAAATGATAAGGTTTATTGTAAAATCTACAAACACCATATGTCTAAATATAATTTGACACTTTAATCCTTTAAGGATATATTATCAATAATTAATACTGACCAAATTATAATATAAATATATAGGAGAACTATTATGAATGGAACTATAAGATCAAATATACAAATCGGCTCAAGGGTTCAAGGAGTTCAGAAGCAAGACCAACGCTCTGGCAAGCTAACTGAGGGTGTTGTAATTAAAATACTTACAAACTCTCCAAACCATCCACATGGAATCAAGGTTATGCTTGAGGGTAATATTGTTGTTCGTGTTAAGAACATTCTCTAGTCCTTTTCACCGTACTGTCTATGGTAATTCACCTTAATTCTAATATTAGGGTGTTTCTCCATAAATTGATGCATTACATAATAGCAACTTTTACATGGCTTCCACTTAGTGTATAATGTAATTTCCCCTGAATCATTAAGATTCCCAAGACCTATCTCACTATCTATATGTTCTAATATTTTCTTTTCACTATCATTTATTCTATTGTATCCAATGCCTAACTTTCCAAGTTTATTAACCTTTCTACTTATGAATACACCCTTATTAATCTTAGGAGACATACAGTAACCTTCTATTTCATTACTTCCACTAATGCTTTTAAATTCATGTCCATTATATGTTGCAGCAGCTATGTTTATAGTGTCCTGTAGGGCTCTACTTTGGTTAATTTGATGCATCCCATTACCTACATTAGTTATATACTTATCTAGGTTTCTTATTAATCTATTAATCCTTGGAAGATTAGTATATACATATTCTTGGTGTAATACACTACCCTTAATAGGCTTTACATAATCTAAACTTATGTTATCTGGCATATTAATTATTACTGTGTTAACTAAGTTTTCACTATTATACTCCCTACTTACTTTACTTGAACTTAAAGTTAGTATTTTCTTTAAAAGCTCAATGTCCTTAGTAAACAGGTAGTCCCTATCTAGTTCATCTTCTATCTCTTTTAGACTAAGCTTATCCTCTTCATTAATAGTACTTGATATATTCTCTGATAAGGCTTCTACTACATTAAGAATATGTGAAACATCCTCTTGAATACCCATTACCCTATCATACTCAACCCTATGAATAGCAAGTCTTTGTATATGATTAACCTTGTTCCACAGACCCTTGTGACTCTTTTCAAACTCTAAAATAGAACTAATATAACTAAAAAGTTCATCTATATCATAAACCTTATACTTAACCTCCCCTAAGGAAAGATCATTATAAATATATTTTAAAACCTTTATATTAACAGGAAAAACCTTAGAAATCTCTAAAACAAACTCTTCTTCATTATTAAATATTAAATTATATCCTTTACCAAAAAGCTCATTATTAAAATCATTAAAGCCTCTAATACTTATTCTTTTAATTTTCTCTTGTATACTATCCAACTCTCTCTTACCCTTCATATACTTTAATAATAGTATTCAAAAATAAGCTGTGCTATACTTTTATAGTACAACTTAATAGTTGAATGTGGGCTACTGATATCACTTACCTTTCTTTATGAAGGGAGGTGATACATATGAGTAACGATATTTTAATGTTACTATTTACAGCAGGTATATTCTTAATTGCACTATTAACATTTATAGTGTTACTTATAGAAAAAATCTCAAAAAAATAGTAGCCCCACCTCGCAATTGGACGCTACTATTTCAATATAAAATATAGTGATATCAGTTGCCATAGCAACTATAGTTGTATTAAGAAGAGTGTTAGCTGCACTCTTCTTTTTATTATCTGCATTTCTTATTAATATTATATCAAATAATTAACAAAAATAAACCTATATATTTTATATTAATTATACACTTCAAAATTACCCTTATTAACCTATCAATTCCTCTTGACTTATTCTATTAGTATTACCATAATTTTTATAATAAATTTTAAAAAATTATAAACTATATTAAATTTTCTGAAAACTTATTGACAGTAAAAACATATGGTTGTATCATTGAGTTAACTTAATATTTAGAAAATTCTAAATTAATATTAAGGCATTGAGAACACTGTACCCTCTCACTGTACGTATTAATTTCTTTAAAGAATATGCCGTTGTAATGGGGTGTATTCATAGGACGGGAAACCTAATCCCCTCTATGAATACACCCCTTTCTCTATATTTTTTTAAGCTATGGATTTCTAAATATTAGTTCTCTTTTAAAATTCCATATTACGATAGGACGCAGGACGGGAAACCTGATTTATGCACTCATTGCCGACCTATACGCTATTTTGGAGGTTTTACTATGAAAAAGAACACTGTTGACAACTTAAAAACACTAATCAGAGCTGGTAGAGGAGTTATTCCAGCAACCACTGTAATTCAAAACGGTAAACTAGTTAACGTTATGACTAATGAGGTTTACCCTGCTGACATTGCTATCTATGAAGATACAATTGTTGCAGTTGGAGATGTTAAGGATTACATTGATGAGAAAACAGAAATTATTGATGCTACTGACCGTTACCTATGTCCTGGTCTTATTGATGGACACATCCATAGCGAGTGTAGCAAGCTAAGTATTACAAGTTATTCAAAGGCTGTAGTTCCACACGGAACAACAAGTATGATTTCAGGACTTGATGAATACATTTCTGTTTCAGGGCTTGAAGGCTTAAAGGAAGTACTAAAAGAAGCAGACGCTTCACCACTTAAGGTTTTCTGGGGTGCCCCATATAAGACTCCATACACTTTCCCAAAATCTACAGTTTCTTTTAATTTTACACCAGAAGTTCATAAAGAAGTTCAACAATGGAATGAATGTAATGGTGTATGGGAGGTTGTTCGTGAAGCAGTAATGGAAGAAGATCCAGATACACTTGGAGCAATCGCTTATGCACATGAAAATAGATTACCTATATTCGGATGTGCACCTATGGCAAGAGGTAAGGACCTTAATGGTTACCTTTGCTCAGGGGTTAGACTAGACCATGAAAGTTACTCACATGAAGAAGTAATAGAAAAGATGAGAAATGGTATGCACATGCTAATGAGAGAATCTACTATTACAAGATTCATGGAAGAAAATATAAGAGCGGTAACAGAGGTTAACCCATCTCTTGCTAGAAGAGTAAGTTTCTGTACAGATGATGTTACTGCTACAGGTGTTATCGAAGAAGGTCACCTAGATAGAGTTGTAAGAATGGCTATAAGAGCAGGGGTTGCCCCTATAACAGCTATTCAAATGGCTACAATTAATAGTGCTGAAGCATATAGACTTGATGATAAGATAGGTTCAATTACACCAGGAAAAATGGCTGACATACTGTTTATAGAGGATTTAACTCAGTTCCACGTTAGATCAGTTATGGTTGAAGGCACGGTTGTTGCTGAAGACTATAGCCTAAACTACAAGCTTGAAGCACCTGAAAGAAGTGAAGTACTTGTTGGTAAGCTTAAGTGTGAACTAACTACTAAGTCAGACTTTGAATATAGAGTTGATATTGAAAATGGTACTGCTGATGTTCTATCAATGGATGTTAAGGCGCCATTTGTTAGAAAGAGAAAAGACGCTACATTAAATGTAGTTAACCATATAGTTATGCCAGATATTGAGCAAGACGTTGCTATGGTTTCAGTAATTGAGCGTTTTGGTAGAAACGGTAACAAGTCTCTAGCATTCTGCTCAGGATGGAAGCTTAAGTCAGGTGCAATGGCATCATCAGCTGCTCCAGATGATAACAATCTAGTTGTTATGGGAACAAGTGCTGAGGATATGATGGTTGCAGCTAACTACCTTATCGAAAACGGTGGTGGACAAGTTGTTGTTAACCACGGCAAGGTTGTAGACTTCCTACCACTACCAGTTGGAGGTATAGTAAGCGACCTTGAACCAACTGATGTTATGGAAAGAGAAATTCAGCTTAAGGATGCATCAAGAGCTCTTGGATGTACACTTCCTGAGCCACTTATGTACATGTTCTTCCTACCTATAACTGCAATTCCTGATTATGCAATTACAGACGTTGGGCCTGTAGATTGTGTCAACTTAACAACGTTTGACCCAATCCTAAAACTTAACGCTAAGTAAAATTTGAACAATAAAGTATGTGATTCACCACCTATTACTTAGGTGGTGAATTATATACCCAAAATTGCATTGAAAGGGGATTTTATTATGAATAATAAAGAACTTAAAAAGTTAATCGATATAGCCGCAGGAAGAAAAAAAGCCGACACAGTTATTAAAAACTGTAAGGTTGTAGATGTTTATTCTGGAAAGATAATCGAGGGAGATATTGCCCTATCAGATAATAAGATAGCAGGTATCGGATCATATGAGGGACTTACTGAATATGACGCTAATGGTCAATATGCATCACCTGGATTTATAGATAGTCATATCCATATAGAATCAGCATATGTGTCACCTGAGGAACTTGGAAATCTACTAGTCCCACATGGAGGAACAACAATAATAGCTGACCCACATGAACTTGTTAATGTATGTGGCCTTGAAGGGCTAAACTATATGAGAAGCGCCGCTAAAAACACTAAAATGTCTATTAAATTTATGGTTCCATCATGTGTTCCTGCTACTCCATTTGAACATGCAGGAGCAACAATAGCAGCTTCTGATATGGAAAGTCCTATTAAATATGATGATGTATTAGGACTTGGAGAGTTTATGGACTTCCCTGGTGTTATATCAGGAAATGAAGCAGTACTTGATAAGTTACTTGTTGCTATAAATGAAGGTAAGCTAATAGATGGTCATAGTCCATCACTACTTAGCAAAGACTTAAATGCCTATGCTGCAGGCCTTATTCGTACAGACCATGAGTGCTCAACAGTTGAAGAAATGCACAATAGAATTGAAAGAGGATTATATATTCTTCTTAGACAAGGCTCTGCATGCCACGACCTTGTTCCACTACTAAAGGGAGTAACAGAGGAGAATAGCAGACGCTGCCTTCTATGTTCAGATGATAGACAACCTAAAACAATACTTGAAACAGGCCATTTAGATGACCATTTAAGAATTTGCGTTAACCATGGAATTAATCCTATAACAGCAATTAGAATGGCTACACTTAATGCAGCTGAATGTTTCAGACTATACGATAGAGGTGCAATTGCCCCAGGACTTCGTGGAGACATTGTACTATTTGATAACCTAACAGACTTTAATATATCTAAGGTATTTATTGAAGGTGAACTTGTAGGTGAAAACGGTAATTATCTTCCTAAGTTTGAAACATACCCAATAGATAAGGTTCAGGGTGGATTCAAGGTTAAGGATTTCTCAAAGGAAAAGCTTAATATTAAACTTAGGGGTAAGAAGGCCCACATTATAGACATTTTACCTGGTGGAGTTCTTACAGCTAAAAGTATTGCTGAAGTTAATCTTAACGAAAACAATGAATTTGTTTACTCCCCTGAGGATGGAATAGTTAAGGTAGCCGTTGTTGAAAGACACCAAAACACAGGAAATGTTGCTACTGCTCTACTTAGAAATTATGGAATTAAACATGGTGCTATTGCACTTTCAATTGCACATGACTCACATAATATTATTACTGTAGGTGTTAATGACGATGATATGACACTTGCTGTAAATGAATTAATTGCCCAACACGGAGGAGTTGTCCTTGTTAAGGATGGCAAAATGGTTGAAACAATGCCAATGCCAATCGGTGGAATTATGAGTGATAAGTCAGGTCAATGGGTTAATGATAAACTTACTGCAATTCATGAAGCAGCATACAAGGAACTTGGAATAAGCGGAGACGTTGAGCCTGTTATGACCCTATGTTTTATGTCACTAGCTGTAATCCCAGAGATTAAGCTAACTGATAAGGGACTTTTCGATGTAATGAAGTTTGACTTTATAGACCTTGACGCTGAATAATCTCATATTCTATGTGAAAGGAAGTGGATCTAAACTATGGAAGCTAATAAAGTAAAATTTTTCACCAAGGGAGACATTGGTGGAATCACATATGTAGTATCAAACAACCTAGTTAATTATCTAATCGTTATCGGAACACTTTCAGGTGTACTTGGATGGCCTGATGAAATTGTATTCGGTAAGGTAATCCCTGGTCTTTCAATTGGTCTTATGTGTAGTGGTATTGTTTACACATATATGGCTTATAAATTAAACCGTTCAGAATGTAAAATAGATGCAACCGCACTACCTTCCGGAATATCAACACCTGCTATGTTCGTTATACTTTATGGCGTTGTAATGCCTCTAAACTATGCAATAAACGACCCTAAACTAACATGGGCAGCTGCAATGGCAGCATGCTTCATAGGTGGAGCTATAGAATTCCTTGGAGGATTTATAGGACCTTGGCTTAAGTCAAAACTTCCACGTGCAGCTCTACTAGGTACAGTTGCAGGTATCGGATTTATCTGGATGGCAACCCAGGGAGTATTCAGCATATATGCTGACCCTATTATAGGACTTCCTATATTTGCAGTAGCTATGTTTGGTTTATTTGGTGGATACCTATTTCCGAAAAAAGTACCACCACTAATAGTAGCTATTGTAGGAGGTATTATATATGCATTCCTACTTGGAAGAACCCACTTCGACTTTAGTGGAATTGGATTCTACTTCCCAAACCCAGCTAATACATTTGAAACACTACTTAGTGGATTTGCAATTGTTGCACCATATCTAACAATTATAATCCCAGTTAATATTTATAACTTCTTCGAAACAATGGATAACGTTGAGGCTGCAAATGCAGCTGGAGACAACTACAATATTAAGTACGCTCAGTTTACAGATGGTATTTGTACTATGATTTCAGCAGTATTTGGAGGAGTTGTTCCTAACACAGTATGGCTTGGACATGCTGGACTTAAAAAATCAGGAGCAGGAGTTGGATATACTGCTATATCAGGTATAGTACTTGGTTTATCAGGATTCTTCGGACTGTTTACCTTCTTTAACGGACTTGTTCCACCTGCAATTTGTGCAGTAACATTCCTATGGTGTGCAGTACTTATGGTATCACAGGCATTTAAGGATTGTAGCGTTAAACACTATGCAGCTATCGGGGTTGCCATGATCCCTCCAGTAGCTGATTATCTATACTCACAGATAACAGGTGCACTTGGAACACTAAATGTTCATACAGAAAAACTCGCAAGCGGACTAAACGACTATGCCCCTGCAATTAAGGAGCAGCTTGTAGGTAACGGTGTTATGTGGGACGGAATACCTGCTGTTAAGTCAGGTGCAGTAATAATCGGTATACTACTTGGAACTATGACCGTATTTATTATTGATAAGGAGCTACATAAGGTTGGCTTTATGGCACTGGCAGGTGCAGCACTATCATTTGTTGGATTCATCCACAGTGCTGAACTTGGTCTAAACATAACATCACCTTTTGGAATAGCCTACCTAATAGTTGCAGTACTATGTTTTATAATGCACAAGGGTAAAAAGACTTGGTTCCAATCTGATGATGATTTCGAATATCTATAAAAGATAAATTAATGGCCATATTCCCCCATATGCCATGATTATAAATCTAATAAACAAAAGAGTCCCTCAAATCTAAAATGTACCCTATAGAATAGACGATTTAAAAAAAGTCTACCCTATGGGGTATTTTTTCGTATAATT
>NZ_JAVWJB010000023.1:0-22637 GCF_036639235.1 Clostridium sp.
TTTTCTGAGATAGCTAGTCCTGCAGCGTCATCTCCAGCTCTGTTTATTCTAAGACCTGATGAAAGCTTTTCCATAGCCTTAGCTGAATTAGTATTGTTAATTCCCATGTTTCTGTGTGCGTTCATTGCATTAAGATTGTGATTAATAATCATAATATGTTACCTCCCTGTTTTACCCTTTATTGCATCCTTGCATTGGGTATACCTTATATTTTGTAAGAATTATCTCTTACATTATTCTTATCGCTATGTCATTAATTAACTTTATATCTATTTTCAAAATTATCTTAAAAAATATACAGGTATATTATTGCTATATTCTATAAAGCACTGCCCATTTAATATAAATGATTTGTTTTTATATCTAAGCTCACAATTTAATTTATTATTTATTTCTATATTTTCCTTCCAATATATATTAAATAATTCTAAAAAATCTGCTCCACACCCATGGCTAGTAGAACTAAATATCCCTTTTCCTATATGTTCACTAGTAACTTTATTTATTTCCACATTATTTATATCCTTTAATGCATCATTTTTTATATTATAACTTATTAAATCATCATCCGCTCCATGATAAACTACTATTTTACACTCATTGAAAAAATCCTTATAAATTTTCTCTAAGGATAAATATTTAAGCTTTAAGTTTTCCTCTTTAGCGTAGTAGCTTTGTTTTACTTCAAATAGTAAGTTATCCTTAACCTGATTATAAAAAAATCTATCTTCATTTAAATAGCTTGGAAATACCCACGAGGAATTGTCTAATATATTAGTATAAAGTCCTTGGCATAAATAATTACATAAATATGCTAGGTAACTTCCATGGGATTGTCCCATTATAATAACTCTATTAGTATTAAAAATATAGTCATTTGAATATATAGTATTCATAACAAATAATGTTGCTAATACATTATCTAATCCTTGCATTATTCCCATATCACAAAAGTTATCTATACATTCATTACATAACTTATTAAAAGTTAACTTGGTATCAACCCTATAATCAATATTTATTATCTCGTCTAACGATCTACATCCTTGTATTTTACTTTTATACATATCGATTATACTTTGGCAATTAGTATTAAATATTGCTCCTACTATTTGCAAATTTTCATAATCACTTTGCATAAACTCCCATCCAAAATAATCACATTGAATAGTAATCAGGTTATATTTATCTGCAAATTCTTTTCTCATTTTTTTATATACATTAGAATTTGCATTACCTCCAAAACCAGGTATTAGTAGAAGTATTCCTGTTCGTTCATTTACTTCATTATCAGGAGTTGAAAAATATACCTTTAACTTTCTCTCTTTATAGTTATTCTCTAAGTAGTCCTTTTTATATATACTACTATGTGCATCTATTTCAACTTCATAACTTTTAGCCATAACATTTCTCCCTCTGCCTTTAATTATGTATTTAATATCGGTTTTTATGTAATAAAATAAAGAACTTTAGAAATTTTCTAAAGTTCTTTATTTATAAAGTATATTATTTTCTTTTTTGTTTGTAGTAATAAACAGGAATTCCTATAAGGGCTATTCCTATTCCTATTAATGCATTCATGGTATCTGTGAATAATGTATTAATAACTATGTATGCACCTCCAACAACTCCGATTATTGGAATCACTGGGTATAGTGGTACCTTATAAGGCCTTACAACATCTTTCATTCTCTTTCTTAATATAAATACTCCAAACACTGTCATTGTAAAGAATACCCACATTGAGAATATTGCAAGGTTTGTTAGTATTTCAAATGTACCTGACATAACATATATACAGCTAAGTACACACTGAAGTATTAGTGCATTTCTTGGTGTTCCACTCTTAGTTAGTGATGCAAGTTTATCACTAAAAGGTACTGTGTTCTTCTCTGCCATAGCGTATGTAACACGAGGTCCTGTTAGTACGTATCCGTTAAGGGTTCCGAATATGCTAATTATAATACCTACTGCAATAAATGATGCTCCACCTTGACCAAATAGTGCTACAGCAACATCGGATGCTATTGTTTCTGATGCTATTATCTTATCAAATGGCATTACTGATATAATTGCAATATTTATGATTACGTATACAACTACAACTGATGAAAGTCCAAGTATAATTGCCTTTGGTAGGTTTTTTGATGGGTTTTTCATCTCACCTGCCATGTTAGTTGCACTTGCCCATCCATCATATGCCCAAAGTGTTCCAAGTATTGCTGCTCCAAATCCTGTTATTGTAACTGCTGGCATGTCACTTTGGATAATTTCTGTAGAACCTGCGTTATATAGTCCAAAGAATACAAGTATAGCTATTGGTATAAGTTTTGCAACTGTTGATATACCCTGTATTCTTCCTGATAGCTTTGTTGAGTATATAGTTGATATAGTTAATGCTAAAACAACTGATATAGCTATAACTTTTTGCTGCATTGATGAAAGTGGCATTAAAAATGCTGCTTGTGTTGAAAACACAATAGCTAGTGCCGCTATACTTCCTGGGTAGTATAAAAGAGTCTGTACCCACCCAAGCAAGAATGCTGCCTTCTCACCATAAATCTCCTTAATATAGGCGTAAACCCCACCTACCTTAGGGATGATTGATGCAATTTCTGCAATAGTAAGTCCTGCTGCCATTGCTATAATTCCACCAACTATCCATGCAAGTATTCCAAGCATAGGCGAACCTGCTGCCCCAAATACTATAGATGGCTTAAAAAATATTCCTGATCCTATAACCATTCCAATAACTATTGCTATAGCATGGAACAGCCCTAATTCTTTTTTTAAGTTCATTTGTATATTTCCTCCAAGTCTTTCGTATATAGAAAACCTTTTACTTAAGTAATTTTATACTAGTAGGGTGGATTCATCAAATACCACCTCTTTAGTTTTTTGCTTCTTTAGTGGACCACATAAAAAAGGGGAAGATTACTCTCCCCCTAAATTTTATTCTTCTATTTGCTTTATTAGCTCTTCCATTTCACGAAGTTTAGTTTCTATGCTTTCTACTCTTTGGTGAACAGCATCCTCACCCTTAACTTCCATCTTAATACTTTCTAAGTCCTTTTCGATTGTTTCAATCTTGCTTATCATATCATCTACAATGTTTATTTTAGTGTTGTCCATGATTTCCTCCTTAGACCTGTATATTATTTTTTAATTTCTACTACTGTAACTCCAGTTCCACCTTCGTCATATTCTCCATCACGCATTTTCTTAACATAATGATGTCTTTTAAGGTGCTCCTGTACTCCTTTACGAAGTGCCCCTGTACCTTTACCATGTATTATTTGAACTGAATCATATCCAGCTAAAAACGCATTATCAAGATACTTATCTATTTCATAAATAGCCTCATCAACCATTTGACCCCTAAGATCAATAGATGAAACTGTAGCTTTAGCCTTTGATTTAACCATATTAGCAACGCCGGTTTTCTTAACCTGCTTTTTCTTGCTTATTTCCTCTGCAAGGCTAGTTAGTGGAACCTTTATCTTCATAACTCCAATTTGAACGTCTACCATACCCTTAGAGTCAGGTAAACTCATAACTATACCCTTTTGGGCAACAGTTGATGCATATACCTCATCTCCAAGCATAACACTTTTAACCTTCTTCATGCCATCCTTTAAAGAACTTGTTCCAATCTTGTTCTTTGATGCTTCATCAAGTTTTTCCCCAAGTGCTTTTCTAGCCTTTTCAGCATCCTTCATTGAAGCGTTTTTAGCATTCCCCTTAAGTTCATTAAGTTCACGAAGAATTGTATCCGCTTCTTCCTTAGCACGTCTTAATACTTCCTGTGCTTCTTTTTTTGCCTTATCTAGTATGTTATTTTTCTTTTCGTCTATTTTTTCACTTTTTTGAGCTAGTTCTTTTTTAAGTCTATTAACCTCATTACGAAGATGCTGCGCCTCATTTAGTTCTCTTTCAGCCTTAATAGTCTTATCTTGAAGAGATTGTATTACATTTTCAAATGATGTCTCTTCACTAGAAATCATCATTTTAGCTGATTCAATAATCTCCTCATTAAGTCCTAATCTCTTAGAAATGTTAAATGCGTTAGATTTTCCAGGTATTCCAATTAATAATCTATATGTTGGCTTTAGGGATTCAACATCAAATTCAACTGATGCATTCTCAAAGCCTTCCCTCTCCATAGCAAAAACCTTAATCTCACTATAGTGGGTAGTTGCAATAATCTTTGCACCCTTACTGTATAGGCTTTCCATAATAGCCATAGCAAGTGTAGCTCCTTCAGTTGGGTCGGTTCCAGCTCCAAGTTCATCCACTAATACAAGTGATGATGTATCTACATGCTTAATAATATCAACAATATTAACCATATGTGATGAGAATGTTGATAAACTTTGTTCTATACTTTGTTCATCTCCAATATCAGCAAATACATTTTTGAATATTGATATAACCGAACCACTAAGTGCTGGAATTGCAAGTCCTGACATTGCCATTAATGTTAGAAGTCCTGTAGTCTTCAGAGTAACCGTCTTACCACCAGTATTTGGTCCTGTAATAACAAGGCAGTTAAACTCCTTTCCAAGTCTAATATCACTTGCAACAACCTTCTCTGGGTCTATTAATGGGTGTCTTGCCTCTTTAATATCTATAATTCCACTATTATTAACACTTGGAATTGTAGCCCCCATATCAAGTGCCATCTTCCCCTTAGCCATAATAAAATCTAAGTATCCTATGTTTTTGTTATTATGAACTAATTCATCACAGTAGCTACTAACCTGGTCTGAAAGCTCCTTAAGAATTCTTTCAACCTCAGCTTTTTCCTTAAGCATAAGCTCCTTAATCTGATTGTTCATTTCAACTATAGCCATAGGTTCTATAAATAAGGTAGAACCTGATGCTGATTGGTCATGAACAAGTCCTGGAACATTCCCTTTACACTCAGCCTTAACCGGAATAACATATCTATCCCCTCTAATTGTTATAATAGGGTCCTGTAGATACTTACTATGTGAAGTTATCATTCCCTGAAGCTTTTCTTTAATCTTAGTATTCTTATCCTTAATAGATCTTCTTAATGTAAACAGTAAATCACTAGCCCTATCTGAAACCTCATCAGATGAAGCTATTACCTCTTCTATTCTTTGCTGAAGAGACTTTATATATACAAGTGTATCTACCATTTGAAAGGTTATAGGGAACATTTCGTCCTTTGAACCATCTTCAAAAAAGTCCTTAAGTGACTTTGTACACCTTAAAAGCCCAGAAATATTTAAAAGCTCCAGTGGAGTTAGGGTAAATCCCTTTCTCGCCCTATGTGCTGAATCCTCAATATTTCTAACACCATCAAATGGTAGACTACCAAATTTCAAAACTATATCAAGTGCCTCGCTAGTTTCAATTAGCTGCTCTGACACCTCATGTATACTTGTTGAAGGCATTAATTCTCTACATGTCTTCTTTCCAACTGTAGAAACAGCTCTACCCTCAAGTAAGTCTATTATTCTACTATATTCTAATATTCTTAATGTCTTATCCCTCATACATTCTCCTTTTTAAAAGTAAGATATATATATTTTACCATGTATAGGATGTGTAGTTCCAATAACTATATAACTCCTCTATAAAAATGCCCCTTAGTTATTTCGCCATTTAAGGAGTCTATCACCGCACTTTGGTAATCACCTACTAAATAATCCTTACTCTGTCCTCTTATTATAGCATCTTTATATGCCTTAATAACATTTCTAACCTGATTAATAGGTTCATCTAGGAATGTTATCTCTAAATACTCTACATTAAGTGAAAGTATATCCTTCATATGCTCTAAAGTGCAAAGAGTTTTTGAGTTGTAGATATGACTTCTACAAAGCATATCTGTATAAATAGGAAAATCCTCTCCCATTCTATCCTTCATATAATGAACCTTATCACCGCAAAGTATACTACAATCTTCCTTACCCGCCCCTAGGCTACTTCCAACCGGGCAGTGTCTACTTACCATAAGCTTTTGTCTACCATGAACATGAACCATACTACTATGGCTTGTTTTTAAGGTTATATTTTTAAGCTGCTTTAAGTTAAGCTCTGGTGATAATAATCCACTTTCGTTATTAAGTGTTTCTAATGAGTATGAATTAAATAAATTAAATCCCTTATCTAGATAAACCTTAAACCCTTCCTCTTTTAAAATCTTATATATTCCAAGATTTGAACAAAGACACTTATCTATTCCGTTTTTCTTTAGAATCTTAATTTCGTTTTTTACTTTATCCATTTCTTCTAATGCAATTTCAGAGTACCATGGGTAAATATTAATTCCCTTATTTTTAAGATCAATTAAATCCTTAAAAATACGTCTATTGAATCTTAAGTCGTCTCCACCATAAAATACTAAGTCTGCACCCTCTTCATATGAGGCTATAGCTGAATTTAGATCTACTGATGCTACAAGTGTCTTTTTATTAAACTTTCTTCCCTTGTCACTTTCAACATGAATATCCTCAGCCTTCTTAGCTCCTTGAAGGGCATCATAAAGCTTTTCTATTGCTTCCCTTCTCATAAGATTAAGCTTTGACACTGGTATTATAACATCATCTGAAACATCTATATAAATACTATCAAATTCAAATGGTGTATCCTTAAGCTTTCTAAGTGACTCATCTATCTTCTGGGGTGTTGTAGGCCTATTAATTGCCTTTTCACATTCATCTCCTAAAACAGTTATTGAAATAGGGTTATTAAATTCTCCCTCTTTAAAGGTTTCCATTCCCTTTTTAACAATATAACTATCAAGGTTAATTGTAAGACTTGGCTTTTCTCCTACATAAGCTGTGAAAACACCTGTAATCATTCTCTTAGGAGATGATTTAACCTCTATCGTTTCCTTAGCTTCACTTAAAAGCTTATTATCTGAGGACTTATAAATCTTATCTCCCTTTTTGCCGCCTTCAAGGTATACAACTGCAATATCTCCTGGCTTTGCCTCTTCTACCTCAATTCCATTTACTTCAATTTTAGATATTTTTCCGCCCTTATTCTTTGAAAAAATCTCAACACCATCTTCCTTAGCAAGGAACTTCATAAGCTTTATATGGCAGTACTTACCCTTAACTGATATAATATCACCAATATATACTCCCCAGTTTTTAGGACGAGTATAACTCATCATGTCTCCTCCCTGCTTACCGTGGAAAAAGGCTGATGTAAATCCACCTCTATTAAATATTTGAGTTACGTTTTGAACATCTCTTTTTTGAAGTCTTCCTTCAATAGCTTTCTTATAAGAAGATACTACCGTTGCAACGTATTCAAATCTTTTCATTCTACCTTCGATTTTAAGGGAGTCTACTCCTATATCAGTTAGAGCTTCTATATACTCAAGTGCTGATAAATCCTTAGGACTTAGTAAGTGGCTTTTTTCGCCTCCATCTAAACTGTATTCCATTCTACAGCTCTGTGCACAGGTGCCTCTATTTCCGCTTCTTCCACCTATCATACTGCTGTATAAACATTGTCCTGAAAAACATATACATAGGGCTCCATGAACAAATACCTCAAGTTCAGCCTTAGTGTTTTCCTTAATATATTTAATTTCTTTTAAGGTTAATTCTCTCGCAAGTACAACCCTTGTTATTCCCATTTCATAAAGCATATTAACCCCTTCTAGGTTATGTACACTCATTTGGGTACTTGCATGAATTTCAAGATTCGGTAGATGCTCCTTTAGAAGTTTTAAAAACCCTAAATCCTGGACTATAACAGCGTCTACCCCTGTTTCATATAAAAACTTAGCATATTCAAGGGCACTTAAACACTCCCTATCGTCAAGAAGTGTATTAATAGTTACATAAAGTCTAACATTGTAGCAGTGACAGAATCTAACCGCCTCTGTTATTTCTTCTCTTTCAAAATTACTTGCATATTTTCTTGCTGAAAATTCGCTTCCACCAATATATACTGCATCTGCACCATTAAGTACTGCAGCCCTTAGGCATTCAAAATCTCCAGCAGGTGCTAAAATCTCTGACATAAATTATTTCTCCAATCTAGTTTCTATCAATAATTATATACAATTGTGGTCAAAATAAAAAGAATATACTTATGGAAACTCTTATCTTTAAGGAGGAAGTTACAATGGGAAAAACACAATTCAAGTCTAGGCTTGGTTTTATATTAACTGCAGCAGGTTCTGCAATAGGTCTTGGGGCTATATGGAAGTTCCCATATATTGCAGGAATAAGCGGTGGCGGTGCTTTTTTTCTAGTATTTATACTTTTTACTTTTTTACTTGCAATGCCACTACTACTCGGAGAATTTGTAATCGGCCGAACAACATCTAAAAGTGCTATTGAAGCATATACAGAAATAGCACCCTCAACTAAATGGTATTTAGTTGGTGCCCTTGGCATGGTTACTGTATTTTTACTACTTTCCTTCTATAGTACCATTGGTGGATGGATAGTTATTTATATATTTAAGGGCCTTACAGGCAGTCTAACCGGAAATATTGATTACTCCCTATTATTCAATGAAATATCATCTAATCCATATGAAACCCTTTTAGGTCACTTTATATTTCTTTTTATAATAGTGTATATTGTGTCACGTGGAGTTGATAAAGGTATAGAAAAAGCTAGTAAAATCATGATGCCTGTATTGTTTATTATTTTTATTCTTGTAATAATACGTTCCCTAACACTTGAAGGAGCTATGGATGGGGTTAAATTTCTACTATACCCTGACTTTACAAAGTTAACCTCAAAATCAATACTCTTTGCCCTTGGTCAATCGTTTTTTGCACTTAGCCTTGGGTGTAGTGCTATGGTTACTTATAGTGCCTATCTACCACGAGAATCTAATATTAACTCTGCAACTGTTAGTATTGTTCTTATGAATTTACTTGTAATACTACTAGCAGGGCTTTCTATTTTCCCTGGAGTGTTTACCTTTAATCTAAGTCCAGCTGAGGGACCTTCACTACTATTTTCAGTTCTACCTAATGTTTTTAGTAGGGTACCACTTGGTAATATGTTTTTTGTTGGGTTTTTAATATTATTTTTATTTGCAGCATTAACCTCTGGTTTTTCAATGCTTGAAATTCTGGTTAGCTCAACAATAAAAGGAGATAATTCTAAAAGAATTAAAACATCCTTTACACTAGGTATTATAATTTTCGCTGTAGGTATTCCATCTACCCTATCATTTGGTGTACTTTCACAGTTTAAATTATTCTCACTAACATACTTTGATACTATCGATTTTTTAGTTAGCAATATTTTAATGCCACTTGGGGCACTATTTATATCACTATTCATACCTATAAATATGAAAAAAGAAAAATTGTTCAAGGTATTATCCTACCCCAAACCTATTCCTAGGCTTATTTTTAACCTTTGGTACTACTCTATACGCTATTTGGTTCCAATTTCTATAATTATAGTTTTTTTAACAAATCTTATAACTTATTAAATATAAAAAATGCACCCTATATGTTAGACATATCTAACATTCAGGGTGCACTTTATATCTACTACTTTATTTATTTTATTATCTTATCTTTAATGTTGTTTTCTTTATTTAAAATTATCTCAACCGTGCCATCTTCTTTAATAGTAAGCTTATTAGAGTTGTCTAATGTATAGTAGTATGTGTCAACTTCCTTATTATCAACTACCTTGCCATTTTTCTTCTCTTTCTCTCTGCTAAGTGTAATCATATTATCCTTAACTGAGTACTTACCACAGCATACACTCTTCTCGTTATCACTTTGGTCGTATTCTCTAATCTCATATGTAGAATCACTATACAGGGTTAAAGTATACTTATCTCCATCTGCTTCTACACCTGACCATGAACCTACAAGAGCAGCTTCTGATCCCTTAGCTTGATTAGTATCGAATTCTTGCTTAGACTTTGATTGTTGGTCAGTTCCACCTGCTATATCCTCTGCTGCATTCTTAGCATCCTCTGCTCCCTTTTTAACGTCTTCAACAGCAGACTTAGCTCCGTTCTCAAGATCTGTCTTAGCGTCATTTGCAGAACATGAAGCAAGCAGCATTGCCGCTGTAACAGCTCCTAAAACAAGTGCTGTAACCTTCTTAAATTGTTTGTTCATAATAATTTCCTCCCTAAGTAAATTAAGGCCATGCCTATATTTCTTTCTTATTATTCCCAAACAATATAAATATATGCGAATAAATCTATCTACTACAAACCCTAAAATTAATTTATGTTCTATAGCACCCGTTAATTCTCACATATTCAAAGCTTAAATCACATCCCCAAGCAGTTGCTTCATATGAACCCTGCTTTAGATTAACTACAATTGAAATGTTTTTAGAATCTAGTAACTTCTCTGCTGATGCTTCATCAAAATTTATCCCTACACCTTTTTTTACTATTTGTATGCTTTCTGTTTCATTTCTTAAAAATACATCTATTATATCCATATCTATATTAGAATCTGAATACCCAAGTGCACATATTATTCTTCCCCAGTTTGGGTCATTACCAAATAGTGCACACTTTAAAAGATTAGATGATACTACAGACTTTGCACACCCTCTAGCGTCCTCAAGTGTAGCAGCTTCCTTTATTTTAACCTCTAAAAGCTTAGTGGCACCTTCTCCATCCTTAGCAATAAGCTTTGCAAGGGTTTCGTTTACATATTCAAGTGCAGCCTTAAATTCTGAGTATCCTATACTTTCTCTACTATTAATTAATTCATTTTTACATTCTCCATTAGCAAGTATTATAGACATGTCATTTGTACTTGTGTCCCCATCTACTGAAACCATGTTATAGCTTGATTTAACACTTTCCTTAAATATATCATCTAATACATTTTTCGATATATTAGCATCTGTTGTAATAAATGCTAGCATTGTTGCCATGTTAGGGTGAATCATACCTGAACCCTTAGCAATACCTGCTATAGTACATGGAGTGCCATTTAACATAACCTCAACAGCAATCTCCTTTGAGAAAGTATCTGTTGTAAGTATTGCCTTTGCTGCATTAACTCCACCATCTACACTTACTATTTTAGCTGCATCTTCAATTCCCTTTTGAATTTTTTCCATATCTAGTGGAACACCAATAATCCCTGTTGATGCTACAAGTACACTACTACTTTCTATTGAAAGTCCCTTTGCAGTATACTTTGCCATATTTAAAGCATCTTCATATCCCTTACTTCCTGTACAGGCATTAGCGTTACCACTATTAATTACAATAGCTCTTATATTATCATTATCTATGTTTTCCTGATTATATATAACAGGAGCTGCCTTAGCCTTATTTTGTGTAAAACATCCTGATGCTATAGCTTTTTCTTCACTATATATTATTGCAAGGTCAAGATTCTTACTTTGCTTAACCCCACTATAAACTCCACCTGCTTTAAATCCTTTAACATCTGTTATTGTCTTTCCCTCTAAAATTTTCATAATTATCCCTCCTATGGTGCACATGCAATGCTATTAATACCTTCTTCTTCCTTAAACCCAAACATTATGTTCATATTTTGCACAGCCTGTCCAGCTGCACCCTTATATAAATTATCTATTGCTGAAACAACTACAATTCTATTAGTTCTTGTATCTACCTTAAAAGATATGTCACAGAAATTTGTTCCCCTAGTCCATCTAGTTTCTGGCATAGTTTTTAAAAGTCTAATAAAATGCTTGTCCTTATATTCATTTTCGTATATTTTAAATATTTCTTCTTCACTTATATTATTTTTTAAGAATCCATAACATGTTGCAAGAATACCTCTTTGCATTGGAACTAAATGGGGAGTAAACGATATTAAAGCATCCTCACTTGCCTTTTTAAGTTCCTGCTCTATTTCAGGAGTATGTCTATGTGAAGCTACCCCATATGCCTTATAGTTCTCGTTAACCTCACAGAATAAATTAGGAACCTTTGCACTTCTACCTGCACCACTTGTTCCTGATGCTGCATCTATAATAATTTTATCTCCATCTATTATCCCATGTTTAAGTAGTGGATAAAGAGCTAATATACTAGCAGTTGGGTAACAACCTGGATTAGCTATTATTTTACTATTTTTAATTTTTTCCTTATTAATTTCACAAAGTCCATAAACTGCTTCATTAATTAAATGTGGGTTTTTGTGATTAACCTCATACCATTTCTCATATTCTTTATAGTCGTCTATTCTATAATCCGCACCAAGATCTATTACCTTTACCCCCTTTTGATATGCAATTTCTACCATATCAAAGGCTGTACCATGTGGAAGTGCTAAAAATAATACATCTATTTCATTAAGTTTACTTACAGCTTCATCCATACCTATGCACTTTTCATGAATAATATTACTATAATTCCCATACATATCATCTATATATACACCTGCACTACTATTTGCTGATATAAACTTTACTTCTACCTCTTTATGTCCTAATAATATATGAAATAGCTGCTGTCCAGCGTAACCAGTAGCACCTACAATACCTGCTCTAATCATATGAACCCCTCCTATACTTTAAGCATATTATACGATATGCAGAATAATTATTCAATAATTTTTTATAAATATTTATAAATAAGTCTTGTATAATTATAAATTTATACTTATAATTATGTGTATAGGGTGGATTTAGTTATATTTGGATATGGAGGTTATAATTATGAAAAATTCTTTAAAATTCAATTTAAATAATATAAATATTAATGAATATAAAGGTAGAACAATTGTTATAAAATACGGCGGCAGTATTATGAAATCAGAATCTTGTAAGAAAGCCTTCTTTGAAGATGTAGCTTATCTTAAGGAAAATAATATTAATGTAGTTATTGTCCACGGTGGTGGACCTAATATATCTAGTGTTTTAGAAAGGGTTGGATGCGAAACTAAGTTTATTAATGGTCTTCGTGTTACTGATAAAAACACTATGGAAATAGTTGAAATGACATTATGTGGTAGCGTTAATAAGGAACTTTCAGGTATGCTTTCAAAGTATTCACTTAAGGCTATAGGACTATCTGGACGTGATTGTTCACTTATTAAGGCTCGTAAAAAATATTCATATATAAATGGAGAAAAAATCGACTTAGGATTTGTTGGTGAGGTTGAATCTATTAATTCATCATTTTTAAAAATGCTTATAGCCGAAGGTATAGTACCTGTTATTGCTCCTATTGGATTTGATGGATTGGGCAAAATCTATAACATTAATGCTGACTACGTTGCAGGTGCTGTTAGTGCCTCATTAAATGCAGATAAACTTATACTAATGACAGATGTTGAAGGTGTTTATCTAGATATTGATGATAAATCATCACTACTAAAGGAGGTTACAACCTCTGAAATAAAGAATTTAATAGGTAGTGGAGTTATTCATGGTGGCATGATTCCTAAAATGGAATGCTGCTTACATGCAATAGAGATGGGCACTAATCAGGTTCATCTTGTAGATGGACGTAGTGAGCATTCTCTAATTAATAGTGCATTTTTAAATACTACAGTTTCAACATCAATTAAGGGGGATTTTATAAATGGAAAACAAGCTATTAACTAACACATATAAAAGATTTGATATAACTTTCGAAAAAGGCTGGGGAACATACCTTTACTCAACAAATGGAGATAAGTATTTAGACTTTGTTTCTGGAGTTGCAGTTAACTGTTTAGGTCACTGCCCAGATGTTATAAAAAACGCCTTAAAGGAGCAATGTGATAAATTACTTCACATTTCAAATCTTTACTGGAGTGATATTCAAACATCACTTGCTGATAAATTAGTAAGTCTTTCTAATCTTTCATCAGTATTTTTCTGTAATAGTGGTACTGAATCAGTTGAGGCTGCATTAAAATTTGCTCGTAAATACGGTAAATCAACTGGAAATCTTAACAAAACAAATATTATTTATATGAAGAACTCATTCCACGGAAGAACAATGGGAGCACTATCTGTTACTGGTCAAAGTAAGTACCAGGAACCATTTGCACCACTTATAGGTGGTACACTTGAGTGTGAACTTAATAATATAGAATGTATTAAAAATAAGATAAATGATGATACATGTGCAGTTATTCTAGAGCCTATTCAAGGAGAAGGCGGGATTATATCACTTAACAAGGATTTTCTAGATGAAATTAAGCTGCTTTGTGCAAAACATAATGTACTTATTATATTTGATGAGGTTCAGTGTGGAATAGGTAGACTTGGTACCTTCTTCGCATATGAAAACTTTAACTTTACCCCAGATATTATTTGTCTTGCTAAGGGACTTGGAGGGGGATTCCCAATAGGTGCTACTATTGTTAATGAAAAAGTATCAAATATCTTAACTCCTGGAGATCATGGAAGTACATTTGGTGGTAACCCACTTGCATGTGCAGCTTCCCTTGCAGTAATTAATGAAATTCTTGATAAGAATATGCTTAAAGATGTTAATGAAAAATCAAAATATATATTCGATAAACTTGAAGAAATAATTAAGAAAAATCCTTCTGTTAAAAAGGCTAAGGGACTTGGACTTTTAATAGGTATTGAGGTTGAAGACCCTCAAAAGGTAGTTCTTAACGCCCTTCAAAATAAGCTTCTGTTAATAGGAGCTGGGGAAAATGTTGTTCGTCTACTTCCTCCACTAAATGTATCATATGAGGAAATAGATCAGTGTTTAAGCCTACTTCTAAACTCTCTATAAATTGGCAATGGACTGAATCAGGCATGATTCAGTCCATTTTGCTCTTTAAGTAATATTTATATATTAGCTGAAATTAATATTATAATTAGTAATGCTATTGGCATAAGTATAGGTATTAAATACCCAAATATCTTAAACATCTTATATCTACGCTTTAAATATTCCGGTGATTCAAATTCATTTATTTTCTCATCTATATTAGATGTTTTAGAGTTTACTATAAATTCGTATTTAACTTCCGATAAGCTATATGTTTGTCTTTTCATATCTATATTAACTATATTACAGTCAACAAGGTCTATATCACACTCATATCTTGCTCTAAATTCCTTAGTGTCATCTTTCCTAACAATAAAATCTAATATTAAATAAAAAAGAGATTCTGATATCATAGCCCTATAGGATTCACATGGATGTTTTTGAATAATTTTAACGTTAACCCTGTCCTTATTAGAGTTATAGGTAAATGAATGTACTCTTTTCATGTAATCACAACACTGTTTAAGCTTCTTCCCTTCTACATATATATGAAAATCTCTAATATCATAGTTCTTGTTAACAAAATATAATTCCCTACCCATGTCTATTCTCCCTTAAAGCACTTTAAATTAAATTATATACAGTTATCATAATTATTACAATTGCTGAAACATATAAAATTATTAGCTTTCAGTTAACTTACCAGGATATCTTATCATAGAATATTGAACAAGGTCTATATCATCACTTTCAAGGGTCTCAAAGATTTTAAAATCAAAGTGATCATATATAGGTATATTATCCTTATTATTAGTTTCAAGCACAATACATATATTCTTCTCATTACACTCCTCTATTAAAGGTGTAATTAATCTTCTAAAAGCACCTGTTCCCTTTAAATCTCCTCTAACAGCTAGAGTTAATACATGATAATATCCATTAGTGTTTACTGCTCTTTTATGCCATGAAATATCACTAACCTTTTTAACCACCTTGCTATTTTCAAGTATTTTTTTCTTTTCTTCCTTAGTAATACTTTTAAATAGGCTATTTTGGGCGGATAAAATAGATTTTAAGTACTTAAACCATCCCATTTCCTTCTTGTTATATCCTATTATTATCCCTTCATTTTCACCAAGTATCCTAACATTACCATGCTTCATAAATCCATTAATTTCGCTTTTTCCGTACTTAACTAAAAAACCAAACCTATCTTCTATTCCGTCTAAAGTATAATCGAGTCTTGGGTCATTTAAAAATCTGTCTGCTATAAGTCTTGAAAGTCCTTCTACTCTACTTGAGTTTATTGACATTATCCCCACCTCCAGATAGTTATAAGTATTATTTTAGTATATTTACATATATATGTAAATATACTAAAAGGCACCTAATTTTCATTAGGTGCCTTAAGGGCGTCAAAGACTATTAAACAATATTGCTATTTAGCCTTGCTTCTTTAAAGTCTTTTATTTCTTTCTTTAAGGTTGTGGCTTCTATTAAAGCCTCCATAGCCTGATTTTTTATGCTATCATTTTTCTTAATTAGTATTTTATTAACTTCCTCTGATTCTTTAAGCTTTTCTTTGAGAATTCTATTTTCCTCTTCTATTGAAATAGAATTTTCCTTAAGTCTTTGAACTTCCTTTTCTTTAAAGCTTAATGACTTTTCAAGGGTTTCAATAGTTGTAGTGATTTTAAGATTATTTTCTTCTAATAAATCATTTTCACTTTTTACGGAAACATAAGCTTCCTTTAGCTTATCATACTGGGCTCTAAGTTTTTCTTCACGATCCCTAGGTATATTAACCTCTTTTTCTATTTGTTGAAGTTTCTCGTTAGCTCTGAATAAATCATCTGCTATTGTTAAAGCAGTAAGAACAGAGGCAGAGCTGTTACTATGCATAGGATTACTTGTTAGTATATCCTTGATTATTCTATCAACATAACTTGCTATAGAATATAGATATGGTTCTGAACCATCACCTTTTAAAGTGTATTCTGCACCATTAATTTTAACTACTACTTTCTCCTTAGTCATACTAGGACACCCTTTCAATTTTGTTTAAGAAATTGTATTGTTGTAGTAATTCTACATCTAATCTAGTTATTCCTTCAAGTTTTTTTACTATCTAAGTTCTGCAGCTAATTTATCTGATAGTGCCTTAACAACACTTTCATGTACTTTATTAACTTCCTCATCCTTAAGAGTCTTATTTTCTCCTCTATAAATAAGGGCATAAGCAACTGATTTCTTACCTTCTGGAATCTGAGCTCCTCTATATACGTCAAACAGTTTAACCTCTTCAAGTATAGCCTTACCATTTTTCTTGATTATATTTTCTATTTCACCAACAGTAATATTTTCATCAACAAGCATTGCAATATCTCTTGTTACAGCTGGGTACTTAGGTAGAGCCTTGTACTTCTTCTCTGTTTTTGAAGCTTCAAATAAGCTCTCAAGATCTATTTCTGCAAAGAATACTCTATTATCAAATCCATAGTTTTCTAGTACATCTGGGTGAAGTTCTCCAAATGTTCCTGCTACCTTATTTCTAACAAGTATATTTGCTGTTTTTCCTGGGTGGTATGACATGTTTGATGCTTCTCTTTCAAATACAAACTTAGGTACTGAAAGCTTCTCAAGTAGAACCTCAATAGCTCCCTTAAGTTCGAAGAAGTCAACCTCTCCATACATTCCTATTGTAAGCTTTAACTTCTCATGTGGAAGAACATCATCACTCTTTAGGTATACCTTAGAAACCTCAAATAAGAATGCTTCCTTGTTACCCATAGCGTTGTTTCTTGAAAGTGAATCAAGTAAACTTGGCATAGTTGTTGTTCTCATAAGGCTAAAGTCTTCTCCTAGAGGGTTGCTTATCTTAACACAGTCTCTTAGAGGACTATCCTCACCTATCTTAACTAGGTTAAATACCTTAGGTGAGATAAATGAATATGTTAATGCTTCAAAGAATCCTGAAGCTACCATTGTTTCCTTAACAAGTGAAGTTAGCTTTTGCTCCTTTGTCCAAGCAGCCTCAACAGCTTCTCCCTTAATTCTAACTGATGGAATTTTATCATATCCATATATTCTAACTATTTCCTCAGCTATATCTTCTCTAATTCTAATATCTTGTCTAAATGAAGGTACTGTTATAGAAAGAATCTCATCACCTTCAACCTTCATTCCAAGGCTTATAAGGATTTCCTTCATTCTTTCAACTGTTATATCGATTCCCAGGAACTCACTAACCCAAGTTGAGCTAACTTCCATTTTGTAATCTTGTACCTTTGATGTATATACATCAATTACATCACTAATAACTTGACCTGCACCAATTGCTTCAATTAGGTGGCATGCTCTATTAATAGCAAGTTCACATAAATTTGGATCAAGGTCCTTTTCGAACTTTCCTGATGCATCTGTTCTTAGTACTAACTTCTTTGATGTAAGTCTAATATTAGTTCCATCAAAGTTAGCACACTCAAGTACAATAACATTAGTGTCTTCAGTAACTTCTGAATTCTCTCCACCCATAACACCAGCTATAGCAACAGTCTTCTCTCCGTCAGCTATAACAAGCATCGATGAATCTAGTTCTCTCTCAAGTGAATCAAGTGTTGTAAACTTCTCATTATCATTTGCCTTTTTAACTTCAATCTTACTACCCTTAATGAAATTGTAGTCAAATGCATGCATTGGTTGACCAAGTTCTAACATTACATAGTTAGTAACGTCTACTATATTGTTAATAGGTCTAACCCCTGCTTCTTCAAGGGATTTTTGCATCCATGCTGGTGATGGTCCAACCTTAACGTTTTTAACCATCTTAGCCATATATCTTCTACATAATGCATCTGAAACCTTAACATCTAAGTAGTGCATTATAGTGTCTTTATCTTCACTATAGTTAACTGCAAGAGGCTTTAGCTCCTTACCATATGTAGCTGCAGCTTCCCTAGCAATTCCGTATACTCCAAAACAATCTGATCTATTTGAAGTAATTTCGAATTCTATAGTTCCACCATTAAGTCCAAGTACTTCCTTAATGTCAGCTCCAATTGGAGTGCTTTCGTCTAGAATCATGATTCCCTGAATTTCTCCCTCATAAGGAATTCCAAGTTCCTCTTCTGAACAAAGCATTCCGTTTGATTCTACTCCACGAAGCTTACCCTTTTTAATTGTAACTCCCCCTGGAAGAGTTGACTTGTGCATTGCAACAGGAACTATATCTCCCTCTGAAACGTTTTTTGCCCCTGTAACGATTTGAATATTTTCTTCAAGTCCTACGTTAATTTGGCAAACAACAAGCTTTTCAGCATCTGGATGACCTTCTATTTTCTCTATTTTACCAGTAACTACCTTGCTAATTTCCTTACCTGTTTCAACAACTTCCTCAGCCTTTGAACCTGATAAAGTTAATGCATCAGCAACATCGTACATATTCTCATCTAGGTCTACATATTCTAACATCCATTTAAATGGTACCTTCATAACACTTACCTCCTTAGTTAAATTGCTTTAAGAATCTAACGTCATTTTCAAATAATAGTCTTATATCATCTATTCCGTACTTAATCATAACTATTCTTTCAAGTCCCATACCAAAGGCAAACCCGCTATATACTTCAGGGTCAATTCCTCCTGCTTTAAGAACCTCTGGGTGAACCATTCCACATCCTAGGATTTCAATCCATCCTTCACCCTTACATACTCTACATCCCTTACCGTCACACATAAAGCATGATACATCAACCTCTGCTGATGGCTCTGTAAATGGGAAGTGGTGTGGTCTAAACTTAGTCTTTATGTTCTCCCCAAAGAATGTTTTAACAAAAGTATCAAGTGTACCCTTAAGGTTAGCCATTGTGATTCCCTTGTCTATAACAAGTCCTTCAATTTGGTGGAATATAGGTGAGTGAGTAGCATCTACCGCATCTGATCTATAAACCTTACCTGCTGAAATCATTCTTATAGGTGGCTTATTATCTTCCATATATCTAATCTGCATAGGTGATGTTTGTGTTCTAAGAACTACATTCTCATTAATGTAGAATGTATCCTGCTCATCTCTAGCTGGATGGTTCTTTGGAATATTAAGTGCTTCAAAGTTATAATAATCCTTCTCAACCTCTGGTCCATCTGTAATAACAAATCCCATACCAAAGAATATTTCTTTAATTTCGTCTAGAACCTTATTAATTGGGTGAAGACCTCCTATTTCACGTCTAACACCTGGCATAGTAATATCTATAACCTCATTTTGAAGTCTAGCATTCTTTTCTTTGTCTTTAATTGACTTAATAGCAGTCTCAAGGCTTGATTCAATTGCTTCACGTACATCGTTAGCAATCTTTCCAACTAAAGGTCTCTCCTCAGCTGAAAGCTTCCCCATTCCTCTTAGTATACCTGTTAATAGTCCCTTTTTCCCAAGGTATTTTACACGTATTTCTTCTATACTTTGACTATTTTCTGAGGCATTAATTTCCGCTATTGCATCATTTTGAATTTGATTTAATTGATCCTTCATGTAGATAGTCTCCTTTCGTTTTGAATTTAAATATAAAAAAGCCTCCATCCCTGAAAGGGACGAAGGCTGTATTCTCCGTGGTACCACCCTAATTGGTATATTTCTATACCCACTTAAAGTAAAAATTAACGATTTCAACCGTTCTAGCCTACTAAAAACTTCAACTAGAATGCTCCAGAGGGAAACTTCAAATAACTCTTCAGTAGGTAAACTCTCAATCTACGGTTAACCCTCCCTGTAAAGGACATTATTCTACTTGCCTCTTTCAAAGCCCATTATTTCTGATTTCACTATACAATTGTACCATAAATTAGATATATGTCAATTAGCTTATCCCCTTGATATTTTCTGTCTTAGGGCCTCATATACAATAACACCATTTGCAACACCTACGTTAAGTGACTCTGCACTTCCCTCCATAGGTATTATAATAAGGTCTGTTGCAAGTGAGAAGCTTTCACTACTAACTCCATTAGCCTCATTACCTAATATAAATGCTGTATTGTTTGAGAAGTCATAATCATATAGGGATAACTTAGCTTCTAAACTTGTAGCTAGTATATTGTAATTTTTCTCGTCAAGTCTACTCTTAATAGACAGTAAACTATCTATATGAACTATAGGCATATGGAAGATAGATCCCATAGTAGACCTTAAAACCTTAGGGTTATATATATCTACAGTTCCCTTAAGTATAACTATACCAGACACCCCCGCTGCATCGCAGGTTCTAATTATAGTTCCCATATTACCTGGGTCCTGAACCCCATCTATTATGGCAACAAGATTTCCAAGTGCATCCTCTACTTCATATAGGCTTTTTCTACATACTCCTATAACTCCCTGTGGGTTAACTGTATCACATATACTCTCAAGTACACTTTCCTCAATCTCATATGTGTCAAGTCCTGAATCAAGTACCCTTTCGTATCCACTTGTTGAGTAAAGCTTACTACTATATAAAATATACTCAAGTGAGTTATTCTCTATAGCACACTCTACAAATCTTATTCCCTCTGCTATAAATAAATTCTCTGACTCTCTGTATTTCTTTTGTTTAAGTTTTTGTGCCTTTTTTACTAATTTATTATCCTTTGATATCATATCCTATTCCTACTCGCTATATTCTTCAATTACCTTTAGTGACTCTGTTCCACCTATTACAACTAGAATATCTCCTTTTTTAACGAATTCATCTGCTGTAGGTGATATATTTATATCGTTACCACGCTTAATCGCCATAACGTTAATTCCAAATCTACTTCTAATATCTAGGTCCTTAAGAGTTCTTCCAACCCACTTATTAATAGCAGTAACTTCCATTATGCTATAATCTGGTGAAAGTTCTATATAATCAAGTATACTTGATGAACATAGATTATGTGCAACTCTAACCCCCATATCACGCTCTGGGAATACTACTCTATCTGCTCCTATTTTGTATAGAACCTTAGCATGAACCTCATTATGAGCCTTTGCTATAACGTATTTCACTCCAAGTTCCTTAACTAGAAGAGTTGCCATTATACTAGCCTGTGCATCTGATCCTATTGTAATTACTGCAACATCAAAATTTCTAAGTCCTAGTGCTCTAAGTACTCCCTCATCAGTAGCATCTGCTTGAACTGCATGTGTAACATCAGGTGATATATCCTGAATTACCTCCTCATCAACATCTACTGCAAGAACCTCATTTCCAAGTGAATATAAAGTCTTTGCTATACTGGCACCAAATCTTCCAAGACCTATTATAATATATTGTTTTGAAGTCATATCTTCTCCTCCTTAACTATCCTACTATTATCTTATCTTCAGGATATCTTATTGATGTATTAGATAATCTTTGTCTATACGCAAATGCAAGTACAAGTGTTAATGGACCAAGTCTTCCTGCATACATAGTTATTATTATAGCAATTTTACCAATTGGTGTAAGTGTTGGAGTTAGTCCAAGTGATAATCCCACAGTACCAAAGGCTGATGTTGCCTCATATATAAACTGCATAAAGCTTCCCTTTTGGGTAATTGCAAGTATCATAGTAACTATTGAAACAAGCACAAAACTTATAAAGGTTATTGCTATGGCTCTATAAACAGCTGCCTTATTTAGTCTTTTTTTCATGATTTCAGTTTCTTCACGTCCGTTAATAACACTAACAATGGTCATTAAAAGAATCATCATTGTTGTTGTTTTAATACCTCCACCTGTTGAACCTGGTGATGCACCTATAAACATTAATATAACAGTTAAAAACTGTGATGCAATTGTCATATCAGTGGTAGATATTGTGTTTGCCCCTGCTGTTCTTGGTGTAACAGATGCAAATATACTAGCTACTACCTGATCTCTAACACTTAAATCACCCATGGTCTTCGGGTTATTATGTTCTAAAATAAAAAATAGTACAGCTCCAACTACAATTAATAATAATGTTGTTATCACAACTACCTTAGTATGTAATGAGTA
>NZ_JAVWJB010000023.1:22737-27758 GCF_036639235.1 Clostridium sp.
TTGTTCTCGTAAGCATTGATATCCTCCTAATTATATATAACAATAATTACATTATAAAAACCTTTATTCACTTAGTATTCCATATAAAAAAACCTATTATACCAAATAATATGATTTTAGCACTAGAGCCAAATATTATCAAGTTAAGTATTTATTGCAATAAAAAAAGACCTGTAAAAACAGGTCTTAAATAACTATGCGTTAAGCTTTGCCTTAGCAACTTCTGCTAGTTCAGCAAATGCAGCTGCATCGTTGATAGCGATCTCTGAAAGCATTTTTCTGTTGATATCAACACCTGCAAGCTTTAATCCGTTGATCATCTTTGAGTATGATAAACCATTGATTCTTGCTGCAGCATTGATTCTTGCGATCCAAAGCTTTCTGTAATCTCTCTTCTTTAACTTTCTTCCAACGTATGATTGGCTTTGAGCCTTCATAACCGCTTGCTTTGCTATTTTATATAACTTGCTCTTCGCACCGTAATATCCCTTAGCTAACTTTAATACTTTTCTACGTCTCTTGTGTGAATGAACTGATCTTTTCACTCTTGCCATTAGTGTGCCCTCCTTTTCCTTCTATATATTTTATACGTAAGGTAATAACTTTCTTACAGTCTTTAATTCAGCTACGTGTACGTATGTTCCTTTTCTAAGCTTTCTTTTTCTCTTTGATGACTTCTTGTTAAGAATATGTCTCTTAAAAGCATGAGCTCTCTTGAACTTTCCACTAGCTGTCTTCTTGTATCTCTTTGCTGCACCTCTATGAGTTTTCATTTTTGGCATTTTAGTTTCCTCCTCTCTAAGTTACGCTTTCTTAGGGGCTAAAATCATGATCATATTTCTACCCTCAAGCTTAGCTGGTTTTTCTATGACACCCACCTCGGAAACTTTTTCGAAGAACGTATTAAGTAATTCCCTTCCAAAGTGAGAGTAATCCGCTTCTCTACCTCTAAATCTAACAGTAACTTTAACCTTGTCACCGTCTTGTAAGAACTTACCTGCGTTCTTAGCTTTAACCCCAAGGTCATGTGCCTCTATTGTTGGGCTTATACGAGCTTCCTTCATGTTAACTATCTTTTGCTTTTTTCTAGCTTCTTTTTCTCTTTTTTGTTGTTCGTATAGATATTTTCCGTAGTCCATAATCTTAACAACCGGTGGCTTAGCCGTTGGTGCGATTAGAACTAGATCAAGTTGTTTCTTTTCAGCAATTTCTAGCGCTTCCTTTGATGACATAAATCCTAGTGCTTCACCGTCTGCACTTAGAACTCTAACTTCTTTCTCACGAATTTCTTCGTTGATTAAACTATCTTTATTAATGGTATTCACCTCCAGAATTTTAGAACCATATATAAAAAAATATTGCGGATGGAAAATCCACCCGCAATATATATACACAAATGTAATATATTCAAAATTAAACCCTACAACCTCTGTCAGAGTAAGGTGAGAAACGGATGGTTTCTTCTTGTTACTCTTAGTATTATATCAACCTAAAAACTTTATGTCAATATAAAATTAGTAATTAATTGTTTATTACCCTTTGCTTAATTTCAGTGTTAATTTGAGCAATAAAGTCTTCAACTGATGAAGATCCCATATCGCCTTGCACCCTTGAACGAACTGATATATTACCTGATTCAACTTCCTTATCTCCAAGGATAATCATGTAAGGTACCTTTTGAAGTTGTGCCTCACGAATCTTGTATCCAATCTTCTCGTTTCTAGTGTCTATTTCAACTCTAATGTCTTCTTCAAGCATCATGTCTTCAAGTTTCTTCGCATACTCATTAGCTCTATCAGTTACAGGTAGAATCTTAACTTGTACTGGTGCTAGCCAAGTTGGGAATGCCCCTGCAAAATGCTCTATAAGTATACCAATAAATCTCTCAATACTTCCAAATACAACCCTGTGAACCATAACTGGTCTATGTCTCTCACCATCTTCACCTATATAAGTTAGGTCAAATCTTTCTGGTAACTGGAAGTCTAGCTGTATAGTTCCACATTGCCATGTTCTTCCGATGCAATCTCTTAGGTGGAAGTCAATCTTAGGTCCGTAGAATGCTCCATCCCCTTCATTTAGTTTGTATGAAAGCCCTGCTGCTTCTAGTGCCTCACGAAGGCCATCTGTTGCAGCATCCCAGTCCTCATCACTTCCTATTGAACTTTCTGGTCTTGTTGAAAGTTCAACATGGTACTCAAATCCAAATGTCTTATAAACTGTGTCTATTAGCTTAATTACTCCAAGAACCTCATCCTTAATCTGGCTTCTTGTCATAAATATATGAGCATCGTCTTGAGTGAAAGTTCTAACTCTCATAAGTCCATGTAGTGCACCTGAAATTTCATGTCTATGAACAAGTCCAAGCTCACCCATTCTTAGTGGAAGATCTCTATAGCTGTGCATTCCATTTTTGTATGTTAAAGCACCACCTGGGCAGTTCATTGGCTTTACTGCATAGTCTTCCCCATCTATTTTTGTAAAATACATATTTTCTTTGTAGTGATCCCAGTGACCTGATGTATGCCATAGTGATTCACTTAGAATAATAGGTGTTTTTATTTCTTTGTATCCACTCTTCGTATGGATCTTTCTCCAGTAGTTCTCAAGTTCATTTCTAATAACCATTCCCTTAGGATGGAAGAACGGGAACCCAGGTCCTACTTCATTCATACTAAATAGGTCAAGTTCACGACCGATTTTTCTGTGATCTCTCTTCTTAGCTTCTTCAAGCATGTTTAGGTAATCATCAAGTTCACTCTTTTTAAGGAATGATGTTCCGTAAACTCTTTGAAGCATTTTGTTCTTCTCATCACCTCTCCAGTATGCACCAGCTATTGATAAAAGCTTAATAGCCTTACCCTTACCTGTTGACTCAACATGAGGTCCTGCACATAGGTCAGTAAACTCACCCTGCTTATAGAATGATATAATCTCATCCTCTGGAAGGTCCTGAATTAATTCTACTTTATAGTCTTCTCCTTGAGATTTAAATAACTGAATTGCCTCATTTCTAGACATTTCAAATCTTTCAAGAGATAAATCTTCCTTAACAATCTTCTTCATTTCTGATTCTATTTTTTCTAGAATCTCTGGAGTAATTGCAAATGGAGCATCAAAATCATAGTAAAAACCATTGTCTATTGATGGTCCTATAGCAAGTTTTACTTCAGGATAAAGTCTCTTAACTGCCTGTGCTAGAATATGTGCACTTGTATGTCTTAGTGCCCCCATCCCTTCTTCTGAATCAGCTGTTAGTATTTCAACCTCTGAATCAGATTCTATAGGGAAAGTTAAATCTACAACCTTAGAATTAACCTTAGCTGCAAGTGCCGCTCTGTATAGTCCCATGCTTATACTTTTCGCAACATCACCTGCAGTTACACCTGAATCAAATTCAAGTACTTTTCCGTCTTTTAGTGTAACTTTAATCATGGTTTTCCTCCTAAATAAAAATTTATAATAAAAAAACCCTCGCCACTGCAAAAATACAGGGACGAGAGTATTATTTCCCGCGGTTCCACCCAGATTGGTATTAACCCACTTAAAACTTTAACGCAGTTAACGAGGCAATGCCTTAAGCTCATAGGTAGTCTTCAGTTAGCCTTATTAAAGAACTCTTCCAGCTTATAAAGTCCTCTCTCTTATAATTGGTTCTAACCTACTCGTCTAATCAACGCTTAAATGCTTTATAATAACGCTTAGATTATATCACAACTACATGATAAATGTCTACAAAAATATCCCAACTAAATCGCTACACTTGTTACATCCACTACAAAGTATAATTCTATCTCCAAAAATATTAACTAGGGTGTCTATTGACTCTTTACAGCTAATATTTTCTATTCCATGTATAACTATTTTAAGAGGGGAGCAAGTAATTAGGGCACTTATTAATACATCTTCACTTTGGGCTATATTACCAACTAGTTCAACTCCAAAGTCCTCAAAGAATTCTGTTGTAATATTCATATTGTCTTCATCTGTAACATTAAACTTACCATCACTATCTATAAATATATTGATAAGTTCATACTTACTTTCCTGAACATCTACAAAGTACTTAAGAAGCTTAATAAATTCACTGTATTCCCTCTCAAGAACATAATCCTCAACAACCTTATCAACAATAATATTAATCTCAGACATTATGCTCTTAAGTCTAAATCTAACAAAACCTTCAATGTTAATTTCCTTATCATTATCTAGATAATCCTGTATCTTCTTAATAACTGAGTTCTTAAAGCTAATACTCGGCATAAGACCTACTGATACATAATTACTAGACCCAGTTATTAAAGAGTTACAGCGTTTTATTATCTCGGTTTTTTCTTTTTTTTCTAGATAATAATAGTTCTCTTTAACTATCTTCTTAATTATATTCTCCTCATACTCTGATGAGATAAACTCATAGATAATGTTAGCAGCATATGCATAAAAAAAGTCTCTACACTCGTTAAAGTTCTCAAGATTATCTTTAGTATCTTTCAGTATGCACTTTATATAATTAACCTGATCTGCACTCTCTACAATAGCAGCCTCAATATTCTTTTCTCTTAAATACGAGCAAAGCTGTGTAAATTTATAATACATGTCATTTCTGGTGTTAGTATATCCTATAGACAGGAGAAGCAACATTATCACTCCCTTCAAGAATAGTATGTGTGCTCCGTAAAATGCTATTCAGGAAAAAACCGGTGATTATATACCATTATATTCTTTTAAAGGTATTAATGTACCTAAATCAATTAATTTATTTTCGCCAAGTGAAATAGGCACAGCTCCACTAGTTTCTAGATATGAATTAATAATTATAGCATCTTTATGTAGGTCTAAATTGCCACAAAAACCAATTTCATTAACAGATATCTTTCCTGAGGCTCCTCCTATAAAACCATAGTCTAATTCAAATAAATCAATAGACCCTGGCGATACAAGTAAGGATTTTAAATTCTCCCTAATTAATATAGTATGTATTCCCCTATCAGATGTTACAAAGGAAGAAAAATCTACTATTG
>NZ_JAVWJB010000024.1:0-9155 GCF_036639235.1 Clostridium sp.
ATTAAGATACCATATATGAAGAACCTATTAATACTAGATTTAATAGGTTCTTTTTGTTGTGGTTTTTTGAGATAAGATATTATATCCTATGCTGACCCCGTTTGAGATTTCTCCGAGAACCTCTAAGGCACAAAATTGCAAATTCGCTAAGGGCTAGCTAAAACTCACTAAGTTCAAACAGCCGCTTTCCCTAAGCGCCTTTGCAATTTTGCACCTAAGAGTTTCTAAGTCAAAACTCGAGGGTACAGCCTAGGATATAATATCTTATCATGAAACTAACCACACAGTATTATTGTGTTAGGGAGGCTTTGAAAAAGCCTAAGCCGAAGGCATTGAGTGTATAAGATAGTAATTAATATATACTAATTTAATTGATTATCTAGGAAGATTGAAAAATGACTTATTTAATAGATTGGTAGAGTGATTTATATGGTATTCATTGGTAATTAAATTAGACTATGATACAATTGGGTATATATAACAATTAGGAGGGGTTGGGTGTGGGTATAATTGAAGAATTTATAGGGGTATGGAAAGAATCTAATCAGGGTAAATCCCTTAGTATTATTAAAGAAGGGGAGATTTTAAGGTGTTTGTGGACAGAGGTTAAAGGTGAATTAGAGTACAAAAGATCAGGAATAGGAATACTTATTAATAATAAATTATATGTATCTAGATTTAGCGAAAGTGCTTCAAAGGTAGGTATTGGAATATATAAGTCAATAGGAGATGGAAGGTCTAATTCAGCATTATGGGCTTCAACACAATCGCTTAATACTATGGGTTCAGGCATAGCTATAAGAGAGAATATAAGTGATGGTTATGAAGGAAAATACAAGGTTAGATATTTTATAAATGGAATGGAATCTCCAACATATGATTTAAGCATTGTATATATAGAAAGTGAAATACATAGTCTTCAATGGAGTATAGATGAAAAGGTTAAATTACATGGAATAGGAGTACTTGATGATGATTGCATGGCCTTAGCATGGGGAGAAGTAGATTTTAATTATGAAGTATGTATTTTGATTATAGGTAAAGATAAAAAATTAAACTGTAAGTTTGCAAGTTTAGGTGAATGTATAGAGAGTGAAATATACTATTAATTTTATAGTCCAATATTAAAGTTTAGGGGGAAGGTATGAAGGGGAAGAAGTATTTAATTGTATGGGGACTAATTATACTTGGAGTGGTAGGATATATAGCCTATGACAGGTATGACTATACAAGAGTGGTTGCTCCAAATAAGCTTAGTATGAAGGACAAGGTTGAGGACTTTAATCAGCTTTATACTACTATAGTTGAGGGTTATCCATTTCTTGAGGTTAACAAAAGAATGAATGGAGTAGATTTTGTAGCTAAGAAGGATGAATACCTAAAGAGGATTAAAGAAACAGATACAGATAGTAGATTTGAGTCAGAATTACATAGTATAGTTAGGGATCTTAATAATGGTCATAGTGGGATACTTACCAGAGATGTTATTAGTACTTATCAAACAAGTTGTGCATACGTGGAGCCACTTAAAAGTATTTATAAGGACCTGTTTTATAATGATAAGGTTATAGAAAGATATGGTAAGGTACCTCCTAGAGAAGAATTACAGGCAATGGAAGACAGGGAGCAAAGTGGTTTAGTTATTAAGGATGTTATAAGTAACAAAGTTGCATATATGTATTTGCCAAGTATGTTAAGTCAAAGTGCTGTATTTAACAAGGATATGGAAATAATAGAGAAATATATTTCAACTAGAAAAGATTATGATTCGTTAATAATAGATGTAAGAGGTAATTATGGAGGTAGTACAGATTATTGGCATGAAAGTTTATCTATACTAGCTAATAAGCCAGTTGAGACAAAACAGTATAGTTTATTTAGAGCTAATAATCCTGTTGTTAAGGAATTTGCATTTGGCAGAGTGAAGCCAGAGTTTTTTTATAAAGAGTATGGAAAGGTTTCTGAAATAAAGGATATTAATACTTTACCTACTGACTCAATGAAAAATATTCCTAGTGAAGCTAAGTCAATGTTTAGTCATTATTCAGAGCTGTTGACTAGTATTAATCCAAAAGGGAATAATGGATTTAAGGGGAAAGTATATCTCTTAGTTGATAAGAATGTTTATTCTGCAGCAGAAGCTTTAGCAGTATTCTGTAAGGAAAGTGGATATGCAACTATAATTGGAGAAAAAACAGGTGGAGATGGACTTGGAATAGATCCTTTATTATTTAACCTTAAAAATAGTGGAATAGTTGTTAGAATGCCAAGTGATATGGGATTAACTGAAAGTGGCGTATGTAATGAAGAATTTAAGACAACACCAGATGTTATACTAAAGGATGTTAGAAGAATGAGTAACTTTGATAATGATGAGTGTGTTCAGAAGGTTTTAGAACTACAAGGACTTAAATAGATAATGTTAAGAAAGCTTAGGAATGAAGAAAAAGTCCTAGGCTTTTATAGTTTTCACAACATTATTTGGAAATAAAATGGATTTATGTTACAGTTTTACTTGTAAATAAAAATGTAATTATAATAGGGGGAAGGCATGAAGGGGAAAAAGTATTTAATTGTATGGGGACTGATTATACTTGGAATTATAGGTTATATAGCCTATGACAGGTATGACTATACAAGAGTGGTTGCTCCAAATAAGCTTAGTATGAAGGACAAGGTTGAGGACTTTAATCAGCTTTATACTACTATAGTTGAGGGTTATCCATTTCTTGAGGTTAACAAAAGAATGAATGGAGTAGATTTTGTAGCTAAGAAGGATGAATACCTAAAGAGGATTAGGTCGACTAATAGAGATAGTAAGTTTGAATCAGTACTACATAGTGTTATTAAGGATTTGAATAATGATCATAGTGGGATAGTATCTAATCAATTTATGAAAGATTTACAAGCTGCTTATTTATATAACGAGCCATATAAAAGTATATATAAGGATTTGTTTTATAATGAAAAAGTTATAAATAGATATGGTAATACCCCTAGTAAGGAAGAATTAAGGTTTAATGAAGATAATGAGCAAAGTAATTTAGTAACTAAGGATGTTATTAAGAATAAGGTTGCATATATGCATTTACCTAAAATGTTAAGGGCAAGTGCTGTATTTAACAAGGATATGAAGCAAATAGAGAAATACATTTCAACAAGAAGAAATTATGAGTCTTTAATAATAGATATAAGAGGCAATGGAGGAGGATATTCAGGATACTGGTGGGAAATTATATCTAAATTAACTAAAGAACCAGTAAAGAATAGGATATACAATCTTTTTAGAACTAATAATCCAGTTATTAATGAGTATGTATATGGAAGACCAGGGAGTGAAGAGAACTTAAGAAAAATTAAGGATTTACCAATAAGTTCTATGCCTAATGCACCAAAGGAAGCTATGGGTATGTTTACCCATTTTGCTATTGAAGAGCAGATAAATAATCCAGATGGGAAAAGTGGATTTAATGGGAAGATATATCTTTTAGTAGATAGTGTAGTATATTCTGCTGCAGAGGGTTTAGCATCCTTTTGCAAGGAAACTGGATTTGCAACTTTAGTTGGAGAAGCAACAGGGGGAGATGGGATTGGTTCAGACCCTGTGTTATTTAACCTTGAAAATAGCGGAATAGTTGTTAGGATGTCAAGCATGATGGGATTAACTGAAAGTGGTGTATGTAATGAAGAATTTAAAACAACACCAGATGTTATGGTAAAGGACTGTACTAAAGCAGAGGACTTTACTGATGATAAGTGTATCCAGAAAGTTATAGAGCTGCAAGGAATTAAATAGATAAATAAAAGCATAGGAATCTAGATAGGTTCCTATGCTTTCTTATTATAAACTATTGTTTTTTATAAATAATAGAATAATTATACTATGTTTTAATAAATTTGGAAATATTAAGAATTAGTCACCTTTTTGGATTATATATATATAATATAGTGCCATAGAAAAGGAGGTTGGTTAGTATGTATAGGTTTACCCTACCGAAAGATATGTACTTTGGGAAGGACTCCCTTAGTGTGTTAAAAACTATTAGCGGCAAAAAGGCTCTTATTGTTCTAGGTAGTAGCTTTATAAGAAAGCAGGGTTTTCTTCAAAAAGTCATTGACTATTTAGAAGCAGGGTCTATTCAAGTAAGGCTTTTTGAGGGGGTAGAACCAGATCCATCTGTGGAGACAGTGAAAAAAGGGGCTCAGGTTATGCGTGAGTATGAGCCTGATATTATTATTGGTATGGGAACAGCTGCACCTATTGATGCAGCTAAAGTTATGCATGTTCTTTATGAGCATCCAGGAATTAGACTAAGGGATGTTTTTAAACCTTTTTCTCTACCTGAGGTAAGGAAAAAAGCAATATTTATAGCTATTCCATCAATATCAGGAAGTTCTACAGAGGTTACAGGGTTTGCAAAGGTAATGGATTATGAAAATAATCTAAAATATGACGTTATGGATTATAATATTACTCCAGACATTACTATTATTGACCCTTCACTTTCAGTAAATTTACCACGAACCACAATAGGTTATAGTGGTGTAGATGCACTAGCACATGGTATTGAGGCCTATGGGTCTAAGATGGCATCACCTATTTCTGATGCACTAGCGATTAAGTCAGTTAAGACAGTAGTTAAGGATTTAGTTAATGCATATGGTGGAGATATGAACTCTAGAGAAAATATTATTTATGCACAATCTATGGCAGGAATGGCGTATTCTAATGCTTATCTTGGGGTTAGCCATAGCCTAGCAAGTATTATAGGTGATGGGTTTCATATACCTCATGGGGTATTAAGTGGGCTTGTACTTCCTTATATAATTGGATATAACAAGCCGACAAGAATGGATAAATATGCTTATATAGGAAGGGTTCTAGGGCTTGAGGGCAAAAACGACAACGTTGTTGTTGATGAGCTAATATCGCTTGTCATAGGACTAAATAGAAAAATAGGCATACCGTATTCATTAAAAGAGTATGGACTAGATGAACAGGAGTTTAAAGATAATATTAAGATGATGGCTAAGGAGGTTAGTCACTGTCATTGTAGTGAAACTAATCCAAGAAAGCCAAGTGAAAAGGAAATAATCATGCTTCTAAACTGCATCTATTATGGTGTAAAAATCAGCTTTTAATATGTGGAGATCATCTATTTTATAGGTGGTCTCTTTTTTTAGGATATAGAACCTTCTATATTTGAATAATTGGTTTAAAAGAGAATAACATAGTGAATAATATATCAGTGTAGTTGACAAAATATATAGTAGGAATGATAATTTAAGTATAATTTACCCTGGGAGGGTATGAAAAAATTTAAGAAGGTGATTAGATGAAGGCATCATTTAAGATAGTAGGCATGAGCTGTACATCATGTAGCTCAAGGCTTGAGCGGGAAATTAACAAGGTTGAAGGAGTTACATTTGCGTCGGTTAACCTACCACTTGAGACTCTAACTGTTGAGTTTAAGGATAAGTTATCTACTGATGATATTATTAAAGAAGTTACGAGGATTGGGTTTAAGGCTTCTATTAAGGGAGAAAATATCCTAGAAGATGAAGGTGAATCTTCACTTAAGAAGATGGGTTCAAGACTTATTTTATCTTTAGTTTTAACTATTCCACTACTTATTATTAGTATGGGTCATATGGTAGGTATGCCCCTTCCAAGCTTCTTAGATCCTATGATAAGTCCTATGAATTTTGGGCTTATTCAATTGGTTCTTACAACAGGTGTTGTTGTAACTGGATATAAGTTTTACATAGTTGGTATTAAGAATTTATTTAGGTTAAGTCCTAATATGGATACACTAATTGCTATAGGTACTCTTGCTGCCTACATTTATAGTCTGTTTGGTATTTATAAGATATATTTAGGTGACTCTACATATGCTATGCACCTATATTTTGAGTCAGCAGCTGTAATATTAACCCTAATTACCCTTGGAAAGTATCTTGAGGCTAGGGCTAAGGGTAAGACTTCACAGGCTATTAAATCTCTTATGAATTTAGCACCTAAGAGGGCTGTTGTTATAAGAGATGGTGAAGAGGTTAAGATTAAGGTTCATGAGGTTGTTACTGGAGATATTGTAGTGGTACGCCCTGGTGAGAGTCTACCTGTTGATGGGGAGATTATTGAAGGGTCTACTTCTATTGATGAGTCTATGATAACTGGGGAGAGTATTCCGGTTGATAAAAGACTAGGAGACAAGGTTATTGCAGGAAGTATTAATAAGTCAGGTTTTATTAAGTTTACTGCAACAAGTGTAGGTGAGGACACTACCTTATCTAAGATTATTAAGCTTGTTGAAGATGCACAGACAAACAAGGCTCCTATTGCAAAGATTGCAGATAGGGTTTCACTATACTTTGTTCCAATTGTTATAGGTCTTGCTATTGTTTCTTCACTATTTTGGTGGTTTAGGGGAGAGGATATAACTTTCTGCTTAACTATATTTATTTCTGTATTAGTTATAGCTTGTCCATGTGCATTAGGTCTTGCCACGCCTACAGCTATAATGGTTGCAACAGGTAAGGGTGCACAGGAAGGCATACTTATTAAGGGTGGGCAGGTACTTGAAACTGCCTACAAGGTTCAAGATATTGTGTTTGACAAGACAGGTACTATTACAGAGGGAAGACCTAAGGTTACTGATATTTTAACTAATAATATTGATGAGGATGAACTACTTCAAATAGTTGCAAGTGGAGAAAAAGGTTCAGAGCATCCACTAGGTGAGGCTATTGTTAGGGAGGCAGAGGATAGGGGTCTTAAGATAGATTCTATAGAGAACTTTAAGGCTATTGAGGGGCATGGAATTAGCTGCATAGTTAATTCTAAGTCTGTTCTTATTGGAAATATTAAGCTTATGAATGAGAATAATATAGATGTTTCAAGCTTTATAAAGTCATCAGAGGATATAGCATCACAGGGGAAAACACCAATGTTTGCTTCAATTGACCTTGAATTTAAGGGTATTATTGCTGTAGCAGATACTATTAAGGAAGGTAGCAAAGAGGCTGTTGAGATGCTTCGTGATATGGGAATTAATGTTTATATGATTACAGGTGATAACACTGCAACTGCTAAGGCTATAGCATCACAGGTTGGAATAGAGAATGTTCTATCACAAGTTCTTCCTGAGGATAAGGCAAGTAAGGTTAATGAACTTAAGACTAAAGGACGAGTTGTTGCAATGGTTGGGGATGGTATTAATGATGCACCTGCACTAGCCTGTGCAGATGTTGGTATAGCAATAGGTTCAGGTACTGATGTTGCAATAGAGTCAGCAGGAATAGTGCTTATGAAAAGTGACTTAAAGGATGTTATAACTGCTATTAGATTAAGTAGAAGTACTATTATTAATATTAAGCAGAATTTGTTCTGGGCATTTGGATACAATGTATTATTAATTCCACTTGCTATGGGTATACTTCATTTATTTGGTGGACCACTACTTAGCCCAATGATAGCAGCAGGAGCTATGAGCTTAAGTTCAGTATCAGTTCTTCTTAATGCATTAAGACTTAAAGGATTTAAATAATCATGGAAATTAGGTTAACTTTTAATTAATAAACCGTAATAATACCCTATATAACGTAGGTTATTATTATATAATGGTTAAATTTATGTTAAATGGATTGATAGGGGTTACAACATATGTTAGAATTCATATGGATAAGGGATTCCCCCCTTTCGTAATAAGTCAATTCATCAAACTTAACATATAGGGAAGGTTAGTGTAACGGAAACACTAGCCTTTTTTATGTTTTAAATTAATTGTAGCTTGAAAATAATGGAATATATGATAAGCTTAAGTTGAGGTGAGTAATATGATTAGAAAGTTAACATTAATAATATTAAGTATAGGATTAATTTGTTTAACATTAATATCATGTGCTAAGGATGAAAATAAAGTTACCAAGGAAGAGATAGATGTAAAAATAATTTCTAGTAGTGTTAAGGGATCCTATAAGGGAATGCCTATAGAGCTAACCCCTAAGTTAAGTGGAGAATATACTGGAGAGCTTAAATATAAATGGATACTTGAAGGAGATAATAAAATCATAGGATTTTATACTGATAATAAGGAATGTCAAAGTGAAATTATAAATAATGGGGAAAAGGTGTTAGTAGCTTTATATGGTGAAGCTATGCCAGCTAATGATAGTTTAAATGGATTTAAAGTTACCCTTCAAGTTGAGGATAAGAATATCTCAAAGGTTTTAGCCAAGGATAGTATAGATGTTAAGAATATATTAGGAGACTATGTGGTAACTAGGGTTCCACATAAGGATGTAGAGTTTGCTATAATTAATGTACAGGAGAATTTTAAATTTCCAAATGCTACATTAGATAAGGCCTGGTATAACGAGAAGGTAGCAGATGAGTACTTTAATAATAGTAGAAAAGATTTAGTAGATAAGTATAAAAGGGAGAATCTTATTGTTATACTATCTGATTTTCACACAGGTAATCTTGATAATAATCCAGTGCTTGAACCTAACACTACCTATACAAATTACATGTGGATATTATCTAGGAATAATCCTAAGGATACTTGGAAAATAATCGGTCAGGGATATTAAAAAATGATTGTCTTAATTATTAAGACAATCATTTTCTTATATATGGAGTTCCATTTTTCTATTACGTGTATTCATGCCACAGGATTCATAGAACCTTATAGCCTTTGAGTTAAATTCGCTAACAGTTAGCTGTATAGAAGTAATATTAATTAATTTTGCGTATTCAACTATATGGTTAAATAATAATCGGCCAAGTCCTGACTTTTGATTAGAGGATTTAACACATAGATCATCTATAAATAAGCACTTATTAGGCTTAAGTAGATGTAGGTTTTTGGTCTCGACTATCTGGATAATGCTATAAGCCACTACTTGATTAGTGGTAACATCCTCAATAACAAATAGGAAACTTTCTTTATTCTCTAGAATTTGTTTGTATTTATTTAGATTTAAGGGAACTTCAACAGGTAAGTATATGTCAGGTCTATTTTCAACATGTAACTGATGAACTTCTTTAACAAGGGATGAAACATCCTTATAGTCATTTATATTAGCATCTCTAACTATGAAATTCATTATAATTCCTCCTATAATATAAAGGCTCTATTGTTATAGGTAGATGC
>NZ_JAVWJB010000024.1:9255-26376 GCF_036639235.1 Clostridium sp.
AAATTCATTATAATTCCTCCTATAATATAAAGGCTCTATTGTTATAGGTAGATGCTTATTTACGCTAAAATACTTATACACCTTTTTAAAATATGTAATAAGTTAATAAGCACGTACCTAGTAACAATAGAGACCATTACTTTTTAATATTTATGGGTTTAGCCGATTCCTCCATAGTTAACACCTAGTATTGTTATAAGTACAATTACTATAACAAATAGGTATTTACCAAATGGAATAAACCAGTTTCCTATTGGTTTAACTCTACCCTTGTTTATTTCATTCATAATTTGATCTTTATCTGTTAGGTAGAAGAATACTACTGCTACTATAAGTGCACAAAGTGGTGATATAACTATAGTTACAAAGTCAGTAAATGCACCGAATCTTTCCATGCTAGTTGCTAGTGGAAGTGCACATACAAAGCATATTGTAGTTATTAGTATTGATGCCTTTTTTCTTCCCATTTTAAATCTAGTCATAAGTCCTTCAACTGGTCCCTCAAGCATATTAATTGATGAAGAAATAGTTGCAAATATAATGCTTAGGAAGAATAGTATACTTAGGAATCCTCCAAAAGGCATTGCCTGGAATACCTTAGGTATAGTTATAAATAATAGTGATGGTCCAGCTGCAACATCAAGTCCAAATGCAAATACTGCAGGAATAATCATAAATGATGCTAGTAGTGCAGCTACAGTATCTCCAATTGCAGTTGTTATTGCACATGAAGGTATGTTGAATTTATCGTTAATGTAACTTCCGTAAACAACCATTCCACATCCATTAAGTGAAAGTGTAAAGAAGGCTTGACCTAGTGCCATAACCCAGGTTTCAGCTTTAAGTAGGAAGCTAAAGTCTGGAGTTACAAGGTATTTTACTCCTTCCATTGAACCTGGAAGTGTTAGTGATCTTACTGTTAAACAAACAAATAATATAAGTATAAGTGGCATTATAATCTTGTTAAGTTTTTCAATTCCCTTAGTTACACCAAAGCATACAACTGCAGCAGTTATAAACATTGCAAGGAAGAACCAAGGAATAGATGATGTTGTTCCTGAGAAATTATCAAAGAAATTAGTAGGGTTCATTGTCATCATTTCACCTGTAACTGAAAGTGCAAAGTACTTAAGTACCCAGCCAATTACAACTGTGTAGAACATAAGAACTCCCATAAGTCCTATAGATGGGATAGCCCCTACAAATGTACCGCCTTTAAGTTTACGACTCTTAAATGTTTTTTCGATTCCAACAAGTGAACCAGCTCTGTGGCGTCTACCAAATGCAAACTCACTTACAAGTCCAGTTGAACCAAGTACAAATACAAAGAAAAAGTATGGTATTAAAAATGCAGCTCCACCGTATGCTCCAAGCTTGTATGAAAACATCCATATGTTCCCAAGTCCCAGTGCAGCTCCTACACATGATATTATAAATCCAAATCTAGATGAAAACTCTTCACGAGTGTTAGTGTTATCCATAGTAAATCTCCTTAAAATCTTTTTTATAATATAAAAGGGCCACATAATCATATGTGGCCCTAAAGACTTACCTAGGATGCTAAAAAGCCACATATTATCTATGTGGCCTTAAAAATATACACGTTAAAGCCATCATAGATACAAACATTATGGTTTGTATCTATGATGACGTAAATTCAAATCACAAATACAAACCTATCTATAATAGCAATAATAGCAGTTATTAAGTTGAGTTATTATAGTAGCTCTGTTAAACATAATAAATCCATCTCCTAATTGTTAATTTAATCACAGTATACTATCTAAAACTTAATAAAGCAATTATAAAAATTTAAAAGCTATAAAAAATATAATAAAATATTGAGGAAATTGTAAAAGAATTTCAAGGAATATTAATAGAAATATAGAATAAGTTTCTATATAGAATGTATTATTTTACCTAAGTTGCTTGTTTTGTTTGGTATTATCATGATTAATGGGTACAGAAAATAAATTAGCTAGGAGTGTTTTTATGAAAAATAGAAAAAGGCATTTTAGTCTTAGGTGGGAGATTATAGGAATACTTATTATAACCAGTATTATTCCTATAATCCTACTTGGGGTTAACCTTATTAAGTCTGAATACACCGCAGCTGACAAGGAATTTAAAAATCTAGCAACAGCCAGTATTAAGGAATCCCAAAGGGAGATTGAATATCTTGTATCTAAGAATAAGGAATACATAGGTATGCTATCACATGACCCATTTATTAAGGGGGCATTTTTAAGTCCTGAATCAAAGGCTAAGGCTATTGAGGTTTTTAAAGGAGTTAATTTAAACAACAAAGGATCGGCAACTGTTTATATGGGAGGAGAAAATGGAGAAACACTACTTTCACCTTCAAGACAATTGCCAAGTGGATACGACCCAAGAAAAAGAGGTTGGTATACCTCAGTTAGAAATAGCGATAATATAGCTATTTCAGCTCCTTATTTTGATGACTTTACTAATACTGACATAATTACATTATCAAAGAAGGTAGTTGATAATAGTGGAAATGTTATAGGAGTTGTTGCTGTAGATATTCAGCTTACAAGCCTATCGGAAATGGTTTCAAAGTCTAAAATAGGAGAAAATGGATTCTTATTTGTAGCACATAACAATGAGCATATAATAGCAAGTAGCAAAAAAGATTTATTAGGTAAAAGTCTTAGCAAAGAGGAGTTTGGGGAGAAACTTAAATCTCTTCAAAATGAGGAAATTATAGAGATCTACAATGAGGATTATATTTTAGAGAAAATAGAAAATAAGGATATAGGGTATACATTCTATGGGTTTATGGATAGAAAAGAAGTAGTTGAACTTGGAACAGGGAATATTATTGCTCCAATTATTATATCTATCTTAGTTTTAGTTATTGCAGGTATTATAGCACTTATTTATTCAAGTAAATTAGCAAGTATTTCTAAAAAAATTATTAATGTTCTTATGGAGTGTAAAGAGGGTAATTTTACAGGAAAAATAGATGTAAATTCTATGAGTACTAAGGAGTTCTATGAAATTGGTGATTGTGCAAATCTTATGATTTCAGACATGGTTAAGGTTCTAAGAACAGCAGGAGAAGTGTCCAGGGACCTTGCTAGGGAAGCGGATGACGTTAGCCATGTAGCAGATGAATCTAAGGAAATAAGCACTAATATCTCAGAGGCAATAAATCAGTTAACTCAAGGAACTGTTGAACAGTCAGAATCCCTTGATAACAGTGTTTCACTTTCAGTTGAACTTGGAGATAGAATAATCGAAATAATAGATTGTTCAGGATGTGTTGCTAAGAACTCTGAGGAGGTTAAAAAGGCTGTAATACAAGGTACAGGAGTTATTAATGAACTTAACCTTATTAAAGAAGAGAATCAAAAATCTATTAATAGTGTAGTTGGTAAGGCTAAGATACTTGAGGATAACTCAAAGCAAATTAGCGACATTATTTTCGTTATTAAATCTATAACTGACCAGACTAATCTACTTGCACTTAATGCTAGTATAGAAGCAGCTAGAGCAGGAGAGGCTGGACGTGGATTTGCTGTTGTTGCAGATGAAATAAGAAAACTAGCAGAGCAATCATCAGTTTCTGCACAGGAAATAGAGAGTATAATTAAGGAAAATATAAAAGATATTAATGTTGTTGTAGATGAAATAAATCATTCTAAGGAAATTGTAGAGAAAATTAACCAAAATGTTAATGAAACAGAAGGAGCATTTGCTAATATTGGAGATGAAATAAACACACTTGAAGGGTTTATTAATAAGGTAAATAACCACCTTGATGAAATAAGCACACTAAAGGATGGATTTATAGACAAGCTTCAAAACATATCAGCTGTATCAGAGCAGTCAGCAGCTGCAACTGAAGAAGTATGTGCTTCAACTGAAACCCAATCAGATAAGGTTAATCAGCTAAATAATTCAGCACATAACCTTCAAAAACTAGCAGGTGAAATCTACACAATAATTAAAAGATTTAAGGTATAAAAATAAGGCACTCCATGTGGGGTGCCTTTGGTTTTGGGTTAGTTAAGGTGGGGGGCGAGTAATTTCTAGTATGCTAGTGGGATTTCTTCAAGATGCTCTAAGGCACAAAACCTTAAATTCACTAAGGGCTGGCTAAAACTCAGCTAAAGCTTCAAACACGCCGCCATCCCTAAGTGTCTTTAAGGTTTTGAACCTAAGAGCATCTAAGTCGAAACCCAATGATACCAGAAATTACTCGCCCCTCCACCATGTACAGCTCCCATAGACTAGGTTAATGGAGTTAGTTATTTTTTATAGAGAGTGGATAGAGTGGAGGTTTTATTTTATATGTTAATGATTAGCTCTAATGATTAGGGTTAAAGATTTGTAAGTAGGTTGGTTATATTAATTGCTATAATAATTTATGATTTTAGGGTGTGGTTGTAATACCAAAGCTCTCCGTATTCTTCGTCTGTAACATAGGGTCTTGCGAACATAATAATATTGTCTATGCTTTCTTCTCGAATATACTTAAATGTGTGCTTTATAATATATAACTCTCGAATGTTTCTATCTTGAAGTATATGATTTTTCATTATAATTTGAAGCTCAGAGTCTAAGTAACAATCAACTATATCAGGGGTATACCCCTCCTTAACATAGTTAACAGCACCCTGAAGGTAGCTAGAAGTAATATCACTATAAAGAGCATCAACCTTAGTATGAAGTATACCTTTATGACTTAAATCAAAGGAAAGCTTAATTAACGAAACAAACAAATCCTTAAAACTATTATCCATATTAATCACCTCAACAAAAATTCTATAAGAAGCATAGCCCCTTAATTATAGTGTAGTTAAAAATACTACTATTTAGAAGAAAAATCCGAAACTTTCTCGTGAAAACAATAATAAGTTTTATCTAATTTAAAAGAATTTCACTAATATAAAGAGCTAAGAACACTTAAATTACAAGTCCATCCCCGCCCCAAAAGCCTCCATCCTACGGAAAGAAGTTCAATAGAATTACATAGTTAATCAAAAAGAACTATCATAGAAATTAAATTTGAAACCTTACATTTGGATGAAAAAAGTTGATGATGAGATGTTGCCTCCTATGATGTACCCTTGGGTTTCGACTTAGAAAATCTTAGGTTCAAAAATACCAAGACCCTTAGGAAAGACTAGTGTTTGAGCCTCCGGCGAGTTTTAGTCTGCCCTTAGGGTGTTGGTATTTTTGGACCTTAGAGATTCTAGGAGAAATCCCAGACGCGGTCAGAATAGGAGGCAACATCTCATCATGATAAACTTAATGCAAGAAAAAAAGAGAATACCAAATTTAATTTATTTGATATTCTCTAAATGATTAACTTATTTTCTTTGAATCTTCTAGAAGTATTGCATCCATCTTATCAAAGTCTGCATCTACCCCTTCTGGTTTTGCTGTAAACTTACTTACAACATAAGTTGCAATTAATGAAGCTAAGAATCCAGGTACCATTTCATACATAGATAACATGGATATTAAGAAATCTGGTGCAGGAACTCCCATAGTTGAAATAAATCCTCTAGCAGATATCCATCCTATAACAGTAAGTCCTCCAGCTAGCATTCCTGATAGTGCACCCCACTTAGTCATTCTTCTCCAGTATAAACTCATAAGTATTACAGGTCCAAATGAACAGCCAAATCCTGCCCATGCTTGACCTACTATATTAAGTATTGACTTATTATCTAGGTATGCAAATATAGTAGCAACTAAAGCAACTCCTACAACAGCACATCTACTAATTACAATCTTCTTCTTATCTGAAATATCCTTTTTAAAGAATGTTAAGTAGAAGTCCTGAGTTACTGAACTTGCACATACTAGAAGCTGTGATGAGATTGTACTCATAATAGCTGCAAGTACTGCTGCAAGTATAATTCCTGTAATAAATGGATGGAATAGAATATCTCCAAGTACTAGGAATACTGTTTCTGGATCTTCAAGTTTAATACCTTTTTGATTTAGGTATACAAGTCCTGTCATACCACTTGCAACAGCTCCAAGTAATCCAAATGCCATCCAGCCAATACCTATTCTTCTTGCTGACTTAAGTTCAGAAGTAGACTTTATAGCCATAAATCTTACTATAATATGAGGTTGTCCAAAGTATCCAAGACCCCATGCAAGTAAGCTTATAATACCAATAACGCTTGTACCCTTAAATATATCAAATAGTGAAGGATTAATAGCAGTAATTTGTTCTACAAATGTACCAGGTGCCATGTCTATGTTCATGTAAGCAACAACAGGTACTGCAATAATAGTAACGAACATTAAGCATCCTTGGAAGAAATCTGTTAATGAAACAGCAATAAATCCACCGAAGAATGTATATAAAACAACTACTGATAAAGTAATTACAACTCCAAGTGTGTAGCTTAATCCGAATGATGAAATAAATAGTTTTCCTCCAGCTACAACTCCTGATGATACATATAAAACAAAGAATACAAGAATCAGTGTTCCTGAAATAAGTCTTAGCATTCTTGATGTATCCTTAAATCTATTCTCTAGGAAATCAGGAATAGTCATAGAATCATTTGCAACCTCAGTATATACTCTAAATTTAGGTGCTAGTAATAAATAGTTTAGATATGCACCAACTGTTAATCCAACAGCAATCCACATCTGGGATAGTCCAGCAGCGAAAACTGCACCTGGTAGTCCCATAAGCATCCATCCACTCATGTCACTAGCTCCAGCAGATAATGCTGTAACTGCAGGGCCAAGGTCTCTGCCCCCTAGCATGTAGTCATTAATATTTGTTGTTTTCTTATATGAGTAGTATCCAATTGATAATAGAACTAACATATAGAATACAATTGCAATAAACAGATAAAAGTCCATAAAATGTCCTCCTTGTATTAATTTTTATAAATTAATTAATTATTCCACTCAATAATATATTGGTATACAATTAAACAATATGAATATATTATCATATTAAAACCCTATAAACAATTGTATTTTCAATATTTAAGGGGATTTGAACTAAAGAAAAGGTTTTCACTAAATTATGAAAATAAAACTACAAATATTTATAAATTTAGTAGTAAATATCATAATGAAAATAGAACTTCATTATGATATAATTATGCTACATCATAGCGACATATGTTTACAAAATTATTTGTAATGTAGGTTATAGGTAGATGGATAATTATCAGAAAAAAGAATATTTTTAATTAAATAAGAAGATTTTGATATTATGTTATAAAATGTGTGTTATTAGGAGTGAGAAATATAATGAAATTAGGGAAATATAGATTAGCTGAGAGGCTAGAGAGTGTATGTAATAAGTATAAGGAAACTGTTGCTATTATTTACGCTAGAGACAATGGGAATAGGGAAGAATATACTTTTGGTGAGATTAAGAAAAATGCAGAGGAGCTAGTTACTAAACTTGCTTCAATTGGAATAAAATCTGGAGACAGAATAGGTATTGTTGGAGCTAATTCACCGTGGTGGATAACAGCTTTATTTGGATCACTTAAGAGTGAAACAACATCTGTACTTATAGATTCCTCATTACCAAGTGACGAAATTGATAGGCTAATTAAGAATTCAGACTTAAGCTGCCTATTTATATATGATGAGATTTTTGATGCCCTTAATAAGGAGGACTATAAGAACTTTCCAGTATATAGTCTTGATAAGGGGTATAACTTAATTAATGGTTGTAGCGTAAAGAAAGAAATAATGGATATAGATGAGGATGTATTTGCAATTATTTATTCATCTGGAACTACTAGTAGTGCTAAGGGAGTTATGGTTACATATGATTCAATGGACTTAGCATCTAAAGTTTGTATTGAAAATTATTACACTGGATATAGAAAAAAGGTGCTAAATATCATGCCACCTTTCCATATAGCAGGACTTACATTCTTTACTTCATGCTTCCTACTTGGTTGTGAAACATTTATTATTGAAAAACCAAGTCCAGTAAAGCTTTCAGCAGCATTTCAGGAGTACAAACCTACATCATTTGGAGCTGTTCCAAAGGTATATGATGTATTCCTTGAAAAAATAGAACTTGGATTAAAGTCAAAGGGTAATTTCTTTAGAAATACTATGATGAAAATGAATAAAGCATCAATATTTACAAGAAAAAACCTTAAAATAAATATAGGTAAGGGAATATTCTCTCCTATTAATAAGCAGGCATTTGGAGGAAACCTAAGAGAGTTTTTCTGTGGAGCTGCAATGATAAGCCGTGAAACAGCAGACTTTTACTTTGGATTCGGTGTTGAGTTCTATGCGATGTACGGGCTAACAGAAACAAATATTCCTGTTACAACAACTGTACCATCAGAATACTCACCAGGAACTAATGGTTCTATAGTAGGGAAAGGGGTTAAGGTTAAAATAGGAGAGCCTGATCATAACGGTATAGGTGAGATTTTAATAAAAACTCCTTGTATGATGAAGGGGTATTTTAGAGATGAAAAAACAACAAGTGAAGCATTTAATGAAGAGGGATACTTTAAAACAGGTGACCTTGGAATATTAGATTTAAATGGAAAGCTTGTTATTACAGGTAGAAGTAAGGAAATTATAGTACTTCAAACAGGTAAAAAGGTTGCTCCTATAGATATAGAAGCACTTTACAAGGATGTTGAAGGTATTGAAGACATTGCTTGCTGCGGAATTAATGTTAAGGATAAGGGGTATGATGAGATACACTTATTCGTTATAGCAAGTGATAAAGAGGCGGTTAACAAGGCTATACTTGAAAGGTCTGCAGAGCTTACTTCTAGCTTTAGAACTACAGGAATACACTTTGTAGAGTCTATACCTGCAACTACACTTGGGAAGGTAAAAAGACATCTTCTAAAGGAAATGGCAACTACTGTTCAAGAAGAGGTTGCATGTGAATGTAGATCTGAAGAATATACTCCAGAATCAAATATAATTTCTATGGTATATAAGATTAAGAAGGACCTAGTATCAAGGGGAGTTAATGTTACTGTATCAAGTAGACTTCAAGAGGAATTAGGGTTTGACTCAATTTCTATGGCAGAGCTTAGCTTTAATGTAGAAAATGAGTATGGAGTAGATATAAGCATGAAAATAGGACCACAGTTTACTGTTGGTGATGTTATAGAAATTGCAACTTGCGGTGCTAGTTCAAGAACAAGTGAAAAAAGATTCTATGATATTGAGAAGTTCCCAGCAATTAGAAATGCTGCACATAACTTAGTTTTTAGAATGTCTGTTGAAGCACTTAAAGTGTTCTGGAAGTTCCAAGTTAAAGGAATTGAAAATATTCCTGATGATCAGGGGTATATCCTATGTCCTAACCATGAAACCAACTTAGATGGACTTTGGGTTGCAGGTTCACTTCCGAAAAAGCACAGAAAGAGTTATTTCTGCCTTGCTAAGGAAGAAATAGCAAAGAATAAGGTAGGACAGTTTTTCTTAAGAGTATTTGGAGGAATACCTGTTAACAGAACAGGAAATTCAACACCTGCACTTAAGAGATGTTTAGAAGTTTTAAATAAGAGAAACATATTACTGATTCACCCTGAGGGAACAAGAACAGATGACGGAAACCTTAAAGAGTTTAAGGAAGGAGCTGCTAAGCTTGCACTTGATTCCGAAACACCTATTATTCCTGTTAAAATTAAGGGTGGATATAATGTATATCCAAAGGGAAGATTTATGCCAAAACTGTTTAATTTTAAGTCATTCTCAAGACATAAAATAGAAATAGTATTTGGTAAGCCAATTTGTCCTAAGGGTAAAACAATAGCTGAAATTAATGCAGCCATAAAAAAAGAGATTATCAGCATATAGGGTGATTTTCTACAGGTGGAGTGAGTTAACCACCAAGCTACCTTAATTAAAGTAAGGGTCAGTAGAATTTACTATATGATCATTGGCTAGTGAGATAGTAACAAGAGGTTCTAAAATAAAAAATCCAGAGATACCTAAGACAACCGTAAAACTCAGGCGAAGCCTTCAAACACTACGGTTTTTTCTAAGGTCTCTCTGGATTTTTCACTTAAGAACCTCTAAGTTCCTACTCAATGCAATGATCATATAGTAAATATCTACATGAAGGATTGGTGCTTTAATGATAGTGTGTAGGTGGTTAACTCACACCACCATTAGGTTAGTCAATATGCTTCAAGAAAGATGGAGGGGGCTTTAAAAAGCCTAAGATGATAGGTTCTAAGTCAAAACCTAAGGGTACAGTCTAGGACACTACATCTCACCATGAAGATTCATCAATATAATTGGAAGAGACTAAGGCTAGTGTCTTTATAAAAGCCACAAGAGCTAGTGAGTATATCACTAGCTTTTTTATATGATATAATTAGGGTATTATTTGGTTTATGGAGGAAGCATGGGTAAGGATTTAGGTATTACTAGGCTTTATTTTATGAAGGTTAATTCTATAGAAGAAAGATTTAACCATTGGTATAACAGTGTTTCTGATTATAGAAGAGATAAGGTTATGAAGCTTAGGGTTTATGAGGATAGGGTACGTTCTTTAGCATCTGAGGTTGTTTTGAGAATGGGACTTCGGGATGTAGGATATAAGTTTGATGACTTAACTATAGAGTACTCAGATAGAGGTAAGCCTGATTTTACTAAGGAATCACTTCATTATAATTTATCCCATTCAGGGGATTATGTTCTGTGTGGTCTTAGTAAATACCCTATAGGTGTTGATATAGAGAAGGTTCGTAGTATTAACCTTAAAATTATAGATAGGTTTTATTCAATAGATGAAGGTGAATATCTTAAGGGATTTTTAGGGGAAGATAAGCTTAGAGAGTTTTTTAGGATTTGGTCCTGTAAAGAGAGCTACATAAAGTATACTGGAGAGGGTTTAGCTGCTCCATTAAAGAGTTTTAGTGTAGATCTTATGAATAATACTGTTACAAGGGAAGAAGTATTACTAAATTGTAGATTACATATCTTTGAATTAGATGGTCATATGGCATCTAGCTGCTACATTGGTGAAGGTGTAGAGCTTAAAGAGATTGTTCTAGAATAGGAGGATATATGGAATTAGAAGTAATTAAGTTTATACAGGGATTTAGTAGCCCTTTTTTAGATTTTATATTTCAGATTATAACTGTATGTGGTGAAGGAGTAGTTATTATAGGAGTTTTAAGTACTATTTACTGGGCAATTAATAAGGAGTTTGGTGAGTATATTGGGTTTTCCTATTTTACAAGTATGCTTATAAATAATTTTGTTAAGGATATATTTAAGGCATCAAGACCTATAGGTCAGGTTGGGGTGGTTAGCCTTAGAACTGAAACTGCTACAGGATATTCTTTTCCAAGTGGGCATAGTCAAGGAGCATCTACTTTTTATACGGCACTATCAATAGGCATTAAGAAAAGATGGGTGTATATAGTATTTGGAGTTTTAATATTTTTTATTGGGCTATCAAGACTATATCTTGGGGTTCACTACCCAAGAGATGTTATAGCGGGAATATTCCTTGGAATTTTATCTTCTATAGCTTGTTATAAGCTATTTAATATTGTTTCAAATAGACTTGTTTTATATGTAATAGTGTTTATACTTTTCCTACCTGTTTTATTTATCAATAATTCACCTGATTTTATTAAGGCTTTTGGTGGGTTCTTTGGATTTGTTATAGGAATATGGTTTGAGGGAAGATATGTAGGATTTACTACTAGAGGAACTAAGCTTAAAAAGGTTTTAAGGGTATCTCTTGGAATAGTTTTAATTGGAATAGTTCATGGTGGACTTAAGTTATGTTTACCTGAGAGTAATGTGTTTTACTTTATTAGATATGCTATAACATGTTTTATTGGACTTGGATTATATCCAATGATTTTTACTAAGTTAAAGTTATAAAATAACTTAGATTTTTATATTAAAGGTAGAATATGTAGTAGGAGCTTTCTCATAAGGGATTGCTCCTTTTTAGGTTAGGAGGGTTAAGAAGCCTTGCCTCCCTTTAGCAATTTGTGGGGTTATTCCATTTTTATTTGACATAGTAGACAAATGTCGTATATAATTACTTTAATAAGTAGACAAATGTCGCACAGGAGGAGTTTTATGAAGAAGTTACCTAAGTCTGAGCATCAGGTTATTAAGTACATATGGAGTAGAGGAGAAGGTGAAGTGTCCTCTAAGGATATTACTGATTATATGGGGGAGAGTTACGACTGGTCTAAGGGAACAACATCAAAGGTTCTATCAAGACTTGTTGAGAAGGGGTTTTTAGAGTCATTTAAGGAAGGTAGAAGCACTATTTATAAGGTTTTAGTAGGTAGTGAAGAATATATTAAGTTTGAAACTGAGGAGTTTTTCTCATTTGTACATAATGGTTCCTTAAAAAGTATTGTTTCAACCCTAGGTGAAAGTAATGCTATATCAGAGGATGATATTAAGGAACTTGAACAGTGGATAAAGAGTAGGTAGTTATAATGGGGATATTTATAGATTTAATAACAATGTCTTTATGTATGGGAGTTATTATTCTAGGGTTTTTCTTTTTTAGAGGAGCTTTAGAGAACAAAATATCATATAAAACAGGTTATACAATTTGCAGATTAATAGTAGCTAGAATGTTAATTGTAGGGGGAGTAGGAGTAAGTATTCCAGTAGCGTTACTAGGTGTAAATTCTTCAATAGAGGGTTCTAAGGGGGTAGGCCTTGGATCTGTACTATTTATTATATGGGTAACTGGCTCGTTGATAATACTTAGCTATTATACCTACCTTTATATAAAGTTTATGGTTGGAGTTAATAGATATAAGCACATAGTAGAGAATCAGTACATTAATTACTTAAATGATGAGATGAGAAAATGTAGTATTAAGGGAAGTGTTAAGCTCTACATGTTAGAAGGGATTTCAACACCTTTAATATTTGGGATATTAAATCCTCTTATTATTATTCCAAGAAGAGATTATTCAGAGGATGAGATTAGATTAATATTTAAACATGAACTAGTTCATTATAGAAGATGGGACAACCTATTCAAGTTGATGCTTAATCTAGTTAAGGTTATTCATTGGTTTAACCCAACGGTTTATGTTTTAAGTAATATGTTTAATCTATATTGTGAAATATCATGTGATGAAGAGGTAGTTGAAACATTATCCATAGGGAGAAAGAAAGAATATGCAATGGCACTTTTAAATAGTGTAAAAAGTTCTAGGACAAACAATGGGATATTCACACTAGGATTTAATAAAGGGGCTATAGAAGTTAAGAAGAGGATATCTAGAATATTTCTAAGTAATAACTATAGTAGAGAATTTTCTAGGGTATTAATAGGAGCTATATGTATAGCATCATTAGTAACACTTGATTTTTCATATGAGGTATATGAAAAGGTAAGTGTAGATAATGTTAAGATTCAAGGATCCCCAATTATTAAGGAAAGTGAAAGTATGGTAATAACAAGGTCATTTATAGGTATTTCTAGTGGAGAAATATTAGAGTATAGTGATGACTTGTTTAGATAGATTTCTTAGTGATTAATTATGGCCTTGAAAGGATAATCGTAAATGGCATTTAAGTTAAATAAAAAAATTATATTTGAAGGGCTGTTTTATCTGCTTTTCATTGTTTACATACTTGTATTACTTAAGGTAGTTATGTTTAAGTATATATCAGTTTCTCAGGTTATATCAGGGAATATATTTGGAATGTTTAGGTCTGCAAATTTTATTCCATTTTATTCTATAGTATCTTGTTTTAATGGTGAAAGTGGAGATATGTTTAGGGCATTACTTAATTTACTAGGGAACATTGCCCTATTTGCACCACTTGGTTATTGCACAGCATTAATATTTAAAGCATTTAATAGGCTTTGGAAAATAGGGATTTTATCATTTGTAATAAGTAGTATATTTGAAGTTTTACAGTATACCCTATACATTGGAAGCTTAGATGTGGATGATGTTATTTTAAATACACTAGGTGGAATCCTTGGCTATGGAGTATATCTATTAGTTTGTAGATTAATTAGTAGTAGAGAAGTTCTTGTTAAGGTTTCTATAGTATTAAGCTTAATAGTATTTGCAGTAGGATATGGGGTTGCAAAGTATGAGTTTGGAGATGTTCTTGGTATATCAGATCATGAAACATTAACCATAGGTGAAGAGGATATTCCTAAGAGGAAGCCTGATTTTATAGGTACATATATAGATGGAAAAGATGGAGCAATAAGTCTTTATACAGGCAGAACCTATAAGGGTTCAAGTGAAGAAAAGCTTATGGATAAGGCTAAAGTAAAGGTTACAAAGGACAGTAAAATACTATTTATGGAGATAAGTGAAGATAAGAAGACAACAACTGTTAAGTATAAGCCTATTACTATTAATGAATTAGAAGGTATAGAGAGTTACTCTAATATTAATCTTTGGAAAAATGGAGAAGTAGCAGAGGTTGTTGTTCTTTCAAAGGGAGCAGAAAAACCATTAGATAATAGTAATACAGTTGTAGATAATTTTAATACTATTTCAGGTTTTTTAAATAGTGTAGAAGGTAATAGTGTTAATATTAATCTTATAAGCACTATGGATAATGGAAATGGTACAAGCATTGCTACAAGTGGAAATGGAGAATACGCTAATAACAAATCCATTAAAATAAAAGATGGAGCAAAAATAATACTTAAAACCATTACTAGATCAGGGAAGGTATTAAGTGAAAAAGAGATATCTCTTAATGAACTTAAGAAAGAAGATAGCCTTGAGATAAAGGGTAGTCATGGAGAAGAAGGATTTACTGGAGTTTCAGTTGTAGCATATAGAACAGAAAAATAATATGTGTAGAATATTATAAATAAGGTAAGGGAGTATGTCTAAATTAAATTTAGACATACTCCCTTTATATAATGTATTTGATTTCAGAGGAAGGGAATAGCGACTCAAGTGAGGATTTAAAAAACTCCTTAAGTTCACCCATTTCTTCCTTGGTATAAACATACTTGCCATATCCGAACTGACCATATTTATATTTTCTATCCTCATCTGCCATAGGTAGTGTGTTATCAGGAAATATTTCCATAATTCTTTCCTTAGCAATAGGAGTATATCTATGTGATATTACCTCAAAGGTAAGGGGATGTAATAAGTCACTTGGCATAACCGATTTAAGACGGTTAAGAAGTTCAGTATATTCCTCCTTCCAGCCAGGATATATGAAAACAGGAGCAATTAAAAATCCTACAGGATAACCAGCTGAGGCTACCTTTCTACTTGCTTCTATTCTTTTATCCCATGAGGCAGTAAGTCCCTCATAGCTATTTATTACAGTCTGGGTATTAATGCTAAACCTGATTTCTGTGTGTCCGTTGTGGGGAAGATCTAGTAGTGTATCAACATCTGTATACTTAGTAACAAATCGGAACCTAGAATCTTCTCTTTCACCAAAGTAGGTAATAGCCCTAGAAAGTGAGCCTGTGTATGGTTCAACAGGTATAGGGTCACTTGTAGCAGCACCTTCGTATATTGTGATTTCAGGAAGACGCTCCCTAGTATACTGTGAGGCCTTATCTAAAATATCATCAACATTAACGTGGACTTTCAGGAAGGGTTTATCCCCAAGCTGTGTATTAAGGTAACAATACTGACACTGGCCCATACATCCAGAAACAAGTGGAAGCATATAGTGTGCAGAGGGTTTACAGCTTTGGAACTTAAGTCCCTTCTTCACCCCAAGTACTAGGGTACGCTTACCCTCACGGTACATATCATGTAAGTTGTCTCCTGGGATAGAGCCCTTAACCCTATTAGAGTTAAGGTTAATTATCTCAATATCATCCCTAGAAGAAAATCTATCTAAAACAGACCTACCTATAGGATAGTCAGCAGCACCCTTTTCAAATATAATTCGCTTAGGTATAAACATAAAATCCCCTCCTAATTATCAAATCTATTAACCCTAAATAGGTCCATATACTCTGGGGTTTCACCCTTATATAAACTAGTTAGCATCATAGATCCAAGAATAGCAAATAGTATTCCATTAGCCCCATAACCTAGGCAGTACCATAGATTTTTGTGTTTTGGGTCAGGTCCTATAAACCCAAGATTATCCTGTGTTGAGGCAAATGCTCCACAGTACCTATATTCAATATCAATATTATAATCTGGGAATAAATCCTTAAGTCGCTGCTCTAAAATTCCGTACTTCTTAGTGCATAGGTCTTCGTTATTAATGTCTGGGAAGAAGTTAATGTCCTCACCACCGATAATAAGTCTATTATCAACTGTTGATCTAATATAGTTATATGGGTCCTTGTTATCTCGAATATTAAGACCCTTATATAATTCATCAAGTTCATTAATTGGGTAGGTAGAAATATTAAATGTTGTGGTCTTAATGCCGAATACCCTATCTGTAAATAGTGATGTATTAAAACCAGTAGCAACTATTATCTTCTTACCACTTACCATATAGTCATAAACAGTATGTGCAATAACCCCATCCTCAGTATATTCAACCTTAACAACCTCGCTATTTTCAAAGACCTTACCTCCAAGGGAGGTTGAGGCGTTAAGTAGTGCGTGGGTGTATTTATATGGGTCAATTTGGATTCCACCATCCTTAGCTATAACACCTGCCTCAACATGGAATGAGAAGGGGTTGTTATCAGGGGTTATTAGTTCAACAGGAAGGGAGTGACTTCTTCTAAATTCGTATTCATTAATAATCTCCTTAGCATCCGACTTATTAGAAGTGTATAAAAGGTTAGATGATGGTGTATAGTCAAAGCTATTGCCATAACTACGAACAAATTCATGTATCTCATCAAGTGCCTTAATTCCTAGGTTATATGACTTAATAACATTGTCAATTGAGGTATACTGAGATAATTCACCTGCATTAGAGTCTAGTTCATATTGTAGAAGGGATGTTGTAACACCTGTACTTCCATGGGCTACACGTCCTCCCTCAAGAACAACAGATGAAATACCGTTTTTACCAAAATAATATGAAAGTAGAGCCCCAGTAACTCCTCCACCTACAATAATCACATCTGTTGTAATATTAGTAGTTAGGTATGGATACTGCTTAATACATGGATTAATTCTATTGAAAATACTATCGCCTTTAACATATTGTGTGTTCATAATCTCACCGTCCTAA
>NZ_JAVWJB010000025.1:0-23785 GCF_036639235.1 Clostridium sp.
AATAAAATATGGTAAAATAGAATAAAATTAGGGGGTGGAGTTGTGGAGTTTAGTAAGAAGCACTACATATACTTGTGCATAGGTGTAATAGGACTTTGGATAGTTAGCTTTGGTATATTTCAGTATAAGAAAATAGACGGAATAAAATTTGAAAGGCATTATGTTGAAACAGAATTTATAGGTTCAATTAAACTTAATTATAAAATAGGTAAGCACTTTAAGGATGTACCTATATATGCTACTTTTCCTGAAATTAAAGAGTTAAGAGACTGTAGATTTCCATTAATGCTAGAGGCTACTAGCTCGAAGAATACATCTCATTACAAAGATTCTACAATGCTAATTAATATATTTGATCCTTTAGGAATGGATTTTAGTAGTGTAGAAAAAATATTAACTGGTAAGAAGGTTACAAAGGTTAGTTTTAATATGCAAAAAGGTGAAGATATTATATACGACATAGGGGTGGTTCACTTTAACAATATAAATAATGGCTCAGGTGAAGGTGTTATATCAAACAATGTTAGTTTTAATGAATATACAGAGTCAGATGGTATAGGATATTTTACACTTCCAAGGGATTGTACATTATTTGAAGTATCAGGAACAAACCTAAATAGAATAATGGATGAATATGAAGTTTATATAAATGATATCAGATTAACTAAGGAGATAGTTCCAGTTAATTTTCAAAAAGGAGAGTTTAACATTAAAGTTATTCCTAAGAATAAGGATATTAAAAGTGAGTATGATGTTGTAACTAGTAACATTATATTTAAGTTAAGGGATAAGGATAAAAAGGTGATTCATTGTGTCTTTACAATAGAGAAGGATTTAAATAAGAATTAGGGGGTAGGAGTATGAGTAGACACTTAAACATGGTTTTCTGGGGAATGTTAATAGTTATGGTAGATATAAATCTAGGGTTTTTGAATATATTTCCTAACTTTGTAGGATATTTCATTATCTATAAAGGGTTAAAGGGATTATCTATTGGATATAAATTGTCAGAAGCTGAAGAGATTTATCTGTCACAGAATGTGAGGGATAGCTTTGCTATAGGAATATTACCAGCAAAGATAATGGCAGGGATTACGTTTATAATGTTTGTTATTAGTCCATTTAAAGCTGAGTTCTCAGGGGATGTTGTGTTCTTTGCTACTATGATAAAAAGTTTAAGTTTGCTTGGTGAGATATGTGTTATATATTCCATTCTTAGGGGGATACACTTAGAGGCTACTTCAAGAGGGTGGAAAGATAAGGCTGATATGGCCTTGAATAGATGGCATGTTTATCTTGTAACTACAGTTATTGTTATAATTTACAGTGCATACTTTATTAATTTCTATTATGATTCAGACTTTAACGATGTACTTACTTTCTCTGTATACGGAATATCAATTTTAGTTAAGATTTTCCTATTAACATTAACTAAGGGAACTTCTAATGCTATTAAATATAGTGGAGATTATATTTAAGGAGGGAAAGCTTTGAATTATAAAGTTAAGTATATAAAGATAGGTATAGCTTTTCTTGTTCTTATTTGGGTAATAAGCTTTGGAATATTTAATAATAAGAAGATTAATGGATATGAGGGTTGTAATAATTTAATAGAAACAAATATTAATTATGGTCAAGGAATATATTTATATGTTAAACAAAGTCCATATATAAATGATAGGGTTATTAGTGCTTCCTTTCCAGATATAAAAGGGGGAGAGGGTATCACAACTCAGGCTGAGGTAGCAAATGCTTATAAGAGAACATCCCACTATGATGTGAAAACTCTTTATATTAGCCTTATGAATACTGATGGTACACCTAATAATAATTTAAAGAATCTATTAAAGGGAAAAACACTTAGAAAAGTTAAACTTAACACAGCATCAGGAAAAGAGTTTATATGTGATATTGGTAGAGTATATATTAGTGAAGATAGTGGTATATATGATTCAAAGTATAATTTTGGTTCAAATATTAATAGTGATGGATCTATTTCAGGATGGCTAGGAATAGAAAGAGGTACTGAACTTATAGGTATGGAATCAGCCTATTTAGATGAAGTTTTTAATACTATGTATATATATCTAAATGACAAGAAGATAACTAGAAGCAACCTTTCAGTTAAGTTTAATGAGGGAGCTATAAAGTTAAAGATTAAATTAAGAGATAATAACAATACTAGTGGATATGATGTTCGTAGTATTAACCTAGGGTTTAAGTTTAAGGAGAAAAGCGGCAAGGTATATAATAGTTATATTAATATTAAGTTAGATCATATTACTGAAAGTGTAGGAATAAGTGGAAGTGGTATATAAATTTTTAGGCAGGTAGATTAATTAATTTACCTGCCTAATTCTATTTATCAGTATAAATACAATTTACTTAATAATAATTTAGGTAATTTTTAAGCGCTATTATGATGAATGACTAAATTAACATTTTTAAGAAGTTGAGTCATATATTATTCAAGTAAATTGTGTGGACAAGTATAGAAATTATCCTTTAAAATAGATATTATCGTCTTTTATTATAATTTATTTAAGACTAATTCTTAATGGATGTGATATTTATGGAATATAGAAATTATGATGGAGGGGAAGCCCTTAAGGTATCAAGACGTGAAATGAAATATTTCATAGGTATCGATGATTATTTTTATTTTAAGGATGCATTTTCTAAGGTTTTATCCCTTGATAGTCACAGTGAAAATGGTCCATACATGGTTAGAAGTCTTTATTTCGATTCAATAGACAATATAGATTATCATGACAAAATAGATGGAATAGAAAATAGGAAGAAAATTCGTCTTAGGGTTTATTCTCCACATGACAGGGTTGTAAAGCTTGAGGTTAAGTATAAGTTTAACCAGAATCAGAGGAAAGAAAGTATTTTTATTTCTAGGGATGATGCTAAGGCTATTATTAATGGAGAGTATTCTGTTCTTTTAAATTACCAAAATGAGGTGGCTCAAAAAGTATATTCAACAATGATATCAATGGTATATACTCCAAGAGTTTTAGTTCAGTATAAGCGTGAAGCTTTTTACCATCCAGAGTATGGTATTAGAGCTACACTTGATACTGAAATATCATCAAGTGAGCTTGAGTTTGATATTTTTTCAGAGGATATATGTCTTGTCCCAGTTTTTGATTTTACAAAGCCGGTTTTAGAAGTTAAGTATGATAAATATATATATAAATGGTTTCAAGAAATTGTTTCATCAAGGTCTTGTACAGTTAGCTCAATTAGCAAGTACTGTAACAGTAGACAGCTTTTTAGTGGATTTTTTTAGATGAGGAAGGTGCATTAATATATGACAACTTTTATGCAGTATTTAATGGACAATGACGTAGTATTCTCAGCCTTTCAGATTTTCAAGGCTATGGGAGTATCTCTCATTGTTTCTTTAGGTATATTTTTAGTTTATAAGCTTACTTATAAGGGTGTGGTTTATAGTAGAAATTTTAATATTTCTTTGGTTATGATTACCCTTATAACAACAGCTGTAATTATGGTAATAGGTAGCAATATTGCTCTATCACTTGGTATGGTAGGGGCTCTATCTATAGTGCGTTTTAGAACAGCAATTAAGGACCCAAGGGATACAGCATTTATATTCTGGTCCATAGGGGTAGGACTTTCAGTTGGTACAGGAAGTTATGCAATAGCAATAATTGCTTCAATATTTATTATGATAGTGTTATTTGGACTATCACTTGTGATTAAGAGGGAGAATAAGTACCTATTAGTTATTAGAGCAGATAGAAGTGCTGAAGAGAATATTATGAAGAGTATTTTTGCATCTGTTAAGAACTACAATATTAGAGCTAAGAATACAACGGAACATTCAATAGAAATAGTATGTGAAATAAGACTTGGAAACAATGAAGACATTATTCTTATGCAGGGACTTTATAGTGTTAAGGGTGTAAAAACAGTTAATATAGTTTCTCAAACAGGGGAAATGATTGGGTAGGATGTGATAATTTGAAGGAGAATAAGAAGAGAAGGTGGATGTTAATAATTTTATTATTAACATTTTTAGTTGGTCTAGTATTTTCCTATAAGTATCTTTACCTAGATTATAAGGAATATAAAACAGGGACTAATAATGTGGTTAACCAAGACCATATTGAATTTAAATCACATCTTCCTGTAGTTGTAATAAATACTGATGTAGAAACAATAGGAAGAGATAAGGTTAATGGTTCAGTTGAAGTATTTGATAACAAGTACGGTGAAAACAATATTCAAAAAGAGCCTTCAATTACCTCGAATATTACTTTAAAGGTTAGGGGAAGAAGTTCATTTCAATTTCCAAAGAAGCAATACCTTATAGATTTTGTTAAGGATAACGGAAACTCTAAGTCCTATTCCCTAATGGGAATGCCAAAGAATAGTGAATGGGTTTTAAACGGACCATATGCTGATAAGTCACTTATGAGAAATTACTTAGCCTATAGCCTATCTTCAAAGATTATGGATTATGCTCCAAGGGTTAAGTACTGTGAGGTTTTCCTGAATAATGATTCTAACAAAAAGGTTACTATGGATGACTACGTTGGAGTTTATATTATGGTTGAAAGTATTAGAGTAGGAGATAATCGTATAAATATTTCTGAGAAGATGAAGGGTGTAGACACTACAAGTTATGTAGTTGCTAGAAATAAAGCAAGAGAAGGGGATACAACTATAGATACCTACACTACTAAGAGAAGTAAGGGTAACCCCTTGATGATAGAATATCCAAGTGAGGATACAATTACCAGTGGTCAGTTGAAGTATATTGAGAAGGATTTTGATAATATAGAGAAGAGGATATATTCTATGATGTATACAGATCCAGTTCTTGGATATAGAGAGTATATTGATATAGATTCCTTTGTTGATTATGTTGTAATAAATGAGTTTTTCTATAATGTTGATGCGGGAAATTTAAGTGTGTATTTCCATAAGGAATCAGGTGGAAAGCTTAAGGCAGGTCCTGTATGGGACTTTAATATATCTCTTGGAAATTATCCAGATGCTAAGAATCATAAAAAGCTAAGAATGATTGATTATCCTTGGTTTGAAAGATTGTTAACCGATGAATATTTCCTAGATAAGGTTAAGAGTAGATATTTACAGCTAAGAAAGTCATACCTAAATGAAAAATATATACTTTCTTATATAGATAAAACTGTAGATGAGATAGGTCCTGCAAAGGATAGAAACTTTAAGGTATGGGGTGAGGTTTTTAATAGCTATGTATGGCCTAACCCAGAAGACCCTAGAACTAAGTCATATGAAGAAGAAATAGATTCAATGAAGAAGTTTATTATAGACCATGGTAGATGGATGGATAATTACTTCGAAAGTGAAAAATACAAGGATCTTGCAGCGAATAGACGTAAACCAAAATAAGTAGGTGAATTATATGAGTTCCGGTAAGTATATAAAAATAGCACTTGGAATTCTTGCTATTATATTTTTCGTAATGGCTTTCTGCTACACAAGTATTTTCCAAGGTAAGAATAAAAGAACTGGAGAGTTAAGTGTTATTTCTAAAGTCAAGGGAAAGGAAATTATACTTAATACTCCGGGTGGAGAGAAACCTATATTCATTAATGGTGTAAATATAGGAGCAGGTAAGCCAGGGTATTTTCCTAACGAGTTCGGAGTTACTAAGGAAGAATATCTTAAATGGTTTGGTCAGATTAAGGATATGAATGCTAATGTAATTAGAGTGTATACTATTTTATCTCCTGAGTTTTATGAGGCTTTTTATGAGTTTAATAATGGGCGAAAAGACCCGTTATATCTTATACATGGAGTCTGGGTTAATGAGAACCATGTAGAGGAAACTATGAATGGTTATGATAGAAAAATTCGTGGAGAGTTTCTTCGTGATGCTAAGGCGATAATAGATGTAATACACGGTAATAAATACATTCCTATTAATAATGAATATTCAAATGGTAGATATAGTTATGATATTTCTAAGTATGTTTTAGGGTATATTTTTGGAATTGAATGGGATGGTGGATTTGTAGAGGGAACTGATCTTTTTAATGAGGATAAAACAAGCTATAAGGGTGAGTATTTATCATCTAAAAACGGAGCAAGTCCATTTGAGGTTTTACTTGCAGAGGTAGGAGATTATGCTATTAAGTATGAAACAGAAGAGTACGGTAACCAAAGGGTAATAGCATTCTCAAATTGGCCTACAACAGACCCACTAGATCACCCATATGAGCCGGAACAGTTTAATTCTATTAGTAATGTTGATGTAGAGAACATAGTTCCAACTAAGAATTACAAGGCAGGTATGTTTGCATCATACCATGTGTATCCATATTATCCTGACTTTCTAAACCTTGACCCTGTACTTAATGGTTATAGGGATGAGAAGGGAAGGAAGAATAGTTATAGAGCCTACTTAAATAGCATTGTAGATCATCATAGTATGCCAGTTGTTATATCAGAGTTTGGGGTTCCAACATCGAGGGGTATTGCCCATATAGATGAGTCCCGTGGATATAATCATGGACATATCAGTGAAGTTCAGCAAGCTGAGGCTACTGAAGATCTTTATGGTGACATTGTAAATTCAGGATCAGCAGGGGCTATTATATTCTCATGGCAGGATGAGTGGTTCAAAAAAAGCTGGAATGTTATGGATGGTGTTGACCTAGAGAGGTCAGCTTACTGGCATAATGCTCAGGCTAGTGAGCAGAATTATGGAATACTTGGATTTGAGCCGGCTAAGGAGGAGGACATATCATATCCAGATGGAGATGTGTCTGAATGGAAAGAAGATAATATTATTACATCAAATAATTTAGCAAGTGTTTCTATGAAAAATGATTATGAATATATATATATTAAGGTCTCTAAAAAGGGATTAGACTTAAATAAGGACAAGATATATATACCAATAGACGTTACGCCAAAATCAGGAAGTAAGTCTTCAAGCTTACTTGGACTTAAGTTTGATAGAGATGTTGATTTTGTTGTTGAGATTAATGGATATGATAAGTCTAGGGTATATGTACATGACTATTACAACCCGCTTATTAATGACCATAGTAAATACCCAGAGGATGAGCCTTTAAAGGGTAATTACACAAAGGAAGTAGATAAGTTTAATAAGATTTATCTAACTATAAGACATGCTATTACAGTAGGTCCAACTAAGGATAAGTATGAACCTATTCACTATGAAACAGGTAAGCTTACCTATGGTAATGGCAATATTAATTCACCTGAGTATAATTCGCTTTCAGATTTTTATGTAAGTGGAGATAATATTGAAATTAGACTTCCATGGCAATTGCTTAATTTCTCTGACCCATCAAGAAGAAAGGTTAGAGGTGATTTTGTTAAGAATTATGAAGCTAAGGATATTAGTGTAGGGGGTATATACCCGTCACTAATTGTTAAAGGAAACGGGGAAGATATAGTTTTAGAATCTAAGAAGTATAAGTGGGGGAAGTGGAGTAAACCAAAGTATATTGAGAGGTTAAAGCCGGTTTACTACAAAATGCAGCAGGTATTTAAGGATAACGATAGCTAAGGAAGTGATATTGTGACAGGTTCACAGATTATTATTCTATCTATTATAGTGTTTTCCTACGTTATTATAGCTATTATGCTATATGTAGGAATATCAAGTATTAAGGATAGGGTAGATAAGCGAAAGCTTATGGATATAGAAAAGGGATTTGGGGATCTTATTAAGGCACAAATTAATGATCTTAATCAAGGGGTAGAGCTTAACAAAAATTATATTAACGTTGTAGAAAAATCTCTAGAGTGTCCTATGCACTTTAAGGTTTTCTGTGCAATATGTGCAGATAATCATGGAAATAATCCAGAGGTGATTTCCAAATACGTTAATATATTTGAGGATAGAATAGTTAAGTTATTTTTAAAAATGGATTCTAAAAACATAATGAAATATGCTTATTATGTTTTTCTTATAGGAGAGTTTAGAATAAATAAGGTTATTATAAATAAAACAATGCTTGAGAATCTTAATAGCGATTCTGTTTATATAAGAGTTAATTCTCTTAAGGCATTATCTAAGATAGGGGATATGAATTCATTTATTGATGCTCTTAGAATTATATCCCTTAGGGGAAGGTATTTTAATGAGAAGGTTATTATTGATGCTATAGATTCATTTGAAGGTGATTCTGAGGAGCTTGATAGAAGGCTTGTTAGTGAAATGAGCAATTTTACTGATGACATGATCAACATGGTTATAACCCATTTTTCAAACAGAGGTTATAGGGGATGTGAAAGTGCATTAATCAATAAGATTAGTGATGGGAGAACATCTAAGGAAGTTACAATTAGACTAATTAGATACTTTGATGTTGTATATACTAAGGGGAGTGAAAGGTATTTATACGATTTAATTGAAAGTCCTTACTGGGAGGTTAGGGCAGCAGCTGCTAAAACCTTAAGTAAGTATAACTTTGAACCTATTAAGTACAAGCTAAAGAGTCTTACAGGAGATTTTAATTATCATGTAAGATATAATGCAGCAATGACCCTAATTAAAAATGGGAAAAATGATAGTGCTGTACAGGAGATTATTAATGGAGAGGACAAGTATGCTAGGGATATAATGATATATTCAATGTTCCATAATAATCTTATTAATTATGAAGAGTATAAGGCATTTACTAAGGATGGTATAGGTGACATAAATGGGCCTGTATATGAACCTTTAAAGAAGAAGGAGGCTCAAGTTTAGTGGAAGAAATAATTTATTATATTAACGTATTTTTTATGATTTACATGTTTATATATGCAGTGATATTTTTCTTTTCAGTATTTTTCTCTATTGTAGACCTTGAGAAATTTTTCAAAAGACGTAGATTTATGAACAATATGACTATTTCTAATAAGGTTAACTACGTACCTATATCGATTCTAGTTCCAGCTTATAATGAGGAAATAACAATTGAGGAGAGTATAGAGTCTCTTCTTCATCTTGATTACCCAGAATATGAAATTGTTATTATAAATGATGGGTCCACAGATTTAACGGCCAGTAAGGTTATAGACAAATATAATCTTAAGAAAATATATAGACCAATAAGAAAGCTTGTTGATTCTAAGGAAGAACTTGATATTTATGAAAGAAGAGTTGATGGGGTAACTATTACCCTTATAAACAAGGAGAATGGTGGTAAGGCAGATTCTCTAAACATGGGGATTAATGCTAGTAAGTATCCATTATTTCTATCACTTGATGCAGACTCTGTGCTTCAAAAAGATACTTTAAGTAAAATAGTTGAGCCATTTATGGAGGATGATAAAACAGTAGCAGTAGGTGGAAATGTAAAGGTTTCTAACTCTCTTATAATAGAGAATGGACAAGTAGTAGGTAAGAAGTCTAGAACAAAGCTTATAGTTCTATACCAAATTGTTGAATACTATAGATCATTTCTTTCAACTAGGGTTTCCTTTAATAGATTTAATTCCAACCTTATAATATCAGGTGCCATAGGACTATTTAATAAGCATATTGCAATTCAAGCAGGTGGTTATGAGGCTGATACAGTAGGTGAGGATATGGAAATGGTTATTAAGCTACATACTTATTGTATTAAAAATGGAATGGAGTATTCTATTGGGTATGTGCCGGATGCTGTTTGTTTAACACAGGTTCCAGAAAAATATTCAGATCTTAAAAAACAGCGTAGAAGATGGCACATGGGATTATTCCAAAGTTTATGGAAACATAAATATGTATTTGTTAATCCAAAGTATGGTCAAGTAGGACTAATTGGTTATATCTATTATGTTTTATTTGAGTTTTTATCACCTATTATTGAGCTTCTAGGTTTTGTAATAGTGCCAATATCATATTTTATAGGTATACTTAATTTAGATTTTATGATTATGTATTTTGCGCTATTTATGACATATAGTTTCTTAATTTCAATAGCTTCTATAACTTATGAAAGCTATTTATTTAGAAATACCATATCCTTTAAAAGAGCAATGTTCCTATTCCTTATAAGCTTTATTGAGTGTTTTGGATATAGACAGCTTTGTTCTATATATAGATTAAGTGCATTTATTGGATACAAAAGCAATAAGCTTAAGTGGGATAAGATTAATAGAGTTAAACAGGGAAAATAGGTATTGTGTATTGCATAGTAGTATGTTAATATAAGTGTAGGGCAGTTGCCCTACATTTTTTATGTTACTATTTCGCAATACATAGTAGATGTGATTAAGCCTTATAATAGGTTTTTTATTTTAAGTACTACTGTGTAATACATAGTAGGGAAGGAGATAAGATGACAACACAGCTTCGAAAGGGAGTATTTGAAATATGTGTACTAACCCTTGTAAATAATAAGGATATGTATGGCTATGAAATTATGGAAACCATATCTAGGGTTATGGTAGTTAAAGAAAGTACTATTTATCCAGTTCTTAGAAGACTTACTGCAGATGGGTATTTTGAAACCTATATGAGAAAGTCTGAGGAGGGACCAGATAGAAAATATTATAGAATAACTTCCATGGGAAAAGAGAAACTAGATTTAATGATTAAAGAATGGGATCAATTTGTTGTAGATGTTAATTCTATTTTAAGTAATTATAGGAGGGAAAGTTAATGACTAAACAAGAGTTTTTAGATATATTAAGGGATTATCTTAGAGGGTATTTTACCCTTGCAGAAATAAGTGATATTCTTCGTGACTATGAAGAGTATTTCTTAAATGGAGAGTTAGAAGGAAAAAGTGAGAAGCAGGTAATAGAGTCACTAGGTTCACCAAAGTCTATTGCTGAGGACCTTATTCGTGAGATTAAGGGTGATGTTCCACTTAACGATGAGGGAACAATTTATAACGATATGAGGTCTTTAGGTTCAAGTTTTATTGAACTTCTAAAGAAGGCTGGAAAAAAGGTATCAGGTTTTTTAAGTTCAAGTGATATTATTAACGGAAAGATACCAACTTGGGTAGTTAAGCTGCTTTTAGTTATTTTAACACTTTGTATATTACCATTTGTCTTATCAGTTGTTGGTGGCATGATAATTTCAATAGTAGGATTGATTTTAGGTACTTGTACCTCACTTGTAGGCCTTGTTAGTTCATTTGTTTTTATTGGAACAGATGGGGCTATAGGCTGGTTTATTTTCTTTATTGCACTTGTAGGTATAGGTGTAATGATAGCACTTTGGACAATGTTTATAGCTATATACAAGTTACTTAAGCTAGGTTATATTAGATATTCTTCATGGGTTAAAACAAGATGTATGTACATTAAAGTGAAAAATAAAAAGGACAATATAATGGCAAGCAAGGAGGGGCATGAATAATGGGTAAACTGAAAAAATCATTAATTATATCTGCAGTTCTTATAGTTATTGGACTTGTAGGCGCTGTTCCTACAGGTATTATATCTGTTCCTAAATTTCTAAGTGATGTTGAAAATAGAGTAGTTGCTGAAATTAAAAATTATCAAATTTCAGAGGTTTCACCAAAAGATACTAAAACTGTAATACTTGATTTAGAGTACGATAATTATTATGTTAGAATACTTGATAGTAAGGATGATAAGGTTCATATTAGTGGATATAAAACTAAAGCTAATAACCTAAAGATTAACCAAAAACTTAATGAAAAGGATAGGTCTTTACGTGTAAATTTTGATAGGGATTATAAGTATTTTAGTTCACTTAACTTTAGTGATGGACTAGTTGGAGCTGTTGCTGATGCTTTAGTTATTGGAAGTGGATACTCAAGGGAAGTGCAAATATATCTTCCACAGAATATAGATTTAATAGTTGAAAGAGGAGAAAACGCATTTGTTTCAACTCAAGAATCAGGACATTATTTAAATCAGCCAATAGAGGAGAAACAAATATATAATGGTAATTAACAGGGAGGGGTTATGAAACCTATTATAACTTATAAAAAGGTTAAGAATATAACCCTTAGAATAAAGGCAGATGGAACAGTTAACTTAACTGTTCCATTTGGTGTATCTAAGGAAGCAGCATTAAGATTCCTATCCTCTAAGGAAAAGTGGGTAGAAGAAAAACTTAAAAATATAAGTAGTGCTAAGGTAAATATAAATAGTAAGTTTAATACGGGAGATAGGCTATTATACCTAGGTGAGGAATATACACTAGATGTTTATAGGGGAAAATCATCTGTTAATATAGAGGGAAAAAATATAGTTATGTATGTGGATAATGTGGATGATTATGAACTAAAGAAGCAAACTATACATAAGTGGTACTTAGATAGGGCCCGTGAAATTTTCCTAGAATATATAAACAAGTGGGAAAACAAAACAGGGCTTAAGGTTAATAAGGTTACAATAAGACCTATGAAAACAAGGTGGGGAAGTTGTAACCATAGACTTCATAAGATCAACCTTAACCTAGAGATGATAAGAAGAAGTAGGGACTTTATTGATTATGTAGTGTTACATGAAGTAGCCCATATTAAGCATAATAACCATAGTAAAGAATTTTGGGATTTTGTTAAATTATATATGCCAAATTATAAATCAATTAAAACCCCATCTGTATAAATAATGCAGATGGGGTTTCATATTAACTATTTTAAAGGGTAGTTTAGAGTTTACCATCAATAGAATAGATTTTAGTTTTGTTGTTAACTTTAATCTTAGTATAGCCTCCAATAGCCTTATTATCACATATAAGCACATAAACTTCGCAGCCTTCTGGAGAACCTTCGTTAATACTTTGAAGGGGATGATTACGAACCTTAAATCCTACTACTGATATATCCTTGTTTAAATAGTCAGTAGGTTTAATGTTTTGCACATTCCAAATAGACTTTTGGTTATTATCCTTAAGTGTATCCTCAGTTAAGGTGAATTTATCACTTTCACCTAAAAGCTTGTATATTCGATATGATTTAGATTTAACATATTGTCCTGCAATTCTTGTATTAAGATTATATGGATCATCTGAGTGATCCCAAATACCATCATCAAGAGTACCGGAAACTCCACCCGGCTCTATTGTATTGTTGTTATAGATATAATAATATATAGCTCCAGGCTCGTCCTTAAAGGTTACTGAAATTTTCCATTGATGATATCCCATTATGTGAGCTCCTAGGGAATAGAATACATTCATATCCTGAATTTCATCTAATGAGTACTTACGCTTTTCAGTTAAGTAGATTTCAAGCTTATTATAAACTATATTAGAATATACTTTTGTAACAATTATGCCTATGAAAATTATACTAATTATAGATAGACATATAATTGACTTTTTAGATTTGAAGTTTATATTCATATAAGACTCCTTTATACTATAAATTATAAAGCTAAGTATAACTTTATAATTCAAGTATATACTAAAAATGTAAATATATATTAAGTAAAAGTTACAATTATAATAAAAGTAATAAGGGAGTAGATATATGATTGAGATTAAAGGAAGGGTAACAACTGCCAGTGTATATACAGATATTATAGAAGAAGAGGCAAGGCGTCAGATAGAAACTCTTTGTAGTGAAGAATTTATGAAGGGGGTATCCGTAGCTGTTATGCCTGATGTTCATGCAGGTAAGGGATGTACAATAGGCACAACCCTTTATATTAAGGATAAAGTAGTACCTAATTTAGTAGGTGTTGATATTGGCTGTGGTGTAATTACTGCATGCCTTGGGAAGGTAGACATAGACTTTAATAAGTTAGACTCAGTTATAAGAGAGCATATTCCTACTGGAGTCAATATTAGAAAAACACCTCATCCTATGGCATCAAAGGTAGCACTTAATACTCTTAGATGTACTGGAGATCTTAAAATAGATAGGGCAGAACTTAGCATAGGAACACTTGGTAGTGGTAATCACTTTATAGAGATTAATGAGAGTAGGGATGGAGTTAAGTTTCTATGTATCCACTCAGGAAGTCGTAATATTGGAAACAGACTAGCACAATACTATCAAGAAGTAGCTAATTCTAAGAATTCTAACAAGGTTCAAGAGAAGTCACTTGCATATCTAGAGGGAGAGGACTTTGATAATTATATACATGACATGAAGATAATTCAGGAATATGCCAATATTAATAGGGAAGCTATGGCTAGTGTTATTACTGAGAAGCTAGGGCTTAATATAGAATATCAATTTAATACGGTTCACAACTATATAGATACTGATAATATGATACTTAGAAAAGGTGCAGTATCAGCTAAAAAAGGAGAGAAGCTATTAATTCCTATTAACATGAGGGATGGAAGCCTTATATGTGAAGGGCTTGGCAATAGTAATTGGAATTATTCAGCACCACATGGAGCAGGAAGGCTAATGAGTAGAACTCAAAGTAAGAAGAACATATCTATGGATGAGTTTATGAACTCTATGAAGGGTATATACTCAACTACTGTTTCTAGTAGCACACTAGATGAGGCGCCACAGGCATATAAACCTATTGAGAATATAACTTCTAATATAGGGGAGACTGCAAAGGTAATAGATCACATAAGACCTATTTATAACTTTAAAGGATAGTATCCTATTGAAGTGGTTGGAATATAATGGTAGAGTGTAATTATCATATAAAAGGGAGTGTTCATATGAAGTCTAAAATAATAGGTTTAATACTCTTACTTGGATTATCTGTTTTTATGATTGGGTGTTCAAGTGAATCTAAGCCATCTACTGAGAAGCCACTAACTAAGGCGGAGGCATTACTTAAGTATAAGAATACTTTAGTTGGAGACAATTCTAACATAGGTGGAATACTAAATCAGCTACCGACAAGTAAGTATGGAGATGGATTTAAGCTTAAGACAGATAGTGAGCCATATGAATTAACAATTAACTTTAAGCCAGGTGTCAAGAATAAGGAAGAATATTTAGGTCTTTGGAATGGTAAGAATGTAACAAGTATCATAGATAGTAACTCAATAGCTCTATTTGCACTTGTAGATAATTTAGATGTGATTAACTACAACGTTAAGGATGCAGATGTTAGTAGTTACAGAGTTACTAGGGAAGAAATAGAAAACAAATATGGCAAAGATTTAATATCTAAAGTAAAATAATAACGGAGCTATCTTAAATTAGAATTTGAGGTAGCTCTATTTTACTTTTACAAGGTAATAACTAAAATTCACTTTTTAATATAGAATAGTAAAGTCTATCTATATATTGTCCATTTTCATAAAAGTAGTCTCTTAAGGTTCCCTCGTAGGTAAACCCACACTTTTCAATTACTTTTTTAGATGGAATATTAATTGATTTATGACATATTTGTATTTTGTGTAAGTTGATTTGATTAAATCCAAAGTTTATTAAGGACTTAGTAGCCTCGGTTGCAAATCCTTTATTTTGGAACTTACTACCAATGCAATATTCAATCTCAGCAAAGTGATATTTAGTATTTACTAAATAAAATGCTATTTGACCTATACATTCCTTAGTATCTTTAAGTATAATAGCCCATCTATAAAAGTCATCTTGGCTATAGGAATTTATATATTTATCAATTAGTGACTTAACTTCATCTTGGGTACTATAAACTGGTTCACAGTATAATGACTGAATGAGAGGATCACTAATCCAATTTTTTAGCATTGTGGTTGTATCCTCATAGTTAAATTTCCTTAAAAGTAATCGGTTTGTCTCTATAGATTTTGTACCAAGATGGTTAACCATTTATATTTCCCCCTTTAAACCCAGTGTATGTAAATATAAAACTATTATAGCATATAATTGAAAAATATTACTATATGATAATGATTAACAGATGTATTTGCTATGAGTATAAAAAAAGAATCTCAAATGAGATTCTTTTAAATTTATATTTTGTATTAAAATGCTTCTGGTAGAACCTTTTTAGTACTTGCTATAGTGCATATTATAATAAAGGTTAATGCCTCAGATATAGCCATACTTATCCATGCTCCATTAAGGCCAAATATCATAGTAAATCCTATAAGAACAACAGGTAGTACAAGGAATGAACGCATAGCTCCTATAAAGTTAGAGAACTTCGGCTGTTCTATTGCTTGGTAGAATATTGTTCTTGTTAGGTTAGTTCCTATAAAGAAGTAAGCTATATTAGTAAATGCAAGTCCTACATATGTTATTTCAATAATATAAGGGTCACTTGTAAATATACTAATCATTGGCTTGCCTATAAGAAGACATACTACAAGGAAAATCAAAGATATAACCAAATTAGTTCTAACTGCAAGTTTGTAGTACTGAATTATTTTGCTATAACATCTAGCTCCGTAGTTGTAACTCATAAGAGGCTGTGCCCCAAGTGTAACTCCTAGTACTACAAGATATATATTAGTTGTTATATAGTTAACCACAGCATAGGCAGATAATCCTATATCTCCAATTAGGTTAACAATAACAAGGTTGTGAACCCATATAATTACTGAAAATGCTGCTTCAGCAAAAAATGAAGGGAATCCGATGTTAGCTACTTCTCGAACAACATCCCTACTAATTTTAGCTGATCCAAAGGTTAACTTACCCTTTTTAAGGATAAAGTGTGGAATAATTAGTAAAAGTGTAAGTGACTGTCCTATACCTGTTGCTATAGCAGCACTCTTAATACCAAGTCCCAGTTCAAATATAAACACATAGTTAAGTGTAATATTTAATATTGTTCCAACTATTGTTGCTATCATAGCAAGGTTTGGGTTGTTGTCATTACGTAGGAAACTGGTAAATGCAATATCAAGTAATGTTGGTATACAGAACATAGAATAGAAAAATAAATATTCTGCTGCAAGTGGTGCAAGTGCTTCAGATGCACCTAGTGCCTTAACAAGTGGGGTAGCAAATACCATACACACAAGGCTTAAGGAAACGCTAAGTATAAGTATTAACTTAACTACTTGGCGGAATATATTAACTGCCTTCTCATCATCTCCAGCACCGAAGTACTTAGATACAAGTGCCCCTCCTCCAACAGCAAACATAGTTGCAAGTCCAAAGAACACTATAGTTAAAGGAAATACTAAATTAACAGCAGCAAGTGCAGAGTCTCCAACTCCACGTCCAAGAAAAATACCATCAAGTACAGTATTAAATGAAGCTATACACATTGCAATAGCAGATGGTAGTGCATAGCGTAGAAATTCTCGTGTCATAAAATAACCTCCAGTAAAGTTTACATTGTATAGTATAAAGCCTATAGTTACTATAGAGTCAAGAGGTTTATTAAATTTTGTAAACTTTGATAAGATAATTATACACTAATTAAGGTATTTTATGTGATTAGATAGTAAACTATAGTAGTATATGACTTAGGGAGGATGAGAGTTATGAATAATGTTATTTTAAGAGCAGACGAAAATCTTATTTACACCATTAAAAATAGGGTAAGTAATCTTGATAAAGGTGAGCTAATAGAAGAGAATGGGTATATAATATTCTCGATAGGAGTTAGTACTATAGATGGACATTTAAGTGGCGGTATATGTATGGATGACTCTAAGGCAGAAGATTTTGTTGAGCATATATTTAGGTTCTTTAAGGAAAGGGGCTTTGGGTTCTCTATCTGGGTTAAGGATCATGGCAATGTTAATCTTGAATCTATTCTTAAATCAAGAGGGTTAAGTCCTGCTAGAGAAAAAGGATCACCTATTATGGTTTGTAATAAGGTTATTGATATTAAGCCATTACATGAGGATTTTTATATGAAGAAAATTACTTCAAATGAAATTGAGGATTTTAAGAAGATTATCATTAATGCATTTGATAAGGAAGAGAATGTTGCAGATGCAATGATAAGTGAAAGAATAGTTAATCATCCAGACTGGGATGGTATATTAATATATGAAAAGTCAACTAACAAGCCTGTTGCAACAGGTGCGGTTGTAAATAATGGAGATACAGCAGGTATATATTACATAGCAACATTAGAAGAATATAGGGGTAAGGGTCTTGGACAATTTGTTGCAAGTGAAACTACTAATATGGGATTCAACAAAGGTGCAAACCTTGTAGTTCTTCAAGCATCATCACTTGGTGAAAGTGTATATGTTAAGATTAATTACAATACAGTAAGCTACTATAGAGGATATAGGGTAGAAGAAAAAATATTACAAAATAGTTAAACTATTTAATTAAAGTAGTATAGTTGAATTTAATAGAGATAAACATATTTTAAAGGGGCTAATTTAAACTACTTAGGAGTAGAGAGGATTAGTCCTTTTATTTAATGGTATTTAAGGGTTAACCTATTTTGTAGGGATACCTTAAATATGATATAATATACATATATTGTAAGAAGGGAAGTAATAATAATGGAAACGATTCGGAGTATGCCAGCAAATAAAAAACATGCAGAGGAGATTGCCCGGTTGATTTATGCCACTGAGGATGATCCGGCAGAAGTTTTTGGAGCTGGCACAAAGAAGGAAATCCTAGATAGGATAGTTAAGCTAGTAGAAAGAAAGGACACAAGGTATAGTTACAGATTTGCCACAGTTGCTATGGTTGATAACAATGTTGCAGGGGTGATTATAGCACTTCCTTATAGTTTGATTGATGATCTTGAGAAGAACACATCGAAAGCTTTACTAAAGTCACTATCATTTATTGATAAGCTTAAGTTTATTTGGTCAGATATTAAGTGTCTTGGTATTAAGGAGGCTAATGATGACGAGTACTATATCTCTAACCTATCAACCTCAAGTGAGTTTAGGGGTAGGGGAATAGGAACAATGCTTATTAAAGAAGCAGAGAAGAATGCTAGAATTTATAAATTACCTAAGTGTTCACTTCTTGTAAGTAGAGAAAGAGAAGGTGCATTTAGACTATATAATAAATTAGAATATAGAGTATGTAGTGAAGTAGAATATCCAAGTGGTAGCTACTTTAGAATGACTAAAAATATAGCATCAGTACAATAATTTGTATTTTTAAAATTTTATTAACTGAGAGTCTTTTTAATTGTATAAATATAGACTCTCAGTTATAATTTTTTATATGGGTGTTACATAGATTATGGGATTAGGAGAAAGTTTTGTAAAATAGGAGGAAGAAATTATGCACGAAGTTATAGGATTTATACTACAAGTTGGTATTATTCTTGTAGTGGGGGAAATTCTAGGTATGATAAGCCAAAAGCTTAAAATGCCTAAGGTGTTAGGATTTTTATTATCAGGTATCGTAATTGGTCCATCACTTTTAAATCTTGTACAAGAAAGTCAGCCAATTACATTAATGGCTCAAATAGGGGTTATATTCCTTATGTTTATGGCTGGACTTGAAACAGATGTTGAAAAGTTTAAGTCAGCAGGAGCATCATCATTTTTAATTGCTATTGGGGGAATTGTTCTACCATTAGTACTAGGAGGAGGAGTAACATACTTCTTTACAGGAAACCTTAGTGAAAGTATATTCGTTGGGGTTATCTTAACAGCAACAAGTGTTGCAATATCAGTACAAACCCTTAATGAGCTAGGAAAGCTTAACAGTAGGGCAGGGGTTAATATTATAGGAGCAGCTATAATAGATGATATTTTAGGAATCATAATTTTATCAGTTGCAATAATGCTTATAGCACCATCAGCAGGAGCAGCATCAGGAGCTGCAGGGCTAATGGTTATAGTAGGTAAGATTATTGCATTTGTTGTAATATCAGGACTTGCACTTTATTTCCTTCCAAAGCTTTTAGATAAAGTTATGGATGGTGGAGATAGAAGCAAGAAAATGGAGTCATTTATTCTATTAACAGCAGGTATTGCTATTATATTCTCTATATTTGTAGAGCATTATCTTGGAATAGCAGCAATTACAGGTGCATATGTTGCAGGTCTAGTAATTGCAATGACTAAGCAAAAACATGAATTTGAAGAAAAGTTTACAAATGTATCAACTTTCCTTGTATCACCTATATTCTTTAGTAGTATAGGACTAGCTATAGACCTTAAAACCCTAAGCGCAGGTGTAATTCTACCTATAATAGGAATAACAATTGCAGCTATAATAGGTAAGGTTCTTGGATGCGGTGCATGTGCTAAGATGTATGGAATGGACAACCAGGAATCACTACAAATTGGTGTAGGTATGATTTCACGTGGTGAGGTTGCTATAATTACAGCATCACTAGGAGTTGCCCAGGGAATAATAACTCAAGAAATGTATCCAACATTACTTGTAGTAATTATTGCTACAACAGTTGTAACACCGTTACTACTTAAATTAGTATTTGCTGAAAAAAAAAACAGACAATAAGGTAAGTGCCTAAAAATAAGCTGTTTAAGGCTAGAGTTAACGAATATGTTATGCTCTAGCCTTTTTTTATTAATCAAGAAAATATGCTAATTTGGTAATCTTAGGAAAATTTAATCTATTTGTAATAAGATTTTACGTTTTGTTTTGTATAATTTACATGAGGTGATTATGTGAAAAGGAGAAATAGAACTTTTCTGATATTATTAAGTATTTGTATATTAATTGGGGGATTTTTAATTTTCAAAGAAAGTGGGATAGGGAGAAGGTTACTTGGAGGAGAAGCCCTTACACTTGTAAATAGGGATTATAAAATGAATGATAACTTTAATCTAGATGATTTAAAAGTTCCAAATGTAAGGTTTTCAAAAAGATGTTCAGATGAAGAGAAGAAATTGAAGCTAGAATCAGCAGAGGCACTTGAAGCATTATTTGCTGATGCAAATAATGCAGGGGTTAAACTATATGCTAACTCTGGATTTAGATCAAGTGAAAGTCAGAAAAGTATTATTCAAGAGAATTTAAACAAAAAGGGTAAAAAATATACAGATGAATTTGTTGCAAAGGTAGGACATAGTGAGCATCAAACTGGACTTGCAATGGATATTACTAATGCAAGTAGAAACTTTCATAAAAACTGCGATGAGGCTAAGTGGCTTCGAGAAAATGCATATAAATATGGATTTATAATTAGGTATCCTGAGGGAAAAGAAAAGATAACAGGTTATAATTATGAGCCATGGCATATAAGATATGTTGGCAAAAGTGCAGCAAAAAAGATACACAGTAAAGGTATTACACTTGAAGAGTACCTGAAAGTAAAATAAGTGAAGGGATTATTGCACTAAACCATGTTATAATGGGAAGACAAGTTTAAGTTTTAGGGTGATATTATGAATAGATTAATACTTGCAGAGAAGCCCTCTGTAGCACGAAATATTGTGGATGCTCTTTCTATAAAAGGTAAGAGAGATGGTTATTTTGAAGGAAATGGATATATTGTAACATGGGCATTTGGTCACTTATTAACCTTATGCGATTGTAAAGATTATAATGAAGAACTTGCTAGATGGGACTTTAATAATTTCCCATACATACCAGAGGAATTTAAGTACAAAGTAAAGCCTAGCTCAGCAAACAGAAATATTGAGGATGCTGGTGCTAGAAAGCAGCTTAATATTATTAAGTCACTTGTAGCTAGGGATGATGTTGTAGAAATCATTACTGCTACTGACTTTGATAGGGAAGGGGAGCTTATAGCAAACCTTATATTCTCTTATCTTCAGGTAACAAAACCTATTAAGAGAATACTTATTAATGAGTGGACACCATCGGAAATCAAGAAGGGATTAGATTCTCTAAAGACTAATGAAGAGATGAAGTGTCTTCAGGATGCAGGTGTTAGCAGACAGCTTGCTGACTGGGTTATAGGTATTAACTTTACATCTGTTGCTACTATGAAGTATGCAAGGGGTAAGGGAAATCTTCTTAATATAGGAAGAGTTATAATGCCTACCCTTAAAATGATTTATGATAGGGAAATGCAAATCAAAAACTTTAAGGTTGAGGAGTATTTCGCTCTTATTGGAACATTTAATTCTCAAGATGGAGAATATAAGGGGAGATTCTTCCATGGTGAGAAGGATAAGTTCCAAAACAAAGAAAGTGTAGAAAAGCTTAAGGCTGAAATTAAGGGTCGTGAAGCTAAAATAAAAGAAAAAACAATTGAAACTAAAAAAGAGTTTCCACCAAGCTTATTTAATTTAAGTAACCTTCAAGGATATGTTACAAGTAAGGCTAAGGGATTTACTGCAGATAAGGTACTTAAAACAGCCCAAAGTCTGTATGAGAAAAAGTATATAACTTATCCAAGAACTGAAAGTACAGCACTTGAAGAAAGTTTAGTTGACAAGGCTAAGAAGGTTTTAGATACTTTAAAGAATCAATATGATTTTAAGGATGAGATTGTTTTTAACGTAACTAAGAAGGTATTTAATAATGCTAAGGTAGAGAGCCATAGTGCTATTATACCAACATATATGGTGCCAAAGTCATTAACGCCAGATGAGAGAATAGTATATGATGCTATTAAAAATAGATTTATATCCCAGTTTATGGAGCCTGCTGTTTATGAAGTAGGTGAAGTTATTACTGCTATTCAAGGGGATAATTATGAAAGACTGTTTAAGTCAAAGGGTAAAATCCTAAAGTCAAAGGGATATCTTAAACTTTATAAGGAAGACAAGAAGGATGAGATATTACCGAATGTTGAAAAGGATGAGGTAGTTGAGGTTAAGTCACTTAAGGTTGAAACGAAGAAGACTAAGCCACCAGCCCACCATACAGAAAAGACTCTTCTTAAAGCTATGGAAACCTGCGGCAAGAATACATCATCAGATGATGAAGAGAAGGATGAGGATATACTTTATGGGTTTTCTATAGGAACAGCTGCAACAAGAGCTGAAACTATAAATAAGCTTAAAACAGCAGGATATATTAGCTATAAGGGTAAGTCACTTCTTATAACAGAAAAAGGTGAAAGACTTATAGAAACATTCCCTATTAAGGACCTTATGGATACTGACTATACGGGAAGACTTGAGAAGAAGCTTTATGATATAGAAAAGGGCAACTTTAAGAAGGAAGATTTCCTAAATGAGATATATACATTTACAAGACGTGGGGTTAATATGATGAAGTCCCACAGAGCCGAAATCGTATGGGATACGAGAGGTTAATGGATTTATCTAGACAAGGCATTGTATCCTATTCTGACCGCATTTGGGATTTCTCCAAGAAGCTCTAAGGAGGAAAAATTCAAATTCACTAAGGGCTGGCTAAAACTCGGCGGAGCCTCAAACACCCGCCTTCCCTAAGTGCCTTTAAATTTTTCCACCTAAGACCCTCTAAGTCAAAACCCAAGGGTACAGTATAGGATACAACACCTTGTCATGAAACCGAACCCATAGGGTGAAAAGGTCTAGGGGGGGCTTTGAAAAAGCCTTTTGAGAAGGTTTATGGGGTCTTGAGAAAGACTTATTAGAGTATGATTAGAGAAGATAGTTTTATTTTAATTTATTGATGGTAAAATCTAGTAACTGATGTTACTGGATTTTTATTTTGAGGAATTTTAATGTGGAGTATGCTTTGAAAGGTTGTGAGAGGTAGAAGTCTATGATATAATTTCTTAAAATGTAATATATTAGGAGAAAAAATATGAATGATGGGTTTTTAGAGAATATTATAATAGGTGGATTATGGTTTTTAGGATTTTTTCTTGCTAGTAGGGTAATTGGTGGGGTTATAGATCCAAGTGGAGGAGGAGCTGTTGTTGTGGCTTTATGTATAGTTGCAGCAGTATTAGTAATGTTATTACTTCATTTTAGGGATTATGTTAAATTAAAAGAAAGAGAAAAAAGCTGCTAAATTATTAGCAGCTTTTATTTGTTAGCAGTAGCCTCCATTGGATTCTGGGAGGTTTTTGTATTCGGGTTTGCTTTCGATTGTTTTTATAATTGTTTGAAAGAAGCTGCGTAGTTCAGTAGCTTCTTTAGAGTTAGAGTCGCTTTCAT
>NZ_JAVWJB010000025.1:23885-25178 GCF_036639235.1 Clostridium sp.
GTTTGAAAGAAGCTGCGTAGTTCAGTAGCTTCTTTAGAGTTAGAGTCGCTTTCATCTTTCCATAAAATTGATTTAGTAGTTCCGTCTATTGTTACTTTAAATTTATAAGTAGTATATGGTGTTTGACGAACATCACTTTCTGGTGTGAATACTTCTGGATAGTTTAATATTTTAGATTTTTGTATTTCAGAATATATTTTATTCATATCTTTAGGCGATAGCTTAAGACTTGTTGTTATAGAAGGGTCAGCTATCATATCCTTTGTAAATTCATTCTTTTGTGTATCAAGCTTGTTTTTGCTGTCTACTCCATAGCTAAATATAAAGTTAAAGTCACTAGGCATTTTAGATGGTAGTGAGCTTTGGCTATTACAGCCTACTAGCAATAGAATAGTTAAAGTAAGGAGTATGAATAGTGAAATTTGTATGTACTTCATATTAAAAACTCCTTTTTATTAATATATTTATATTATAGTCTTTTATACATAAGTCTTAGGTCTTGGTAACTGCCGTCTTTAAGTTTAAAGGCATTAGGTAGGTGGCCGTATTCTTTAAAGCCGAATTTTTTGTATAGTCCTATTGCAGATGTGTTGTCTGAGACAACGTCAAGTTCTATTTGTTCGTATCCAATTTCTACTGCCTTTAGTATTAATGCTTTAAGTAGGTTATATCCAACTCCTTTTCCCCAGTGGGATTTAAGCACTGATATTCCAAATGAGCATCTATGGATGCATTTTTTTACTTCAAATATTGGTCTAAGTCCACAGTGTCCTATGATTTTACCATTTAGAGTCATTACAAGTTCTATAGTATTACTGCTTTCACATACTGCTGCATATCTTTTGAAATTATCCTCTTCTTTAAGTGTAAATTCCTCAGGGTATCTAAGCATTGCATCTGTTTCTCTAGATATTGTTTGAAGGTAATTAATCATTTCAAGTGCATCACTAGGTGATATCATTCTTATCTTAGCTGATTCTCCGTTTTTAAGTTTTATATTAATTGGATTAAAGTCCATAGTTATTCTCCTAATCTATTGAGTTTATTTTGTCCCTGTCCCAAATTGAAAGCTGCTCGGTGTTGGTTAGGGAGCCAAACAGGTTTTTCTTAATTGAGGGAATATCTTTTTTTAGAGAATCTATTAGCAGCTTAACTTCTTCTCGTTTTGTATGTCCATTTGCTGGACATGGATTCTCTATTATAGGAAGGTTAAACTTCTTTGCAAAGCCTCTAGCTTCTCTTTCCTCAATATAAACCATAGGTCTAATAAGGGTAACCCCTGCTTCTTCAAGC
>NZ_JAVWJB010000026.1:0-8196 GCF_036639235.1 Clostridium sp.
ATTAAGGGTTATGAAAAATAGCCGTGAAATACTTAGTTTTATGAAGCAGTGGTATGAGCTTTATCCGTTTTTAGAGTTTATTAGAAAGCGTATGAAGCATATAAATATTGTAACTATAGATAAATTAAGTACTAGTGTAAGTTCTATTAAAGTTTCAGAGGATGATATAAATGATAAAAGTGTATTTCAAGTAGTGATGCCCCCTATAAGAATGAGGTGTACAAGCTAATAGGTTATAACAAAAATTGTTATAACCTATTTCTTTATATAAATACCATCATTAGCTCTTCTAAAGTTATACCTGCAAAGTATTTATCAATTTCAAATTCACTTAGTTTAGTATGTATATCATTATGTTGATGCTTTACACCTATTAGGGCCTGTTCTACATCTTTAATGTCCTTTTTACTAAAAAAGTCTCCATATATTTTACATTCATTAATAACCCCTGACTTAACATTTAGGTTAATCTCTACAATACCACCTGAAAGCTTATCTTCATTTGTATAGTCATACTTAGGAGATTTTCCATAATTCCATTCCCATGTTGAATACTTTTCGTCTTTAAGATTTTCAATAGCTTTTACATCCTCTTTAGTAAATTCATATATTTCACCATCTAGACTGTTTTCCTTAACATAGTTCATTGTCATATCTATAAACTCTTCAATGGTTAATGGAGAATTTAAATGTGAGCTTATATTAGTTACCCTGCTTTTAACAGATTTAACACCCTTACTTTGAAGCTTAATAGGTTTTACATTTAGTGACTCAGAAATATTATCTATACTTGATGAAAATAGTAATGTTCCATGATGAAGAACTCTGTTTTTATAGTTATACTGTGCATTACCTGAGAATTTTTTAGAATCAATTGTTAAATCGTTTCTACCTGATAGTTCTGCATTAATAGAAAGATTATCCTTTAAAACACCTATTATTGGCTCAGTAAACTTACCAAAGTTAACAAAGTCATCTGTATCATTTGTTATAAATGTAAAGTTAACATTTCCAAGGTCATGGAACACAGCACCACCACCTGATAGTCTTCTAACTACAGGGATATTATTAGAGGTAACATAGTCACGGTTTATTTCTGCTATAGCATTTTGGTTTTTTCCTATAATAACAGCCTTGGAATTTCTCCATAGCATAAAGCAGTCATCATTAAAATTTTTAAGAACATATTCCTCAGCAGCTAAATTAAAGTAGGGGTCAGTTGATTTGTTATATATAAATATCATAATTATCCTCCAAAAATGTTTTTATATTGTTAATTTTAAAGTAAATGATAAATTTTAACAATATTCGATATATTCTTAACAGAATACTTATAAGTGTAACAACTTGTGTTTTCTTACATAATATAGAGTGATGGAATAAATATTGAAGGAGGATAATTATGTCAAATAGAAGAAATGATAGACATAAATGCATGACCTCTAATCAGGGCGCACCAATAGAAAATGACTCACATTCTTTAACTGTAGGTATAGATGGACCTGTTATATTAAGAGATTTACATCTTATTGATAAGCTGGCACATTTTAATAGAGAAAGAATACCAGAGAGGGTAGTTCACGCTAAAGGTGCAGGTGCCCATGGATATTTTAAATTAACAAATTCAATGGGTAAATACACTAAGGCTAGAGTATTTAATGAAATAGGATTAGAAACTGAGGCTTTTGTAAGATTTTCAACTGTTATAGGTTCAAAGGGCTCTCCAGATACAGCAAGAGATCCTAGAGGATTTGCAGTTAAGCTATATACTGATGACGGCAATCTAGATATAGTAGGGAATAATCTACCTGTGTTTTTCATAAGAGATGCTATTAAGTTCCCAGACCTTATACATGCATTTAAGCCATCTCCTGATAACAACTTACATGATCCTAATAGGTTTTGGGATTTTATATCCTGTTCACCAGAGGCTACACATATGATTACATTCCTGTTTTCTGATTATGGAACTATTAAGAGTTATAGGAAGATGAAGGGGTTTGGGGTTAACACCTATGTATGGATAAATGAGAGAGGTGAAAAATTCCTTGTTAAGTATCACTGGACACCTATTTTAGGGGAGGAAACAATAACTAGACAAGAAGCTGAGATTCTAGCAGGGGTAGACCCGGATATTGCAACTAGGGATTTGTATGATACCTTAAGTAAGGGGAAAAGAGTAGAATATGACTTGTTAGTTCAAATATTGAACCCAAGGGAGGATCATAACTTAGATTTTGATCCATTAGATGCAACTAAAATATGGTCAGAGAAGGTATTTCCACTAATTAAGGTTGGTAGATTATTTTTAACAAGGAATCCAGATAACTTTTTTGAGGAATCTGAGCAGGTAGCATTTTGTCCATCTAATCTTGTACCTGGAGTCGAAGCTTCAAATGATAAGCTTTTACAGGGAAGATTGTTTTCATATAAAGATGCACAGCGTCATAGACTAGGAGCAAACTTTGAACAAATTCCTATAAACATGCCAGTAGTCCAAGTTGATAATAACGAAAGAGATGGTGCTATGGCATATAAAAAGCATAAAGGTAGGGTAAATTACTCGCCAAACTATTTAGATAGTAATAATCCAAGGGTATGCCCTTTAAGTGGAAAAGAATCTGCTGAGTATATAAGCGGAAATATTGCACGTAGACAAATTAATAATGAAAATAATTTTAAGCAGGCAGGGGAATTATATGAATCCTTTACAAAGGAGCAGCAAGATCATTTAATAGATAATATAGTAAATGACTTATTTAATGTAGATCGTGAAATTCAAAAAAGAGTAGTAAGTTATTTTACACAGGCATCAGCTGAGTTTGGAGATAGGGTAAGAAAAGGAATTAGGTTAAGAAAATAAATTTTTAGGTCTATGGAGGAATAATTTTTCTATAGACCTTATATATTGAAATAAAAAACTAATCTATGGTACAATTTACAAAAAATCTCCTAGGAGGATATTATGAGTTTTAAAGATTTAGTATTAAAAAGAGAAAGCATAAGAGGATATTTAGATAAGGAAGTAGAAATTAGTAAGCTGCATAGAAGCCGCAAGGCTAGCACCTTCTGCATGTAATTCACAGCCTTGGAGGTTTATTATTGTAAACGATAAGGAAAAGGCTTCGAAGATAGGGGAGTATTGTTATGACCCACTAGTTGGAGGTATAAATAAATTTGCAAAAACAGCACCGAATTTTATTATTATAACAAGCCAAAAGAGAAATTTAACTTCAACAATAGGTCAATTATTAAAACATAAGGAATATACTCCTATAGATATAGGAATTGCTGCTGAGCATATATGTCTTCAAGCAAGTGATATTGGACTTGGTACTTGTATAATTGGATGGTTTAAAGAGGATAAGATTAAAAAACTATTAAATATACCTAAAAATGTTCCAATTGAGCTTATTATATCAATTGGATACTATGGTGATAAGGAACCTAGAAAAAAGGTTAGACAGGATATAGATAGTATACTTAGCTTCAATGAATATTAATTATTAATAATACTCTTAATGAGTTTAGCTAGGAGATAACATGAGCAAAAAATATGAGTCATATTTTAGGGTAGGCAAAATTAAAGAGGATATAGCCGAATTAGCTGAATTTAATTATAGTGGAACTGTATATATGAATAATGGGGTTTTAAGACATATTCTAAAGAAACACAAAAGCCAATTAAGTAAGAAAAACCTATTCGATCCACTAGGATGTATTAAAATGGTTATAAAGCAGCCAGATTATGTTGGAGTACATCCTAGTAAGGTAGGGTTTAGTATAGAGCTTGTTAAGGATATACATGAGAATCATATATTAGTTTCTGTTGAAATAGATTTTAATGAAGAATATATATATGTTTCATCTATGTATCCTATAACAGATGGTAAGCTAGAGAGTAGAATACATAGTGGAAGATTTCAAGTTACAAATAGCAACTTGAAAAAATAACCAACTTGTGATATACTTATTATAAGTATATGATGAGGTGGGAAATGGCTCCCCACGCGCTATGTTACATAGTTAAAGAGATACAGGATACGCCGACCTGTCATCTATTACAATAAAGCACTTATTTAAGTGTTTTTATTTTGTTTAATTGTGGATAACTATTATCTATTGACAATATATATTATAAATAATATAATTAAGTTAATATTTTACATAAGGTAGTGATTATATGAGATTATATTTAGAATATCCTAAGTGAACAACTTGCAGGAAAGCTAAGTCTTGGCTTAAGGATAATAATGTTGATGTTGAAGAGAGACATATTGTTGATAATAGACCTACGAAAGAAGAGTTAACTACATGGATTAACAGTAGTGGATTACCACTTAAGAAGTTTTTTAATACATCAGGTAAGCTATATAAAGAGCTTAATATTAAGGAGAAGTTTGACACTCATACTGAGGAGGAGCTAATAGAGATACTAGCTACCAACGGTATGCTTGTAAAAAGACCTATCCTAGTATACGATGATAAGTTTTTAGTTGGATTTAAGGAAAATGAATATGAAGCAGTATTAAAGGGAAAGAAGTAAATCTTTCCCTTTTTGCATCTATAAATTGTTATGTAACCCAAAATAATGTATAATATACATAAAATATGAAATGGAGGGTTTTATGAAGGAGATAAAACTTAATAGTTATGTTTTACCTGCGTACATATTAATGTTAATACCTCCAATAGTAGTAGTTCCATTACTATTAAAATATATTCTTTTGTTTTTAGGACTCTTTGTAGGCGTAAAAGTCTTAAAATGCAAAATAAGTACAAAACGAATTATAGGCATAACTAATAAGAACTTTTTAGTATGTGTTTTTATTGATTTCATTTTGTATATAGTAGTTTATGGATTATCTGTATTTTTACCTCATTATAGGTGGGTACAGCCCCTTGAGGAGCAGATAATGCTTAATCCTTTTAGTAGTTTTACTTTAGGGGTTTGCTATGTGATTGGATTATTAGTAGCAGGTGTTTTAGAATATCTATGGATTAGAAAACAGCTTATAAAATCAGGGTTCTCAAGGATTGTATATAACAAGGTAGCTATAGTAGTAGCACTTGTAGCAGCACCATATATTATTATGGTTCCAAAGAAAGTTATTGAGACATTATTATTTATAAGCTAAGTTAAAAAACTGTATAAAACCTTAAAAAAATGGAGTATTTTTAAAATATTATTAAATACTCCATTTTTTAATTTTGACAAAGCAATTTATTAGGAATAGGATAGTAATGGTGCCAAATAAGTTTGGAGGCATAAATATGAAACCTAAGTTATTTGAGATGATTAAAAGAGGAGAGATTACTAAAGAGAGTTTAGCGAAAGACTTTATTTCAGGAGTAATTGTTGCAATAATTGCCTTGCCGCTGTCGGTAGCGCTTGGGATATCCTCAGGAGTATCCCCTGAAAAGGGACTTATTACAGCAATTATAGCGGGATTTATAATATCCTTTCTTGGAGGAAGTAATGTACAGATAGGTGGACCTACAGGTGCATTTGTTGTTATTGTTTATGGAATTATATCAACATACGGAATACAAGGCCTTATAGTTTCAACTATTATGGCAGGTATAATTATGATTCTTCTTGGAATATTTAAAATGGGAAGATTTATAAAGTTTGTTCCATATCCTATAACAATAGGATTTACAGCAGGAATTGCTGTTACTCTTTTTTCTACACAAATTAAGGACTTTTTAGGAATGAATATAGAAAATATAGACTCTTCTTTTATAGGAAAGTGGAGTGCGTATTTAAGTAATTTAGATAAGGTGAATTACTTAAGTTTAGGAATTGGTATTTTATCTGTTTTAATAATCGTTAACTTTAAAAAAGCAAGTGATAAGATACCAGGGTCACTAGTCGCGCTTATAATTACTACTTTATTAGTTTATATTTTTAAGTTACCAGTAGCTACAATAGGGTCAAGCTTTGAAAATATTTCTTCATCGATATCATTTGCTAGCTTTGAAGGTGTAGATTTTAATATGATTAAGAGTTTAATAGGACCAGCATTTACAATTGCATTACTTGCTTCAGTTGAGTCTTTATTATCAGCGGTTGTTGCAGATTCTATGACAGGTGATAAACATGATTCTAATATGGAGCTTATAGCTCAGGGAACTGCTAATATATTCTCAGGATTATTTGGTGGTATACCAGCTACAGGGGCAATTGCTAGAACAGCTGCAAACGTTAAAAATGGAGGGACAAGTCCAGTATCAGGTATGATTCATGCTATTTGTCTTCTATTAATAATGCTTATTTTCCTACCTATTGCAAAGTTAATACCTATGACAACACTTGCTGCAATATTAATTGTAGTATCTTATAATATGGCTGAAATTGAAAACTTTAAGGCACTTTTAAAGGCACCAAAAAGTGATGTGGTTTTACTTTTAGTTACATTTTCATTAACAGTTGTGTTTGATTTAGTTATTGCTATAGAAGTTGGTATGGTACTTGCTGCATTTTTATTTATTAAGTCTATGTGTGAAGCAACTGATATTCAGTGTGTTAATAGCATAAGTCTATCTAATGATAAATTAACATCAATAACATATAAGATTAACGGACCTTTATTTTTCGGAGTGGTTCAGAATCTTGTAGAGGACGTAAAAAGGGATTCAAATAGATGTAGCGAAATTATTATAGATATGAGGAATACCTGTTCTATAGATTCTAGTGGAATAGATGCTTTAAACAAAATATATAGCATTTGTTTAGTTAAGGGGGTAAGGCTAAAGGTGATGAATATACATGACCAACCTAAACATGCTCTTAAGCGAATAGGATTTAAAGATAATGGTAATAATAACTTATATATAGATTTTGAAGAGAATCTTAAAATTAACGCATAACAAAAAGCCTAGGATTATCCTAGGCTTTTTAATTTTAATACTTTTTTAATTGTATTTTCTACTAAAATAATATAGAATTCAATTAAACTAATGTTTATTGAGAGGAGAATACTATGGATAATAAACTTCAAGAAGAAGTAATCGATAAATTAACAAAAACCTGTGTGTGCTCAGTAGTAACTAGACATGCTATTAAAACTGCTATTAAAGATGGAGCTAGAACATTTGAGGATGTTAAGAAGGCTACGAGAGCAGGTGGAGGCAACTGTAAGGGTGCTAGATGCAAATATAAGATTGAAGAGCTTATTGCAAGTTATAGAGATAAATAAATTAAGAGGGATCTTTTGATTTCCTCTTTTTATATTGTAAATAACAATAGAAAGGTGACTATTATATGAATATACTTAAAAAACGAATACAGAAGGTAATTATATTATCTTTACTATGTATATCTATACTACTTCCTTACTCAACTATAGTTAGTGCAAGTAGTTTATATAAAGCGGGTGTTTTAGTAGATGCAGACACTATGAAGGTGCTGAATTCAAAGGATAAGGATAAGATTTTAGCACAGGCATCGGTAACTAAATTAATGACTTATCTGGTTGTAATGGATTCTTTAAAGGCAGCATCAATTCCATTAAACACAAAGATTGTTGTTAATCTTGATTTAAGCGTTATTCCAAGTGATGGAAGTAAGCTTAATCTTAAAAATGGAGATCAGGTAACCTTAACTCAGCTTATAGAATCACTTCTAATAATTTCTGCTAATGATAGTGCAATTATATTAGAAGATTTTGTATCTAAGCTTACGAAAAAGGACTTTATTACTCTTATGAATGATAAGAGTAAGGAGATTGGACTTAACAAAACAAAATTTATAAATACAAGTGGACTTACAGAGAAGGACAAAGCGTTTAATACAACAACAGCATATGAAATTGCCATACTATCTAAAAAAATAATAGATAATTATCCACAGACTCTTAAAATAACATCAAGGAAAAGTTTTACATATAACGGATTAACATATCCAGCAACTAATAAACTTTTATCTAAGAATATTGGTGTAGATGGACTTAAAACAGGATTTACAAATGAGGCTGGGTACTGCCTTGCATCAACTGTAGAGATTAAGCCAACAGCTAAGGATGAGAAGCCGTATAGGGTTATTGCAGTATCGCTTGGTTCTAAATCTGAAGATGAAAGATATAATGCTAGCTTAAGTCTTATTAACTATGCTAAGGCTAATTTTGCAAAAAAAAGAATTATAAATAAGGCAAGTATCTATGATCTTGAAAGTGAATACCATGTTGGAGGAGT
>NZ_JAVWJB010000026.1:8296-24106 GCF_036639235.1 Clostridium sp.
TTATAAATAAGGCAAGTATCTATGATCTTGAAAGTGAATACCATGTTGGAGGAGTTATTAAAGCCTCACCTAGCAGGGAAGAATATCAGCTTATAAATAAAAAATCTCATATAGAGTCTAAAGTTATGATAATGGAAGACTTAAAGGGAAACATTAAAAAGGGAGACACGGTAGGTAAGATTATAGTAACATATGATAAGACGTCTACAGAAGCTGATTTAATAGCAACTGAAGATATTAAGAGAGTTAATGTATTTAAGAGAATAGTACTATTTTTTAAGAATTTATTTAAATAACAAAAAGAGTCGATATAAAGTCGGCTCTTTTTATATGTCCTTTTTCATTAGGGATGCTTGAAGAATTGCATCTCCCCATGAAAGTGATACTTCTTTAATTTTTTGGAATCCTCTTTTTACCCAAAAGCGAAGAGCATCTTCATTTTTAGAGTCTACAACATCTATTCTAATAGCATGTGATCCATTGTTTTTAGCATATGATTCAAACTCAGCAAAAACAGTTTTTCCAATACCTTTATTTATGTATTTGTTATGTAACATGAAAAGTGAAAGATAGGTTTCGCTAGAAAGCTTAAAATCTAGTATTCCAAGTATAGCACCACTTTCTTTATCTACTATTTTACATGGTGAAAATCCAGAGTTTCTAGTTTCCTTAAGATCTTCTAATAGCCAATCAAATGTTACGTTTTCCTTATTAGTATGTTTTTTCAGGAATTCTTTGTTTGAGTTATATATTTCAGTGATTTCTATAATGTCTTCAGCATTAGACTCATCAACAAAAAAATCCTTTCCGTCGAATAACATAGAAAAAATCCTCCTAAGAACAATAATTTTAGTCATATTTATTTAAAATACCTATATTTTCGATATAAAATTATAAATTTCTAACTACAAACTACATTATAACACTATATAAAAATTATAAAATAGTTAAAACTCTATAAACTAATTTGCTTATTTTTATAAAATCATAGAAAAAATATAAAATGTTTAAAAAAATTTCATTGGGATAGACTCCTAATAATAATATATTTAGGAGAATTATATGAAATTTAGGCTATATATACTGTTTCCCTTTTTTGTAATAGGGGTTCTTCTATATAATCTTAATATTAATTGGAAGTTTCAATTAATTGTTAGTTTTATAGTGATTTTACTATTGATAATTTTTTTGTTTGTGAAAAGGAGCAATATATTAGTAATAGGACTTGTTTTTTTAATGCTTGGAGGTGTGTTTGTAAACATATATAGGGTAGGCTACGATGCTAGAGTCTATGCACTTAAAGACAAGAAGGAGTTTGAAGGACGGGTTGTAGACCTTAAGGAAACAAGTTTTACACTAAAAAACAATAAAAATAATTATAAGGTAGTTTTTTATTATGATGCTAAGAAAATTAAAGATGTGCCGAGTATTGGAGATTATATACAAATTAAAGGTAAGCTTAAAGAAAATAAGGAGTATAGAAAAAACTCAATGGCATCTAGGGGATTATTATCCTATGGAAAGGTAACAAGAATAATTAGTATAGATAGTAGTATAAGCATATTTAATATCCACCTTAAAATAAAGGACAAGATAAGTAGAGGACTTGAAAGCGTAGATTCTAGAGCAGGAGCATTTGTATCTGGAATAGTTACAGGATACCGCTCTGGAATAGATGAGGAGGATATGAAAAGCTTTAGTGAGATGGATATTATTCATATTGTTGCTGTTTCAGGATTTAATCTTGCTATTTTATATGCTGCTACTATGACTATAACCACTATGCTTCCTATTAAAAGGAGGCTTATTATAGCTCTTGTTGTATCTACATGTTATGTATTTATTACAGGATTTGAACCATCAGTTACAAGGGCCTTAATAATGATATACATGGTAATACTAGCTAGGTATTTAGGAAAGATAAATTCAACAGTTAATGGACTTTTTATAGCGGGTTTTTTAATGCTTACAATTAATCCATTTTATATTTATTCCCTTGGTTTTATATTATCATTTACAGCAACCCTTTCCATATCACTTTTTAGTAGCGATTTATTAGAGCATGTAGAAGGATATAGTAAGTTATTCAAAAATGAAATAGCAGCAACAGGTGCTAGTATGATATTAACTCTTCCTATTATTCTTTACAGTAAGGGATATTATTCACTTATATCTATAGTAGTAAATGTTGTTATATCTCCACTTGTAGGGTTGATTACTGTTACGGGATTTATATCATGTTTCTTATATGTTATAATACCTTACAATTTAATTTTATATCCATGTGTTTTCATAGGAGAAATAACCTTATATATAATAGGATTATTTGATTCTATAAATGTACTTGTTTTCACAGGTAGGCTTAGTATTGTATGTATTGTGTTATATTATTTTATAGTACTTTTATATCTTAAAATAATTAAGTTTAAGAAAAATAATGCAAAGTATATTATAATTTCTAGTATGGTAGGCATCATAGTTTTGTCATTAATTATAGATAGGCAAAGTTTAAAGATTCACTTTATTGATGTTGGTCAAGGTGATAGTATATTCATAGAATACCCAGGTAAAAAGACTATGTTAATAGATACTGGAAACGCCTTTGATGATTATATAGCAGCAAAGTCTAAGGTTATGCCATATATAAGAAAGCTTGGCTATAATGATATTGATTATTTAGTTATAAGTCATTTTCATTCAGATCATAATGGTGGAGTTGATTATATAGAGGATAATCATAGTATAGAAAAGAAGATTTCTTACCTAGGTTGTAGTGATGAGAGCTATTTAGGACTTATGAAGGATGATTATATGAGGATATCAGGGGTAAGGCTAAGTGTATTGTCACCAAATGGCAAGGTTAATTATGATGATGAAAATAAGAATTCTTTAATATTTGAATTATCATATAAGGACTTTAATGCTTTATTTACAGGTGATGCGACTAATGAGGAAATGGATAAAATAAGTGGTGAGTATGATCTGTTTAAAGTTCCCCACCATGGGTCTAAGTATTCTATTAGTGAAAAAATGCTTAATTTATCAAAAATAAAAAATGCAGTTATAACAGTTGGAGAAAATAACTACAATCATCCATCAAAGGAGTGTATTAACACTTTAGAGGATGAAGGGGCTAATATATATAGAACAGATAAAATGGGAACTATTGTTTACACCATAGACTTATTTGGTGAGAGAATAGGATTTAACAACTAAGGGGGAAATAAATTTGATTATAAAATCCTTTAAAGATTTTCAAAAAAATATTGCAGGGAATAAAATTTCAAACTTCATTGTAGTGCACGGAAATGATAAGGATAAGATTAGCAAATGTGAAAAGGAAATAATGGAGATACCAGGAGGTATTAAGGAACTTAATACGGTTACAATTGAAGGTAATTCAATATCATTTGATGACATACAAAATGCATGTGAAACAATACCTGTAATGTCTGATAAGAGGGTTGTACACGTAAAGTCACCAAGTTTTACCTTTGAGAGTTTAGATTCAAGTTCAAAGGCTCTTTTAAAGGATGTAACAGATTATGCAAAGGATGTACCTGAATATACTATACTTATGATTTCTAGTAAGGATCCTATTGATAAGGGAAATTCATTAATTAAGGTTTCGAATACTATTGGTACACTTGTAGAACTTAAAATACCTATGTATGGTAAGGACTTATCACAGTGGATTGAAACATATATTAAGGATAATAAGAAAAATATTTCAAAGTCAGATATATTTTATTTAACTAATGAAATGACATCCTCAATAGATAATATGGAAATAGAACTTAATAAGCTTATTTCATATATAGGTGATAGAGAAAATATTACAAAGGAAGATATTGATGCTGTTATTCATAAAACATCAGAAAGTAATATTTTTAAAATGACAGATTATATGTACAAAAAAGACGCTAAAAATGCACTGGATATATTAGATACTATATTCCTTCAGGGGGAGCAGTTCCCAAAGATTATGTTTATGATAATAAGGCAGTTTAGAATTCTATATAACGTAAGATTGTTATTAGATGATGGTGAAAGGGATTCGGATATTATTAAGAAACTTAAGCTACAGGAATTTGTATATAGAGGTATAGCTAAAATAATAGGAAACTGGGAAAGTAACACTATTAAAAATGTACTAGAAGATGCATTAGAAACTGACTACAGCATAAAAAGTGGAAAGATGCAGCCGGAACTTGGACTTGAGCTTTTGATATTAAGAATATGTAAATAGAAAAAACAGGTAGTTGAGAGACTACCTGTTTTTGTTAAATTAATTAGTTAGCTGCTTTGTTAAGAGCAACTGAAAGTCTTGACTTCTTTCTTGAAGCAGCATTCTTGTGAATGATACCCTTTGAAGTAGCCTTGTCAATTTCACAAATAGCAGCTGATAGAAGTACCTTTGCTTCATCAAAGTTTCCAGCAGCAACAGCAGCTTCGAACTTCTTGATTGAAGTCTTAACCGCAGTCTTTACCATTTTGTTTCTTAGTGTTTTTCTTTCAATTACCTTAATTCTTTTCATTGCAGACTTAATATTTGCCATCGTAGTGTCCTCCTTAAATTTAAACCAAAATATTTTAAGACACAAAATTAGATTGTGGGGAATCTATATGCGGATGGTCAACATTACATCAACTAAACGTAATTATAGCATTATAAGCTAGACTTATCAATACTAATATTAGCTTATTATTGCCAATATTTATTTAAAAATACTTAATTGATTTATTGGATAAATATTAATAAATTATTAAGCTTTTTGTTTAAAGTAAAAATAGCTAAAAAATCCACAAAATATAAATTGAAAAATAAGAACCTATCACATATAATGGACATGAGTCATTATATTTAAATTATTTAATATTTTAAAATTTATGTTAGTTTTCTAAGATAACTACTCTTCTTATGTGGGAAGAGTAGTTATTTTTTTTGTTTAAATAATACATTTTTGCATAAACTACTTTTAACTTATTTTGATTTGTTAGGAGGAAGTGTTTATGTTTAATCCCCGTACTGATTTAGCTGTAGAAGCTAGGGAGATTTATAATAATAATAAGGAAGTAGAAATAGAAGGTGTATCATTTGATACTAAGAGAATGCTTGGAGGTATTAGAATCGTAACTGTAAATGTATTAGATGAGAAGGGTGAAGAGGCATTAGGTAAGCCTAAGGGTACATATATTACTATGGAGATACCTGAGGTTAAACACTATGATGTTGATCTTCATGAAGACTTAACAAGGGCTCTTTCAGAAGAGATTCTAAAGGTAGTTAAGATTAAAAAGGATCTTAAAACCCTTGTTGTAGGACTTGGTAACTGGCATGTAACACCAGATTCTTTAGGACCTAAGGTAGTATCGAAGCTTATGGTAACAAGACATCTTAAGGAGTATATGCCTGATCAAATTGACGAGGGAATAAATCCTGTTGCAGCACTTGCACCTGGAGTGCTTGGCATAACAGGTATAGAGACTGCAGAAATCGTTAAAGGAATAGTAGAAAAAACGTCACCTGATATTGTTATTGTTATAGATGCATTAGCTGCAAGAAATGTTGATAGAGTAGCTAGAACAATTCAAATAGGGGATACAGGTATAGCGCCAGGAGCAGGTGTTGGTAACAAGAGAATGGAGCTTTCTATGAAAACCTTAGGGGTACCTGTTATAGCAATTGGAGTTCCAACGGTTGTAGATGCACCTACTATGGCTAATGATACAATAGATTCCATGATAGATTCATTAATTTCAGAAACTAAGGACAATCCTGATACTAAGGGCTTCTATACAATGCTTAAGAGCCTTAACAAAGAAGAAAAGTATGAAATGATAAAGGGAGTTCTTAATTCTTATTCAAGTAATTTAATGGTTACACCAAAGGATATTGATGCACTTATAGAAGACTTAGCTAAGATAATTGCTAATAGTATTAATATAAGTCTTCATCCATCTATTGATATAGAAGATATAGATAGATATCTTTTCTAAAGTAGTAATATAACCGCTTTTATTAACATAACTATATTACATAAACCATACAAGGGGATGAAGTAGTTATGTTTAATAGAAAAAGTTCAGATATTTTAAGTAAATTTATTGTTTTTGCTGTAGGAATACTTCTTATGGCAAAAATCTTTTTACCATTATTATCAATGGGGCTTAGTGAAAACCCAAAGTATATATATATGCAGATACTGGGTAAATCAAATGGGTCCATAGAAGAACATGTAGCTAAATCCCAACATGAGGATGAAGATAATGTAGACCTTTCAAGTTACATAATAAGAAATTTAACTGGAATAGATCTTTCTACACCTACTAATTTTATGTCTTCTCAAATGCCTTTACTTGGGCTTTTAGATATAGATATAACAGGTGAAGATAAAGGTCCTATTATAGTAGATAACAATAAAGGTAGTGATTCTAGTAGCGAAAAGGCAGAGGATAAATCTCCTCCTGCAAAGCCGCTAAATCGATCTAAGCCAGAGATATTGATCTACCATACACATACTACAGAAACATTTAATCCGGATGGTAAGGGTAAGGACTTTACAACTGATTTAACCCAAACAGTAGCTAATGTAGGAGATGAACTAGTTAAAATACTAGAAAATAAATATGGAATAGCAGTAGTACATAACAAGACAGTTCACGATATTCCAAAGAGAAATGGTGCATACCAAAGATCACGTCCAACTGTAGAGAAGCTACTTAAAGAAAATAAATATAAATTAGTTATAGATTTACATAGAGATAGTGTTCCAGCTGATAAGAGTACGGCGCTTATTAATGGACAAAAAATAGCTAGACCTATGTTTGTATTTGGTAGTAACAATCCAAATATTAAGGATAGTGAGGCAATTGCAAAGAAGCTTAATAACGAAATAAATAAGATTCACCCTAAGTTCTCAAGAGGATTTCTATATAAGAAGTCTGCAGTGTTTAATCAGGATTTAGATCCAAATTTAGTTCTAATTGAACTTGGTAGTTCTACCAATAGTAAGGAAGAGGTTGTTGCTTCACTTAATATTATAGCTAAGGCCATTGCAAATACTATAAAATAGAAAGAGTTTAATTTTATTGACATATAACATGACGATTGTGTTATAATTTAGTGTGATTATTTAGATTTTAATAAAATTAACATACAGACCACTTAAGGAGGATTACTATGTCTAACGAGAGACAATCTAAAATTAGAAACTTTAGTATTATAGCACATATCGATCATGGAAAGTCGACACTTGCAGATAGATTAATAGAAAAAACAGGGACACTAACTCAAAGAGAGATGGAGTCACAGGTTCTTGATAGTATGGACCTTGAAAGAGAAAGAGGTATTACTATTAAGTCACAGGCTGTAAGATTAGTACATAGGGCAGAGGATAATAAGGAATATGTAATGAACCTTATTGATACCCCAGGACATGTAGACTTTAACTATGAGGTTTCAAGAAGTTTAGCAGCCTGCGAGGGAGCGATTCTTGTTGTAGATGCAACTCAGGGTATACAGGCACAAACACTTGCTAACTGTTACCTAGCACTTGATAATAATCTGGATATTATGCCGGTTATTAATAAGATAGACCTTCCAAGTGCAAGACCAGATGAAATTAAGAAAGAAATAGAGGATATTATAGGACTAGATTGTAGTAATGTTCCTTTAATTTCAGCTAAGGTTGGACTTGGTATTGAAGACGTATTAAGTGCAATAGTAGAGCAGCTTCCACCTCCAAGTGGAGATGAGGAAGGCAAGCTTAAGGCACTAGTGTTTGATAGTTACTATGACCAATATAAGGGAGTAGTTTCATATGTAAGAATTAAAGAAGGTAAAGTAAAAAAAGGTGATAAGATTAGATTTATGGCTTCACAGAAGGAATACGAAGTTACAGAAGTTGGGATTTTTGCGCCAAACTTTATCGAAACAGAAGGACTTAAGGCTGGAGAAGTTGGGTACATTACAGGTAGTATTAAGAATGTTCGTGATGCGAGAGTTGGAGACACTATAACACTTGCAAGTGACCCTGCTGAAGAAGCGCTTCCAGGATACAGACCTGCTATTCCTATGGTATATAGTGGTATATATCCAACAGATGGAGCTAAGTATAATGAACTTAAGGAAGCCCTTGAAAAGCTTCAACTTAATGATGCAGCACTTACATTTGAACCAGAAACTTCTATAGCATTAGGATTTGGATTTAGATGTGGATTCCTTGGACTACTTCATATGGAAGTTATTCAGGAGAGAATTGAAAGAGAATTTAACCTAGACTTAGTTACAACTGCACCATCAGTTATATATAAGATAACTAAGGCAAATGGAGAACTTATAGAACTTACTAACCCAACTAATATGCCGGACCCTTCAGAAATTGACTATATGGAGGAGCCTATGGTTAAGGCATCTATAATTTCACCATCAGATTATGTTGGACCTGTTATGGATCTTTGCCAAAATAGAAGAGGTGTATTTAAGAATATGGAGTATCTAGAAACTACTAGAGTTATGCTTCATTATGAAATTCCTCTAAATGAAATTATCTTTGACTTCTTTGACACATTAAAGTCAAAGACAAGAGGATATGCATCACTAGACTATGAATTAATAGGATATGCACCATCTAAGCTAGTTAAGCTAGATATTCTTCTAAATGGAGATACAGTAGATGCATTATCACAAATTGTTCCAAGTGAAAGAGCATATGCTAGGGGACGTGCAATTGCAGAGAAGCTTAAGGAAATTATTCCAAGACAGATGTTTGAGATTCCAATTCAAGCAGCTGTTGGGGCTAAAGTTATTGCAAGAGAAACTGTTAGAGCTATGAGAAAAGACGTTCTTGCTAAGTGTTACGGTGGTGATATTTCAAGAAAGAAGAAACTTCTTGAAAAGCAAAAAGAAGGTAAGAAGAGAATGAAGCAAATAGGAACTGTTGAAGTTCCGCAGGAAGCATTTATGGCTGTACTTAAGGTAGAGTGTTAATGAAATCACTTTATGTCCACATACCTTTTTGTGCTAGAAAGTGCTTATACTGTGACTTTAATTCTATAACAGATAGAAGCCTTGAAAATGAGTACATTGAGAGGTTAATTACTGAAATAGAAAGGTTACCAGAAGAAAACTTTAAAACGATATTTATTGGTGGGGGTACTCCCACCATTTTATCTATAGAGAATCTTGAGAAATTATTAACATGTCTTAAGAAATATTCTCCTATAGAGTTTTCTGTAGAGTGTAACCCAGGAACACTTAACGAAGATAATCTAACAGTTATGAAAAAACAGGGAATAAATAGGCTTTCTATTGGACTACAATCATCAGATAACCATGTACTTAAAAAACTTGGTAGAATGCATAGTTATGAAGAATTTTTAGAGAGCTACAGAAATGCTAGAAAATTAGGATTTAATAATATTAATATAGACCTTATGTTTGCGGTTCCGGGTCAAAGTTTTGAGATGTATAAGGATACATTAGATAGAATTGTATCATTAAACCCTGAGCATTTATCAGCATATAGCCTTATTGTAGAGGAGGGTACACCTTATTTTACTATGAGGGAAAAGGGTAAGCTTACCGTTGTTGATGAGGATATTGAAAGGGAAATGTACGATTATACAATAGAATTTCTACAGAGCAGGGGATATAAGTGGTATGAAATATCTAATTTTGCAAAGAATAATCTAGAGTCAAAACACAATGTGGTGTATTGGTCTACAGATGATTATTATGGAGTAGGTGCAGGTGCCCACTCATATGTAAATAGATATAGATACTCAAACCCTAAAAGTATAGGTGAATATATTGCATATGTAGATTCAAGTAGTAATATTTATGATAAGGAATACATAGATGAATCAGCTGCTATGGAAGAGTTTGTATTTCTTGGTATGCGCATGATGAAGGGAATTAGTAAAGAAGAATTTAATAAACGATTTAATAAAAATATCTATTCGGTATACAAGGATCAAATTGAAAAACTTACTAGACTTGGCTTAATTGAAGAAGTAGAAGATAGAATTAAGTTAACTCGAAGGGGTGTAAGTTTTTCAAATAGTGTTTTTGTAGAGTTTTTATTATAAAAAATTTAAAAATATCATTTATACACTTGACAAATTGATGTATAAATGATATTTTAAAAATGTAATCGTTAGCACTCAAGGTTACTGAGTGCTAATAAACGAGGTGATAATATGGAAATTGGTGATAGAAAGAAAACCATATTAAGAGCAATTGTTAAGGATTATATACAAACAGGGGAACCTGTAGGTTCTAGAACTATTGCTAAGAAATATGACATTGGTTATAGTTCAGCTACTATTCGTAACGAAATGGCTGATCTAGAGGAACTAGGATTAATAATTCAGCCCCATACCTCGGCAGGAAGAATACCCTCAGATAAGGGGTATAGATATTATGTTGATAAGCTAATGGAGGTAGGAAGCCCTACAGCTGATGAAATAGAGCTTATTAAACAGTATATGCAACTTGCAACTATTAATGAGGTAGATAAGCTTATACGAAGAACGGCTAAGCTTATTTCTGAGGCAACTAATTATACAGCAGCAATTATTACTCCATCAGTTAATAACAGCGTAATTGTATCATTGAAGCTTATTCCAGTTAATGTTGCAGAACTTGTAGCTGTAGTAGTAACTGATATGGCACAAATTCAAAACATAATGATTAAATTGCCAGAACCAATATCACCAGATACTCTTCAAAAGATTAATAATATGCTAAATGAAAAGTTATGTGGTCTTACTATAGACGAAATTAATCTTTCGGTTATAGGCTCAATTCAAGAAGGATTAAGTGGATATAACGAAATTTTAAACTCTATAATACCACTACTATATGAAAGTTTAAAAGGCGACCATCAAAAACTTTATATGTCAGGTGCATCTAATATATTTTCTCATCCAGAATATAACGATGTAGAAAAAGCTAGAGAGTTTTTATCACTAGTTGAAGACTCTGAGAAGATGCAAAGAGTATTTAACCAAGGAATTGGTCAAATAGAAATATCTATTGGAGATGAAAATGACATAGAAGAGGTCAAAAATTATAGCATAATTAAGTCAACATATAGTATTAACCATAAGCCGGTAGGTAGTATAGGGGTTATAGGTCCTAAGAGAATGAACTACTCAAAGGTAATGGGCATATTAAAGTGCTTTACTGATGTACTTAACGATGTTTTAAAAACAACCTATGAGGACTAACACCTAAAATATAATCGAAAGGGTGACATAAATGGATGAAAAGAATCTAAATGAAAATCTTGAGGATAGCACTGAAGATATGGCTAACCTAGAGGATGCTACAGATGAAAATGTAGAATCAAATAATGAGGCTAGTGAAGAAGTTGATTACAAGGAGCTTTTAGACAAAAAAGAAGCTGAATGTAAGGACTATCTTGATAGATTACAAAGAACTACAGCTGAATATGATAACTTTAGAAAAAGAACTATTAAGGAAAAAGAAGAGCTTTATGATAGAGGGGTTACAGACTCTATTGAAAAGGTACTACCAATTCTTGATAATCTTGAAAGAGCACTTGAGTGTTCATCAGAAGATGGACCACTTAAGGAAGGTCTTGAAATGACCCTAAAAATGTTCAAGGGAATCCTTGAAAAGGAAGGAATTGTTGAAATTCCATCAGTTGGAGAACAGTTTGACCCAAATTATCATAATGCGGTTATGCATGTTCAAGATGAACAATTTGGTAATAATGAAGTTATAGAAGTACTTCAAAAGGGTTATAAGCTAAAAGATAAAATCATACGTTTTAGTATGGTTAAGGTTGCTAATTAATAAAAATATATATTATTTATGAATTTCTAAATATTAAGGAGGAAATTTTCATGGGAAAAGTAATAGGAATAGATTTAGGAACAACTAATTCATGTGTAGCTGTTATGGAAGGTGGAGAGCCTGTAGTAATAGCTAACTCAGAGGGAGCTAGAACAACTCCTTCAGTTATAGGATTTAAGCCAGATGGAGAAAGAATTGTTGGGCAGGTTGCAAAAAGACAGGCAATTACAAACCCAGATAAAACAATAATCTCAATTAAGAGACATATGGGAACAAACCATAAGGTTAATATAGATGGTAAGGATTACTCACCACAGGAATTATCAGCAATGATTCTTCAAAAACTTAAGGCAGATGCTGAGAGCTACCTTGGTGAAACAGTTACAGATGCTGTAATTACAGTACCTGCATACTTTAATGATAGCGAAAGACAAGCAACTAAAGACGCTGGAAGAATTGCTGGACTTAATGTTCAAAGAATTATTAACGAGCCAACAGCTGCTTCACTTGCATATGGACTAGATAAGGGTGAAGGAAACCACAAAATCCTTATTTACGATTTAGGTGGAGGAACATTTGACGTTTCAATTCTTGAAATCGGTGATGGAGTATTTGAAGTTCTTGCAACTCATGGAGATACTAAGCTTGGAGGAGATGACTTTGATGATAGAATCATTAACTTCTTAGCTGATACATTTAAGGCTGATACAGGAATCGATTTAAGACAAGATAATATGGCTATGCAAAGACTTAAGGAAGCAGCAGAGAAGGCTAAGATTGAGCTTTCAACAATGACTTCTACTGAAGTTAACCTACCATTTATCTCAGTAGATCAAACAGGACCTAAGCACCTTAATATAAACCTTTCAAGAGCTAAGTTTGATGAAATAACTGCAGATCTTGTTAAGAGAACTCTAGTTCCAATTGAGAACTCACTTAAGGATGCAGGACTTTCATTTAGTGATATAGAGAAAATTGTTTTAGTTGGAGGTTCTACTAGAATACCAGCTGTTCAAGAAGCAGTTAAGAATTATACAGGAAAAGAGCCATCAAAGGGTGTTAACCCAGATGAGTGTGTTGCATTAGGAGCAGCTATTCAAGCAGGAGTTCTAACAGGAGATGTTAAGGATGTACTTCTACTAGACGTTACACCACTTTCACTTGGAATTGAAACTTTAGGAGGAGTAGCTACTGCACTTATTCCTAGAAACACAACTATTCCAACTAAGAAGAGCCAGGTATTCTCAACAGCAGCAGATGGTCAAACATCAGTTGAGATCCACGTTGTTCAAGGTGAAAGACAAATGGCTAATGACAATAAGTCACTAGGTAAATTCCAACTTTCAGGAATTGCACCAGCTCCAAGAGGAATTCCTCAAATCGAAGTTACATTCGACATTGATGCAAACGGTATAGTTAATGTATCAGCTGAAGATAAGGCAACTGGTAAGAAGGCTGATATTACAATTACTGCATCAACTAACCTATCAGATGATGAAGTAGATAAGGCTGTACGTGATGCTGAAATGTACGCTGAAGAAGATAGAAAGAGAAAAGAAAGCATTGAAACTAAGAATACTGCAGAGTCAATGGTTTACCAAACAGAAAATGCTCTGAAAGAGCTTGGTGATAAGATTTCAGCAGAAGAGAAGAGCGAAATCGAAGCTAAGGTAGCAGATCTTAAGGAAAAACTACAAGGTGAAGATATAGAAGCTATAAAGGCATCTAATGAAGCCCTAACTCAAAAGTTCTATGAAATTTCATCAAAGATGTACCAACAAGCAGGAGGAGCTCCAGAGGGAGGATTTGATCCTAACGCAGCAGGTGCTCAAGGTGCTCCAAATGATGGAGAAATAAATGCAGACTTTGACGTAAAGGATAAATAGTAAGCTTTAGGAGGGCATAGCCCTCCTAAGTTTGTGTTATAAGGTGGTGAATATATGGCAGCTAAAGACTATTATGCATCTTTAGGACTTGAAAAAGGTGCAAGTGATGATGAGATTAAAAAGGCGTTTAGAAAAATGGCTATAAAGTATCACCCAGATAAAAATCAAGGTGATAAGGAAGCAGAAGAAAAGTTTAAAGAAATAAACGAAGCATATCAAGTATTATCAGACCCTGAGAAAAAGGCTAACTATGACCAATATGGTACTGCAGACTTTGATGGAGCAGGATTCGGTGGCGGATTTAGTGGAGGCTTTGGAGGCTTTGGTGATATATTCGGAGATATTTTCGATATGTTCGGTGGAGGTTCAGGAGCTAGAAGAAATCCTAATGCTCCAAGAAGAGGAAATGACCTTGAAACTACTATTATTCTTACCTTTGAAGAAGCTGCTTTTGGAGTTAAAAAGGAAATTGAAATTAATAGAGAAGAAAACTGTGAAGAATGTTCAGGTAGTGGTGCTGCAAAGGGTACTAGCCCTGCAACATGTTCAAGATGCGGTGGTTCAGGTCAAGTTCAGGTTCAAAAATCAACTCCATTTGGAAGTTTTGTAAGTGTTACAACCTGTGATACTTGTAATGGAAGTGGTAAGAAAATTGAAAAGCCATGTACAGCTTGTAGTGGAAGTGGTAGAATTCGCAAGAATAAAATTGTAAGCATTAACATTCCAGCAGGAGTTGATGATGGTAATACAATTCCATTAAGAGGGCATGGAGAACCGGGATTTAACGGTGGCCCTGCAGGGGATTTATATATAAATATTAGAGTTCGTAATCACACAACATTTAAGAGAAGGGGAACAGATATATTCTGTGAAATTCCTATATCTATTGTTAAGGCATCACTTGGAGGAGAGATTGAAGTACCTACGCTACAAGGAAGCAAAAGCCATAAAATTGATGCAGGAGTTCAAAATGGTAAGGTAATTAAATTTAAGGGTGATGGTATACAAAACGTTAGAGGCTCAGGTAAGGGAGATCTTTATGTAGAGCTTAAGGTTGAAGTTCCAACTAAGCTTACAGAAAAACAAAGAGAACTACTTGAAAGTCTAGCAATTGAGTTTGGAGAAACAGTAGATTCTAAAAAAACATTAAAAGATAAATTAAAAGACGCTTTTAAAATTGATAATGAATAACTTTAAAGATTCTACTAAGGCATGAGGCCTTGTAGAATCTTTTTTATATTCTCATTATTTAAAATTTCTATTGACTTGGCATTTAGGATTTGATATTGTTTGATAGTGTTATTTTTTACATAAGTGTTTAAGGAGGAAATTATGAGCGAAACGAAGGTAAAGATAGTAACCGCTGACCCGTCAGCATTAGGTCTTTTTGGACTAGCTATTATAACATTAGTAGCATCAACACAAAAACTTGGAATTACAGAAGGTGTATCACTGGTACTACCTTGGGCGATTTTTCTAGGTGCTTCAGCACAGCTTCTAGCATGTATTCAAGATTTTAAGCATAACAATACATTTGGAGCAACTGCATTTGGAGCATACGCATTCTTCTGGTACTCAATGGGACTAGTATGGATGATTCAAAATGGAATATTCGGTGAGAAGTTCCTAGGCGGAATTGATTCAAATCAATTAGGAGTTGCATTCCTTGCATATTTAATATTTACTATTTATATGACAATTGGAGCAATGGAAACACATAAGGTATTATTTATTATATTTGTACTTATTGACTTATTATTCCTTGGACTAGCTCTAAGCACGTTCGGAATAATGAAGCACTTCATGCATAACTTAGCTGGAATTTCAGAGCTACTTATTGCAATTATGTCATTCTATGGTTCAGCAGCAGCGGTTCTAAATACTCACTTCGGAAGAGTATTCCTACCAGTTGGTAAGCCATTTAAGATATTTAAGAAGTAATTTAAAGACGCCTTTATGGCGTCTTTTGTTAGTTATGTCACAAACAAACTTTTAATTTATAGGTTTATATTAAGTTTTTAACTCTGTAAAGGCATCTTTTATGATGCCTTTTGTTATATTTAGAAGTATTTTTATGATAATATATAATTAATAATT
>NZ_JAVWJB010000027.1:0-8397 GCF_036639235.1 Clostridium sp.
CCTTACATGCTTCCATATAGGGTAAACATAGGTAGCATTACTGATGCCATTATTACTCCAAGAACTAGTGCTAGGAATACGATAATTACTGGTTCAATTATTGTGTTGATTCTGCTTACCTTAACATCTACTTCGTTTTCATATAGGTCTGCTGCTTTTTGAAGCATATAGTCTATTTGTCCTGATTCTTCCCCTGTTTTCACCATTACAGTGAATATTTTAGGGATTATTTCTATGCTCTCTAGGTTAGTACTAAGACTTTCCCCTGCCTTAATGCTAGCTGTCATTCCCTCCATATTCTTAACCATGCTTTTGTTTAGTACAACAGACTTGGTTATTTCTATGGCAGGTAACATTGAAACCCCTGCTTCTATTAATGCACTTAGTGTTCTTGAGAATCTTGCAAGTGCTGCATATATAAGAATTTGGCCTATTACTGGTATTTTCAGCTTCATGCCATCTATTGCTACTCCACCTTCACTTGATGCGTAATATGCCTTGTAGCCAAATATAATAGCTACCACAAGTGCTACAAGAAGGTACCAATAGGTTTTCATTCCACTACCAACAGCTAGTACAAATTTAGTTATTGCAGGAAGTTCTATATTCATTTCTTCAAACACCTGCAAAAACTGTGGTATAGCAAATATCATAAGTGCAGCTATTGCAAGAACAGATACACATACTAATATGCTAGGGTAGATTGTTGCATTAACAATCTTTTGGTTCATTTTGTACTGCTTATCATAATAAAGTGCCATTCTATCAAATGCCTTATCAAGATCCCCTGTTATTTCACCTGAGGCAATCATTGTACATAAAAGGTCAGGAAAGGCTGTTGAGTTATCCCTCATTGCCTGTGAAACCGATGTTCCTGTTTGAACCTTTTTCTGAACATCCTTTAGTGCCTTTTTAAAATTCTTATCCTCTGTTGCGTCCTCCATTGCCTCAATAGCCACAAGAATATTAACTCCTGAGGATAGCATTGTAGATACCTGTCTTGAAAATAGGGATATGTCTCGGAGCTTTGTTCTACATTTCTTTCCTCCAAAGCTCATAGATTCTGAACCTATTTCAATAATGTACATACCTCTTCCCTGAAGTATTTCCCTTGCTATTTCTTCATTTTGGGCATCTAAGGTACCTCTTTTCTTTTTTCCACCTTTGTCTATAACCGTGTAATTATACTGTGCCATAACATAACCCCTTTTACATTTATATTGAGTAGGTTACTCTCATATATTCTTCATAGGTGGTCTCTCCACTTAGCACCTTATCTATACAGCTTCTTGATAGTGTTACCATACCGTTTTCAAGTGCTACCTTCTCTATATCCTTACTAGTCCCCCCTGCAAATATAACTCTTTTAATAGGGCTATTAACTAGCATGATCTCGTATATTCCTGTTCTCCCCTTATATCCTGTTCCATTACATTCTTTGCAGCCCTTTCCTTTATAAAAAGTGTAGCTTTCTCCATGGTTTAAATTCATAGCTGTTATTTCTATATCCTCAGGGATATAACTTTCCTTGCAGCTTGTACAAATAGTTCTTACTAGTCTTTGGGATATAACCCCAACCAGTGAAGATCCTATTAGAAAGTTTTCCACCCCCATGTCATTAAGTCTTGAAACTGTAGTTGGAGAATCATTTGTATGTATAGTTGAAAGAACTAAATGTCCTGTAATAGCAGAACGTACAGCTATTTCTGCTGTTTCGCTATCTCTAATTTCACCAAGCATTATTATGTCTGGGTCCTGTCTTAGAATTGATCTTAATGCACTTGCAAAGTCAAGTCCTGCCTTATAGTGTACTTGAACCTGATTAATCCCATGCATTTTACTTTCAACAGGGTCCTCAACAGTAATAATATTAGTACCTACCTTATTAAGCTCACTTAAAATCGTATATAAAGTAGTAGTTTTACCACTTCCAGTAGGACCTGAAACTAGAATAATTCCATTAGATGAATTTATTATTTTGTTAAATGCATCAAGGTCATTTTTAGTAAATCCTATTTCTGACTTACTCTTTAAAAACCCTGCTTTATTCTGAAGTCTTATAACTATTTTCTCCCCAAACACTGTTGGAAGAGTTGAAACTCTCATTTCAAACTCATCATTAAAATAGGTATAATTCATTCTTCCATCCTGGGGTACTCTTCTTTCACTTATGTCTAGATTAGATAAAATCTTAATTCTAGCAACTAGTGGAGGTAGTATGCTCTTTTTAAATGTCATACTTTCTTGAAGTATTCCATCTACCCTAAACCTAACTCTAATTACCATTTCGTATGGCTCTATATGAATATCACTTGCCTTTGCCATTACGGCTTGTTCAAGAATCGAGTTAACTATTTTAATTATAGGTGCTGAATTCTCATCATCATCTTCCTGAACTTCTTCTGCTGCTTTAGATAGACTTTGTGTTTCCTTTGCAAAGTTTTCAGCAACCCTCATAGCCTCTTTCTTAGAATAGAAAATATCCTGCCTTCTTATAATGTCACTTTCCTTAGCAAGTATTGCCTTTACCTGTTTTCCTGTATAAATAGAAACATCCTCAAGTGCAAATATATTTAATGGGTCACTTAAGGCAACCACAATTGTACTTTGGGTCATTCTAATAGGAATAAGGTTGTACTTTCTTGCTATGGTTTCTGAAAGAGAGTCTACAGCCTCAGGTTCAATATGCTCTATATTAAGGTCTACAAGGTCAATAGATAACTGCTTCTTAAGTACATTAAGCATGTCCTCCTCATCAACCATACCTGTATCAATTAAAACTTTTCCGAGCTTTTTACCAGAGGATTTGTGAATAGCTAAGGCATCCTGAAGCTGACTTTCTGTAATCTTTCCTTCGTCAACTAGCATTTGTCCAAGCCTCTTTTTAACTACAGCTGCCACCTAGTCCACCATCCTAAAATATTAATATTTTGTTGATTAATTATAGTGAATAATAAATTACTACGAATTGAATATAAGCTGAATTATGCTTCAAATAACTTATACTTGTTTTGAATATTAAGTGTTGAATTTGTGAAAAAGATTTAGATTCGATAAAATTCCCAACACTTATTAATAGATATGTCATTCTTTCTAGTTTTAAAACAAGTTTTATATAATGTATATTAAATAAATCTTCCTTTTTTCCTTTTAAATATTATAAAAATATTTAATATTATCAAAATAATCCATTTATTTCTATAATATACTATTAGAGAAATTTTTCAATCAGAAAATGAATTTTAATTATATTAAAAAGTAGATTCGTGTTATTCATATTTTATTAACAAATATATTAATATATTCTATATTTTAACTTTAATATTTTAAAAACGTATATATTAGAAATTAAATTAATAAACTATATAAATAAAAAACTACTAACCTTAGCTAGTAGTTAATTAAATCATATTGTTTCATATTTAAAAAATAAAAACTAAAGGCTACCAACATTAGTTAGTAGCCTTATATTGTAAGTTATTAATTACTTGTATAGTGGGAACTTAGCACATAGTGCTTCAACTCTGTTAAGAGCTGGAGTAAGATCCCCATCCTTGTTGTCGATTACCCATCCAATAATGTCAGCAATCTCGATCATTTCTTCCTTACCGTAACCTCTTGAAGTTACAGCTGGAGTTCCTATTCTAACACCACTTGTTACAAATGGGCTTTGAGTTTCGTTAGGAACTGTGTTCTTGTTAACAGTTATCTTAACTTGGTCTAGTAGGTGCTCAGCTTCCTTACCAGTTACACCCTTGTTTCTAAGGTCTACTAGCATTAGGTGGTTATCAGTTCCTCCTGATACTAGGTTGAAGCCTCTCTTAGTAAGCTCATCTGCAAGAGTTGCAGCGTTCTCAACAACCTTCTTTTGGTATTCCTTGAATTCTGGAGTTAGAGCCTCTCCAAAGCATACAGCCTTAGCAGCGATAACGTGCTCTAGTGGTCCTCCTTGGATTCCTGGGAAGATAAGTCTGTCAACAGACTTAGCAAACTCAGCCTTACAAAGGATAAGTCCTCCTCTAGGTCCTCTTAGTGTCTTATGTGTAGTTGATGTTACGAAGTCAGCATATGGTACTGGATTTTGGTGTAGTCCAGCAGCAACAAGACCAGCAATGTGAGCCATGTCTACCATGAAGTATGCTCCGATTTCATCAGCGATTTCTCTGAACTTAGCGAAATCAATGCTTCTTGAATAAGCACTTGCTCCAGCAACGATCATCTTTGGCTTAAGCTCTAGAGCCTTAGCTCTTAGGTCAGCGTAATCGATGTATCCCTTTTCGTCTACTCCGTATGAACTGAAGTCATATAGAGTTCCTGAGAAGTTAACTGGGCTTCCGTGTGTTAAGTGTCCACCGTTTGAAAGGTCCATTCCTAGTACCTTGTCTCCTGGCTTAAGAACTGACATGTATACAGCCATGTTAGCGTTTGAACCTGAGTGAGGTTGAACGTTTGCATGCTCTGCACCAAATAGTTCCTTTATTCTATCGATAGCTAGGTTTTCTACAACGTCTACGTACTCGCATCCACCGTAGTATCTCTTAGCTGGGTAACCTTCTGCGTACTTGTTTGTTAGCTGTGATCCCTGTGCTTCCATAACTGCAAGACTTGTAAAGTTCTCTGATGCAATTAGCTCAATATTTGACTCTTGTCTCTTCATTTCGTTAATAATAGCTTCGTATACTTTTGGATCTGAATTTTTGATTTGTTCTAAACTCATTTTAAATACTCCCTCCTAGTGATATCTCCCGTAATATATTTTATTATAGTGATAAATATAATTTTTGACAATAATAAATTTGAAAATTTTATTTTTCAGAAAATTTGTTTATTTGGTGAATTTTACTATGGTGTCTATTAGCTTCTTAATTTCCTCTTGGCTATCCTCACTATTGGATACTTTTGTAACGCATGAGGTAGAATAGTTCTCTAGGACAACTCCCCCTACTTTGTTAATTGCTGCTCTAATAGCTGCAATTTGTACAAGTACATCTGTGCAATCTGAACCATTTTCAATCATTTTCTGAATGCCTTTAACTTGTCCTTCAATTCTTCTAAGCCTGGTTATAATATCTTTTTTAGCTTTTTCCATAATAATTACCTACCTAAATATACTTAATTGTGCTACTCAATAGACCCATTTAAAGTATATAATATAGCGTACTTCTAGATTATACAACATATATATTTAAAAAAACAATAGTTTTTGATAATATTATAGCATAATACTATTTTATTAGGTCTTTAATAACCTCACCTGCAATAATTAATCCTACAACAGATGGTACAAATGATATACTTCCTGGAATTTGTCTTTTGGCTGCACATGTTCTGTCAGCTCCCGGTGGACATATGCAATTTGACTTACAAGAATTCATCTCACTATCAACCGGCTTAATAGGTGTTTCCTGTGAATAAACAACCTTAAGCTTCTTAACCCTTCTTCTCTTAAGTTCATATCTCATAACCTTAGCAAGAGGGCATACACTTGTTTTATATATATCAGTAACCTCAAATCTAGTAGGGTCTAGCTTATTACCAGCTCCCATACTACTGATTATCTTAATCCCCTTATTAGAACATCTTTCTGCCATATCTAACTTTGATGATACAGTATCTATAGCATCAATTACATAATCATAATCGTCTTTGATTAAATCTTCTGCAGTATCCTTTGAGTAGAATGCCTTATGAACTTCAACATTACATCTTGGGTTAATTTCAAGAATTCTGCTTTTCATAACCTCTACCTTGTCTTTCCCGACTGTTTTAGTTGTTGCGTGAATCTGTCTGTTAATATTAGTTAAACAAATATTGTCATCGTCAACTAACACAAGGTTCATAACTCCGCTTCTTGCAAGAGCTTCTGCTGCAAAAGAACCTACCCCTCCAACACCAAAAATAGCAACCTTTGAATTACGTAGCTTCTCCATACCTTCACTGCCAAGTAAAAGCTGGGTTCTTGAAAAAGGTCCTAGCATACTACTTCCTCCTATTATGTAAAGTTAAAAAACTAAAATTAAGCCCACCATACCGCCAGGTGAACTGTTAGTTCCTGGATAATCCAGGTGGGTATCCTCTCGTAAGAACCTTGCTTCTGAAACTAGTCAGCATGCGCCTTCCCTACGAATATGAATTCCCGTTAACAATGTGTTGGAACAATACATGATCCACCCTATCGAATACAGTAGGCATTAACTCCATATAAAATTATTAATTACAATATATCATCACTATCAAAACTAATCAATAGTTATATTTATATTATATTAAAAAGTACTATTTATTATACTAGTTTTGCTCTTGGAAATTTTTGATAGCAAGTGAAAGTTCTGTTAACTGCTTGTTATCAACCTCTGAAGGAGCGTTAGTCATAGGGTCTGCTGCATTTTGGTTCTTAGGGAATGCTATAACATCCTTAATGTTCTCAGTTCCAGCTAGGAACATAACAAGTCTATCAAGTCCGTATGCAAGACCACCGTGTACTGGAGTTCCATACTTAAATGCTTCAAGTAGGAATCCAAACTTATCGTATGCTTCTTCCTTAGTGAATCCAAGTGCCTCAAACATCTTCTCTTGAATTATGCTATCGTGGATTCTAATACTTCCTCCACCAATTTCTTCTCCGTTTAGAACTATGTCATAAGCCTTAGCTCTTGCCTTTTCTCTACATGTATCAAGAAGTTCTAAATCTTCTTCCATTGGCATTGTAAATGGATGGTGCTTAGCAACATATCTTTCTTCCTCTTCATCATACTCGAATAGTGGGAATTCAGTTACCCATAGGAAGTTAAGATCCTTGTTGTCCTTACCAATTAGACCTGTCTTCTTAGCAATTTCAAGTCTAAGTTCACCTAGTGACTTGTAAACAACTGAATCCTTATCAGCAACAATAAGAATAAGGTCTGTATCCTCTCCCCCAACAGAGCTAATAATACTTGCCATTTCTTCTTCACTGAAGAACTTAGCTATAGGTGATTTGATCTCACCTTCCTTAAGTTGAATCCAAGCAAGTCCTTTAGCTCCAAATGTCTTAACAAACTCACCTAGCTTATCAATTTCTTTACGTCCAAAGCTTGCACATCCCTTAGCACAGATAGCTCTAACTGAACCACCGCTTTCTAGTGCATCCTTAAATACCTTAAACTCACATCCCTTAACAACATCACTAATGTTTTGTAGTTCAAGAGAGAATCTTGTATCAGGCTTATCACATCCGTATCTATCCATTGATTCGCTATATGGAATTCTCTTAAATGGAATTTCTATATCTATTCCATGAACTTCCTTCCAAAGTCTTTGAAGAAGTCTTTCGTTAAGCTCTATAATATCATCTATATCAACAAATGAAAGTTCCATGTCTATCTGAGTAAATTCAGGTTGTCTGTTAGCACGAAGATCTTCGTCTCTAAAGCACTTAACAATTTGGAAGTACTTCTCAAACCCTGCTACCATAAGAAGCTGCTTAAATAGCTGTGGTGATTGTGGTAGTGCATAGAAGTTTCCTTGGTAGTTTCTACTTGGCACTAAATAATCACGTGCTCCCTCTGGTGTACTCTTAGTAAGCATTGGTGTTTCAACTTCTAGGAATCCATTTTCGTCTAGGAAGTCACGAACAACCTTTGATGCCTTATGTCTTATAATAAAGTTTCTTTGCATATCTGGACGTCTAAGGTCTAGATATCTATGCTTAAGTCTAATATGCTCAGCAGCATCTAGGTCTTCCTTAATGTAGATAGGTGGAGTATCAGCCTCTGATACTATTCTTAATGACTCACCAAGAATTTCTATCATACCAGTTGGAATATCTTTGTTAGGTGATTGTCTCTTAGTAACAACACCTTCAACAGCAAGAACATACTCGCTTCTTATTGATTCAGCCTTATTGAAGGCTTCAGCGTTAATAGCTTCTCCAAATATAACCTGAACCATACCACTTCTGTCTCTTAGGTCAACGAAAACAAGTCCTCCAAGGTCACGTCTTCTTTGTACCCATCCCATAACTGTAACTTTTTCACCAATGTTTGCTTCAAAAATCTCTCCACAGCCATTAGTTCTCTTTAAGCCTTTAATGCTTTCTCCCATTATAACTTCCTCCTACTACTTATCCTTCATAATCATTACTAGATCTGATAGTGCTATATCAACTGATTCTGATGTTTCCATGTTCTTAAGTGAAGCCTTGTTCTCCTTAAGTTCATTTTCTCCAAGAACTATTGAATACTTAGCGCCTAGCTTGTTAGCATATTTCATCTGCGCCTTAAGACTTCTTGATAGAAGATCTCTTTCACAGCTAATTCCCTCTAGTCTAAGATCTTGTGCAAGTTTTGAAGCGTAAGTTTTTGCCTCATCACCTAGTGCAGCTATGAAAATCTTAACACCTTCTGGCTTATTTATTTC
>NZ_JAVWJB010000027.1:8497-15890 GCF_036639235.1 Clostridium sp.
CAGCCCGGATTCTTACAGTCAATAATTCTTAATGGATTCTTTTCGAATCTTGTATTACAAGTTTCACAAAGACTTTCCATGTTACTACGTAGGTAATCCTTAAGAGCGTCGTTATACTTAGTTCTACACTCCTTACATCCTAGGTTATTAATATTAACCTTAAGTCCTTCAATTCCAAGCTTCTTAAGGTACGCAATAGCTAATGAAATAAGCTCTGCATCAGCCTCATATCCTGAAGCTCCAAAGAATTCTACACCAAACTGGTGGAATTCACGAAGTCTTCCTGCCTGTGGTCTTTCATATCTGAAACATGGAGTAATGTAGTACATCTTTAATTGCTGATCTACTCCTAGGTTGTTCTCTATAAAACTTCTTGCAGCAGGTGCTGTTCCCTCAGGCTTCAGTGTAATACTTCTATCACCCTTATCCATGAAAGTGTACATTTCCTTTTGTACTATGTCAGTTGTTTCACCAACACCTCTTAAAAATAGCTCTGTATGCTCAAATACAGGAGTTCTAATCTCATGGGCTGAGAATGCACTTGCAACTTCCCTTGCAGCCTTTTCGATATGCTGCCATTTATATGCTTCACTTGGTAATACGTCTTTTGTTCCTCTTGGTCCCTTTGTTAACACAATCAAAACCTCCTAAAATTATATTTAATATCAAAAAAACCGCCCCTTGCATAGCAAGGGACGGGTTATATTCTTACCCGCGGTACCACCCTAATTGGTATATACCCACTTAACGCTGTAACGGTGCTACCGAATAGCCCTACTTAAGTTCAAGCTATTAGTTCGAAAGTGTGCTTCATATTCCCTCTCTATAAATGCACTTTCAGCCTATGATGCATTCTCTCTTAATAGGGGTAAATACTACTATTCTTCGTCATTACCATTGTTTATATTAACCTAAAATATTATATCATTTAGTATAATTCTTGTCAAAAACTAGCTAAATGATTCCTCAATCATATTAATAACTTTTTCTTTGTTTAAAAGCACCTCATCAATACGCTTAATGTACTCATCAAGGTCCTTTAGATTAGCTACTCTTTCTAGCCTATTTTCCTTAGGATAAATAGCCTTAGAAACAGAGTCTGCTCCAAGTCCAATTATTGAGATATTTTCAGCTATCATCTGAACGTTATAAATACATTCCATTCCCTTAAGTGAATAACCTATATTCTCAAGTGGAGATATCATATTCTTCTGTCTATACATATAATATGGAATCATATTAAGATCCTTAGCACCATCAACTGCAATATTATACATTTCTAAACTTTCATCACAGCTACCTTCATATCTCTGTTCATTAAGTTTAGATGCTCTTTTTATTGCCATGGTGTGAATTGTTATACTCTCTGGTTTAAGCTGTTTAATTCCCTGTATTGTTTTCTTAACATGGGCAGTTCCCTCACCTGGAAGACCAATAATCATATCCATATTAATATTGTTAAATCCTAGTTCCCTAGCCATATTAAATATGTCTATTGTATCCTGTGAAGTATGGATTCTTCCAATCTTCTTAAGGGTTTCATCATTCATTGTTTGGGGATTAACACTTATTCTATCTGCATTATATTTCTTAATTATTTGAAGCTTTTCGTATGTTATAGAATCAGGTCTACCTGCCTCTATAGTATACTCTCGAATTCCAGCTGTATTAATATTTTCAGAAACTGTTTTAAGTAGTCTTTCAAGCTGACCCTCATTAAGTGCAGTAGGTGTACCACCGCCTATATATAATGTATCAACATTTATATTCTTCTCTTTTATAAGATTTGATGTATATTCAATTTCCTTAATTAAACAATCTAAATAAGCATCAACCATTTTACCCTTTGTACCAAGTGGATTAGATGTAAATGAACAATAGCTACATCTTGTTGGACAAAATGGTATTCCAATATAAATTCCTATACTTCTTTCCTTAGTAGATAAGAATGGCTCCTCAGCCTTTGCTACCTTAATAAGTAGTTCAATCTTATCACTATCTAAATGATATTTATATTGAAGTAACTCCCTAATACTATTATCATTAAGTCCCTCTAGCTTAAAATCATGGTAAAGCTTAGTTGGTCTAATACCTACTAGTATTCCCCATGGCACTTCCTTACCTGTTATTTTCTTAAGCCCCTGAAGCAATGTAGACTTAATACCTATTTTAATATCCTTCTTAGTATTAGATGTTAAAGTGCTATACTCATCTTTCCCCTTAATTATAAGTGAACAAATATGAGTTTCTTCATTATATATAGATAAAACATCAGCCTCTTCTTCACTAGTAAACATAATGTCTTTTTTTTCATAAAAAAGAGAGGCTATAGTATAAGCCTCATATCTAAATTCGTGTCCTATAAGTGCTATTTTAATCATAACTCTCTCCTTTTTAGAAGCTTAACTAAAAAACGGATTAAGCTCCTTTTCGTTTTTAACTGTAGTGGATGGTCCATGTCCTGGATATAATACAGTATCCTCTGGCAGTGTTAATATCTTATCCTTAAGTGAAGATATTAATGTATCCTGGCAAGCACGCCCAATATCACATCTACCTATACTTCTTAAGAATAAACTATCACCAGTAAATACTACGTCACCTATCTTAATACAAATACCACCCATAGTATGTCCTGGAGTCTCTATAATCTCAAGGTTTAAGTTACCACAGCTTAAAGTATCTTCCTCTGATACAGTCCTATCAACATTAACAACTGTCATGTTTTTAAGTATAGGAATAAGGTCCCTTGTTTCACCTTCTACAAGTGAAACATCTTCACTATGTACATATAGTGGCACTCCTAGTTCTTCCTTAACTCTATAAGCCCCTGTAAAATGGTCTCCATGCCCATGTGTTAATATAATAAACTCTATATTAAGTGATAAATTCTTAGTAATTTCAATAATCTCATCCGGCTTACCTGATGGGTCAATTATAAATCCCTTACCTGTAGCCTCATCTCCTACAATATAGCAGTTTGCATTAAAAGGTCCTGCTGGAAATACTTCTAATATCATAGTAACCCCCTAAATATTTAAAAATTCTTCTTACTGTCTAATAATATAGTTACTGGTCCGTTGTTAAGAAGGCTAACATTCATGTGAGCCCCAAAGCTACCATTTGAAACCTTAGATACTGACTTTTTAGCTTCTGCTATAAAGTCCTCATACATAGAATTTGCAAAGTCAGGCTTTGCTGCACCCATAAAATTTGGTCTTCTTCCTTTTCTACAGTCTCCATATAGGGTAAACTGTGAAACAACCATTAATTCTCCCTGAATATCAAGTAGAGAAAGGTTCATCTTATCATTCTCATCCTCAAATATTCTAAGGTTAATAACTTTATCTACCATATACTTCATATCATCTGGTGTATCCTCGTCTTCAACACCAAGTAATACTAATAATCCTCTGTTTATATCTCCAATAAGTTCATTGTCTACTTCTACCTTTGAGTAATCTACTCTTTGAATTACCGCCCTCACCTAAACACTTCCTTAACTCTTACTTCTGTATACCTCACGTACACCCTGTATATTACGTATATTCTTCATTACCTTATCTAATTGATCCGCATCAATAACCTTAATAGTTAAGCTTATATAAATATCGTCTCCCTGAGCTGTTCTTGCGTTCATAGCTCTAAGTGATATCTTAGAATCAAATAGTATAGTAGTAATATCTGATAGAACACCAGCTCTATCACTTCCAATAATATTAATATCAGCTAGGAAGTCTGTTGTATGTTGTCCTGTCCAGCTAACATCTATAGCCTTGTCAGGCTCCTGATCTCTAAGGTGGTAATAATTCTCACAGTCAGCTCTATGAATAGAAACACCACGTCCCCTAGTTATAAATCCTTCAATCTTATCACCAGGTACTGGGCTACAACACTTAGCAAATCTTACTAATATATCCTTCTCACCCTTAACGTCTACTCCTGGTCTTTTTCCATGAAGACTCTTGTTCTTGTCGATTTTCTTATCTATATTAAGTATTTCTTTCTTTTGTTCTATATGCTTGTTCTCAGCCTTACGAATCTCATCCTTAACCCTTGTTAAAAGTTGAGCTGCAGTTATAGCACCACTACCCATTGATGAATATAAGTCATCAAGTGTCTGATAGTTAAATCTCTTAAGTAGCATGTCAACATGCTCCTGCTTCATAACCTCACTAAATGGTACTCCCTGACGCTTACACTCTCTTTCAAGCATTTCACGTCCCTTATCAAGATTCTCTTCCTTAAAGCTACGTTTAATGAAGTGCTTAATCTTATTCTTTGCCTGTGAACTCTTAGCAATATTAAGCCAATCATGACTCGGTCCCTTAGCTGCAGAAGACGTCATAACCTCAACTATATCACCTGTTTCAAGCTTATAATCAAGTGAAACCATCTTACCGTTAACCTTAGCACCAATACACTTATTACCTACATCTGTATGTATCTTATATGCAAAGTCAATAGGTGTAGACTCTACAGGAAGGTCAATAACCTTACCCTTTGGAGTAAATATAAACACCTTATCTGAGAAAAAGTCTATTTTAACAGTTTCCATAAACTCAGTAGCATCCTGTGCTTCTGTTTGATACTCAACTATCTCACGAAGCCATGAAAGCTTAGAGTCTATATCACCTGAATTAACACCTTCTTTATACTTCCAGTGCGCTGCAATACCATACTCTGCAATCTTATGCATTTCTAGTGTTCTAATTTGAATTTCAAATGGCTGCCCACCTGGTCCTATAAGTGTTGAATGTAGTGACTGATACATATTCGGCTTAGGCATTGCTATATAATCCTTAAATCTACCTGGAATAGGCTTCCACAGTGTGTGTACTATTCCAAGTGCCGCATAACAATCCTTAACAGAGTCTACTAAAACACGTACTGCTAGTAGGTCAAATATCTGGTCAAAAGTCTTATGCTTAAGGTTCATTTTTCTATATATGCTATAGAAATGCTTAGGTCTACCATCTATATCAGCTGCTATATTAGACTTCTTAAATGAAGAATCTAATATATTAACAATTTGGTTAATATTCTGTTCCCTCTCACCACGTTTTTGGGAAATCAACTTACCTATGTTATAGTAATCGTCTGGACTTATATATCTAAGACTTAAGTCTTCAAGCTCCCACTTAACCTTGGATATACCAAGTCTATGTGCAATTGGTGCAAAAATATCAAGTGTTTCTTTAGCTTTAACCTTCTGCTTTTCAGGTGGAAGGTACTTAAGTGTTCTCATATTATGCAATCTATCTGCAAGCTTAATTAGAATAACCCTAACATCCTTGGCCATAGCTATAAGCATTTTTCTGATATTCTCTGCTTGTTGCTCTTCCTTAGACTTATACTTAATCTTACCAAGCTTTGTTACACCTTCAACAAGGTTAGCAACATCCTCGTTAAAAAGATCTACTATATCCTCATATGTGTATTCTGTATCTTCTACAACATCATGTAAAAGTGCTGCACAGATAGTCTCTGTATCAAGTCCCATCTCTATAAGTATATCTGCAACCTCAACTGGGTGTATAAGATATGGTTCACCTGATACTCTATATTGTGTCCCATGAGCCTCTTCAGCTAAACGATATGCTTTCTTGACTTTTTCAACATCTATGTTAAGTTTTTGATCGTTTATTTTTTTTAATAAATTATCAAGCATACTAAGCCCTCTTTTCTGTTAGCACAAATATAATACCTTAATATAAATAAAACGCCCTAGCCTAATTATTAAGACTTATGCAGGGCGATTATGACTAAGTTAAATTAATTAAATTATATATCAATATAAATGATTTGGCAATTTATATGAATTAAAATTCGTATTTTAGTAGTGATGTAACGTTGTACTTCTCTAGCTTCTTAATTCCTTCAAGACCAGTAAGTTCAACTATAAAGTTCATTGATACAACTTCTCCACCAAGTTCTTCTACAAGCTTAGCAACTGATGAAATAGTTCCTCCTGTTGCTAGTAAATCGTCTACTATAAGAACTTTTTGACCCTTTTTAATAGCGTCCTTGTGAATTTCTAGTGTATCTGTTCCGTACTCTAGTGCGTATTCATATCTTAATGTGTCTGATGGAAGTTTTCCTGGCTTTCTTATTGGAACAAATCCAGCTCCTATTGCGTAAGCAAGAGGTGCACCGATTAGGAATCCTCTAGCCTCTGGTCCAACAACAACATCAATCTCCATACCTTCTACTTGGCTCTTGAAGATATCAATAAGTTCCTTAAGGGCCTGTGCATCTTGAAAAATTGGTGTAATATCCTTAAAGCTTATACCTTCCTTTGGGAAGTTCTCTATTATTCTTATTTTTTCTTGTAACATCATAACTAATTCTCCTTACAACATATTTCTATTAGTGATCTTAGTTTCTTTATCTTATGCATTATAATATTGTCATCTTCCTTAAAATTAATGGAAGGGTTTTCTTTAAGAAGTGATATCCTAACTTCTTGACTATTAGAAAGTATCTCCACTATACCACTTTTTCGAAGGAATGTAATAGCACTAAACATCTGATATGGGTTAATATTAAAATCCTCTGCTATATCTGAAAGCTTACCGCTTATATTTGAAGTTTGAAGCTTAGTAATAATATCCTCTAAAATATTACTACTTATACTCATATCCTCTATTGTAGAGTCTATTTTGCTTACTGTAGAATCATCAATAAAGTGATATATATTTATTCCCTTATCACTAATTGTTTTGTAGTCTGCTTCAGATAACAAAAAGTCATAAACTAAAACATTCTCACAATTATTAATATAATCAACGCAGGGACATAATATAACACCTGATGATGAATCTTTTAAAATATTTCCTTCAACTTCAAATAATCCAAATATCTCATCAAGTTCATCTAAGGATTTCTTCGATGAAACCAAAACACAACCTTTTTCAAAGCATAAAAAGTCCTTAAGAAAGTCCATATCCTTCTTTACAAAGTTTATGTCCAAAAGATTGTACTCTAAGTTATTATTATTAATTCCCTTGGTAAGATACTTATAATAGTTATCTTTAAGACTCTCCTTTATCCACTTTTTGTAGGGTTTCATATCTTTTATAATTAACTGAACTGTACTTTTGCCCATCCAGTTGTTTTCATCTAAATTAAAAGCTATATCAACATTTTTCCAATCCTTGTCCATGTAGTTAGCTCCATAGTTAAATAATATTCCCTCGTAGCTAATATCATCCTTTTCGAATTGGATTTTAATGTGCTTCTCTCCATTTCCTATATATCTCTTAGAATTTATAAACATATCCTCCATACCAAAAATCGGAGTAGGGTTACCCATTCCAAATGGTTCTAAGGATTTAAGTGCCTCTACATTTGAAAGCGATATATCCTCACTTTCAAGAATCATATCTATTCT
>NZ_JAVWJB010000027.1:15990-19758 GCF_036639235.1 Clostridium sp.
TCTTCACTAATCTTATCTATAACTTCACTTAGTATTTCCTCTTCAATCTTCTGCCTGCTTCTATTCTCCTGATCTAGGTACTTTGCAATTTGCATTGCCTTATCATAGTCATTTGTTGTAAAAAGCTCAACAGCAATCTTCGCATCACTAAGTCTTCCTATTGCATTAATTCTTGGTGCTATCTGAAAGGCAATTGCCCCTGAGGTTAGCTTATCCTCAACTCCTGCAATAGTTTTTAAAGCTATAAGTCCACACTTGTCAGTGGTTTTTAACTTTTCCATTCCCTGCTTTGCAATAATCCGGTTCTCACCCTTAAGGTCTACAACATCTGCAATAGTACCTATTGCTGCAATGTCTAAGAACTCATCAACACCGTCAATATCATAATACATCCACAGCGCCTCTATTAACTTAAATGCCACTCCACATCCTGCAAGGTTCTTACATGGATAATGACAATCCTGTCTTTTAGGGTTTATTACAATGGTATCTGGAATATCCTCTCTACACTCATGGTGATCTGTAATAATAACATCCATTCCTAGAGATTTAATATACTTAACCTCTTCAAAGGCTGATATTCCACAGTCCACAGTAATTATAAGATCCGTCTTAAGACTCTTCAAATAGTTAATAGCATCAAAATTAAGTCCATAGCCTTCGTTTATTCTATCTGGCAAGTAATAGCTAACATCAATTCCTAGCTTAGTAAATGCCCTAAATAATATTGATGTGCTAGTTATACCGTCAACATCATAGTCTCCGTAAATAGTAATCTTTTGTCCTTTCTTTATAACCTCGTCTATTCTTTCAATAGCCCTGTTCATATCCTTAAACATAAATGGGTCATAAAGATTGTCTATTAAGGGGTTTAAAAATAGGTTCGCCTCTTCGCTGTTGTCTATTTCCCTAGATAACAGTAGTCTATTTAGAAACTCATTGCTATGTAATTTTGTTAAGCTATTATTAGTCTTTTTTATAATCCATTTCTTCATAGCATGTACCCCTTAGAATAATTGAAAGCATATAATATTATACATTGTCTTGATATGTATAATCAATGAAAAATATATAAAAAACATAAAAGATTTGTAGAATTTTTTAAAAAACATTAAGAAATTAGGAAAAACAAAAGGGAAGACTATATAATCTTCCCTTTTTCTTCTTTTTATTATAATTTTCTTATAACTTTTTCTTATATTTATCAGCAAGCTTTGCCCATACAGGAACTGCTATGAAGATAGATGAATATCCTCCAAATCCAATTCCTATAATCAGTGGAAGAACAAATTCCTTAACAGCTGATACTCCCATAATATATAGGGTTGTAATCGCTATTAAAACTGTAAGTATAGTATTAATTGATCTTGCCATTGTTTGTGTTAAGCTGGCATCTCCAAGTAACGTGTTTGTTTTGTAAATTTTCTTACGTGAGTTTTCACGAATTCTATCAAACACAACAACTGAGTCGTTTATTGAATATCCTAGTATTGTTAACACTGCAGCCATAAAGCTTGAGTTAATTGGTATTTGGAATAATGAGAATATACCAATTGTAATTATTAAGTCATGGATAAGTGATGCTATAGCTGCAACACCGAATCTCCACTCAAATCTAAAACTAATATAAATCAGAATACCTAGAACAGCAACTATTGATGATAGAAATGCTTTTTGAGTAAGCTCCTTACCAATTGATGGTCCTATTCTTTCTGCTGATAGTGGTTGACTATCCTTAAGACTAAATTCCTTCTTTACTTCCTTGAAAAGTGAATCTATATCCTTATCAGTAAATGTATTACTTCTAATTGTAACCTCATTACCTTCAACAGACTGAACCTGTACTGACTTATCGTATTTTTCTGCTATTTTTCTGACCTTAGTTACATCGTAATCCTTTTCCATATTAATAGTTACTACTGTTCCACCAACAAAGTCTATACCAAAGTTAAGTCCACGAACAAATAGTGACCCTAAGGAAATTACTATAATAACCGCCGATATTATAAACCATAATCTTGATTTCTCGACTATTTTAAAAATCTTTTCGTCTTTCATAAGTAAACCTCCCCCCTACTTCCTACTATAAAGTCTAGGGTTCTTTACCCAACCTGTATCAACGAATGATGTTAATAGGAATCTTGTAACAATAATAGCAGTTAACATACTACAAATAACTCCTATGTTAAGTGTTAGGGCAAACCCCTTAACTGAACCTGAACCTAAGAAGTAAAGTGAGAACCCTGCTATAAGTGTAGTTACGTTAGAGTCAAGAATTGATGATAAGGCTCTTTTGAATCCTGCATCAACTGAAGTACTTAAAGACTTACCTAGTCTTAACTCTTCCTTAGTTCTTTCAAATATTAGTACATTAGCATCAACTGCCATACCAATAGATAAAAGTAATCCTGCAATACCTGGAAGTGTCATTGTTGCACCTATGTTAATAAATATAACTAGGGTTAACATGATATATACAAGTAATGCAATACTTGCAATAAGTCCTGGTATTCTATAAATAGAAATCATAAATATCATTATTAATACTACTCCGACAATTGTAGCCATAACACTTGTTGGTATAGCTTCTGCCCCAAGTGATGGTCCTATTGTCTTAACCGTAGCTGGCTCTAACTGTACAGGCAGTGAACCTGATTTAATTAGCCCTGCTAGTCTTTCTGCCTCTGCAACATCTGAGCTTCCTGTAATAATAGCCTCACCATTAGCAATTACACTATTAACTACAGGTGAGCTTATAAGATCACTATCCATATATATTGATATTGGCTTATTCAGGTATTCCTGAGTTGCCTTTGCAAACTTTTTAGTACCCTCTTCTGTTAACTTAAGCTGTACAACAGGTCTGTTAGTTTGGCCATCCATTCCAACTGAAGCTGTTTTAACATCTGTACCCTCAAGTACTGTTTTGTTATCTGGTCCCTTAAACTGAAGCTTTCCAGTTCTACCAACCTGATCTAGAGCCTTCTGGGCATCGTAAATACCTGGAATCTCTATTCTTATTCTGTTATCTCCTGAAATAGCAACAACAGCCTCGGATACACCAAGTCCATTAACTCTTAGTTCTAAGAGTTCCTTAGTTCTTTGTAGTGTTTCCCTATCTACCTTGTCACCTTTGATTTCCTCTTCTATGTATACTCCACCTTTAAGGTCAAGTCCTGGCTTTAAGCTTTCACCTAAAGATAGTATCTTAAAGTTCTTACCAACATTAACTCCAAATGCTAGCACATATCCTACAACAAAAATAAATGCTATAGATATAATAAACTTAAGTGCAGCTTTTTTCTTCATACCTCTCCCTCCTTCATTTTACGCTAGGATAATTATACAACTGGTAATTTTGTTAGTCAAACCTAAGTAATTATATACAAGGTTATTTATTCCAATTTATTTAAATAAATGTTATAATATAGAAAAAGTATTGGATGTGAATATATGAAGCTTATTCTATATGGCATTGCAATTTCCCTGTTCGGAATTGAATTAACCTTAATATCTCCAAGTTCTGCTATTGGGATTTTCGTATCATTTGCCGGACTTGTTGTGTCATCTATAGGTCTTGATAATAATAGAAAAAGCTGAGCCTAAACTAAGGCCCAGCTTTTTTTATTATTCTTCGATTAACTTAGCTTTTATTGCTATAGCACACTCGATTCTCTTTTTCATCATTTCACAACCAAGTTCATAAGGAACGTGAATATCCTTATTAAAGCTATAGTTATTAGCTTGGCATCCACCACTACAGTAGAA
>NZ_JAVWJB010000027.1:19858-21519 GCF_036639235.1 Clostridium sp.
ACTGGAAGATCTTCATATCTTAACGCTAGAGGATGTCCATCTTCAAGAACAACTGGCTCGTTAGAAACTTCCTTAAATCCTTCGTTTGCCATTGCCATAACATCTTCATAAAAATCTAGGTTGTCCCTTGTAAACGTACCTCTTACATAGTACTGTTTAGACTTGTCCCTCATATCTACCATCTTTTTAATCTTAGGTAGAATAGCGTCATATGTTCCGCTTCCATCATATCTTGTTCTTATATTATCGTTAACTTCACGTCTTCCGTCTATACTTAAGATTACGTTACCCATGTTCTCATCAATATATTTCATATTTTCATCATTAAGTAGTGTTGCATTTGTTGTCATAGTAAATCTAATGTTTTTGTTATGCTTTGGACCTTCTGTTTTTCCGTACTCAACAATTTCTTTAACAGTTTTAAAGTTCATTAATGGCTCTCCACCAAATAAATCAACCTCAATATTTCTTCTAGGTCCTGATGTTTTGATTACAAAGTCAATAGCCTTCTTACCAACCTCAGCTGACATCATGCTACGCTCACCATGATATTCACCTTCACATGCAAAGCAGTACTTACATTTTAGATTACAGTCATGTGCAATGTTTAGACACATAGCCTTAACAAAGTTCGGTCCATCATCATTTAGAACCATTTCCTTATAAGGGTCCTCAGTAAATAGCATCCCTTGATTTATTAAATACTCTATTTCCTCAATACCCTCTTTAATTTGAGCCTCACTATACTTGCTATTAAGCTCATTAACGTTCTCTGTAAGTTTCTTATCTTTATAGTGGTCTAGTATGTCATAAACAACGTCATCTATAACATGAATTGCCCCACTGTGAACATCTATTAAAATCTTTAAACCACATTGCTCAAACTTATGAATTTTCATATATTTTCCTCCTAAAAAAGTTAAAAAGCAGTAACACTCAAGTTACTGCCTAAACCATTAGTTGTTTTCACATTCAAGGTTAGCTACTGTACATGAAGTTTTACAAGCTGATTGACATGAGTTAGCACACTCCTTGCAACCTGGCTTACTTATGCTAGCCTTTAAAGCACCTAAGTTAATAGTCTTTATATGCTTCATGATAAAACCCTCCTTCATAAAAGCTAAAACTACTTAATGAGTCCTATGTAACACGTAATCTTAAAGTTACCTTATAGATTATAGCATACCTCATAGTGTTTCTCAATAAATTAATTAGCTTATCTTCTAAGTGTTACGCCAATCATACCTGAAAGCATTCCAACTATTAATGACATTACAAGGGTTACTATAAACGAATACATGTTAACTTGTCCTGATTCAGTAAGCATTCCAACCACACCAACAAGTAGAGTATATAAGCCTCCAAGAACCGCCCCATGTAGGAATCCCTTTGAACCTATTTTCATAGCCCCGTAGATTCCTGCATAGCAAATTGATAGAACTGTTATAACCCATACTGCTGTATTCATTTGACCGTCTGTAAATTTCATAAAATAGAACATAATAGAAGCTAAAATTAAAAGAACTATTGATAATACCCCTGCTCCTATAACTGCCTTTAGGTATGTAATATAAAGTTTGTCTTTTTCCTTCATACTTTCCATAAGAAAATCCACCTCCATAGTAATACATATGAAAGGTGGATTATTTGTATTCTTATAA
>NZ_JAVWJB010000027.1:21619-23991 GCF_036639235.1 Clostridium sp.
TCGCTTGCTTCAATAGTCTTAACTTCTTCCTTCTTCTCGTCTTCAACAACTTGAGCAATAGCAACCTTTGACATTACTAGAGTAGTGTCTTCTCCGTCACCTGTTTCGATGATAATAGTTTCACCGTTAATAGCTATTACCTTACCGTGGATTCCCCCGATAGTAACTATTTTATCTCCACTTCTTAGGTTCTCCATCATTTGGTTATGTTGTTGTTGTCTTTTCTTCTGTGGTCTAATTATCATAAAGTAGAACACAGCAAAAATTAATACTAATGAAATTATATTTGCAGCCATCATAGTGTAGCCCTCCAATTCAAATTAAAATTAAAATCTAATACTAGTTATTAACACGATCAATTGCAGATTTTAGCATAACTAGCTTAGTCTTGTTAGCCTTACCAGTTAAAATTGATACTTTGTCTTCATCAATCTTAACAACCTTACCATGGATTCCTCCAATAGTAATAATCTTGTCTCCTACTTTAAGAGCATTAAGCATTTCTTTGTACTGTTGTTGTCTCTTCTTCTGTGGTCTAATTATCATAAAGTAGAACACACCGAACATCAGTACTAAGAAAATTAAGTTCATTTCCATTTTTCAGCCTCCTAACCTATTTAATGATATTTGTGTAGCCAAATTTTCTGTAAAACTCATCTCTAAAGTCTAATAGACAATCGTTCTGAATTGCTTCTCTAATCTGTTCAACAAGTCTTAGTGTAAATCTAAGGTTGTGAATAGATGTAAGTCTTACCCCAAGTATCTCGTTAGCCTTAAATAAATGTCTTATATAACTCCTTGAAAAATGCTGGCATGCATAACAATCACACTCTTCATCAAGTGGTCTCATATCTTCAGCATACTTAGCATTCTTAACTACTAATTTACCATTACTTGTGAATACTGTACCATTTCTAGCTATTCTTGTCTGTAGTACACAGTCAAACATATCTATACCATTAAGTACTGCATCAAAAATATAATCTGGACTTCCAATTCCCATTAAATATCTTGGCTTGTTCTCAGGCATCTTCTCAGCTACCCACTGAAGAACTTCTACCATAGTCTCATGAGGCTCACCAATACTTAGTCCTCCAAGAGCATATCCTGGGAAATCCATCTTAACCATCTCATCTAGCGCTTCTTCACGAAGGTCCTTAAACATACCCCCTTGAATAATACCAAATAGTGCCTGCTGATCAGGCTTCTTATGGGCTTTAAGGCATCTTTCTGCCCATCTTAATGTCATATGAAGAGAATTCTTAGTATAGTCATAATCTGCTGTATATGGTGGACATTCATCAAATGCCATCATAATATCAGAACCTAAAGAATTCTGTATTTCCATTGCTATTTCAGGAGATAGGAACTGCTTTGACCCATCTATATGTGACTTAAAGGTTACCCCTTCTTCTTCAATCTTTCTAAGATCAGTTAAACTAAATACCTGGAATCCTCCACTATCAGTTAGAATCGGTCTATCCCAATTCATAAACTTATGAAGTCCCCCTGCTCTTTCTATTAACTTGTGTCCTGGTCTTAGGAATAAGTGATACGTGTTACTTAATATAATCTGTGAACCTATATCTTTAAGCTCGTGTGGGGTCATAGCCTTAACAGTCGCTTGTGTTCCAACTGGCATAAATATTGGAGTTTCTATAATTCCGTGTGGAGTATGAATTCTTCCAAGTCTTGCCCCAGATTGTTTACAACGCTTTATCAGTTCGTACTTAACAACCGGTTCCATGTGTTTCCTCCCTTTTCTAGTATACAAAATTATTAACGTAAATTAACATAATAAAGTATAACATATTTAATAAATCCACTCAACAACATAGTATTTCTAAGAAAAAAATCCTTGACACATTTTAAAACTTAAGCATATAATGAATTAGCAAATTAAATAAGCCTTTACCTTACAAATTCTTTGATTGAAAAGAGTAGGTATATGCATAGGTTACAGCGAATCGAGGGTAGTGTAAGCTCGATACTGATTGGTATACTGAATGGGTTCATGAGAAGCAGGGTGAAATTATAGTAGCCTGTGCCGTTTGCTTCACGTTATAGAAGCGGGATATCGAATTTATTTTCCGTATCCTTTGAGAGAGATGAATTTCATCTAATTTAGGTGGCACCACGGAAGCACAGTCTTTCGTCCTATTATTGTAGGGCGAAGGGCTTTTTTGTTTGCCTAAATTTAATTTAGGAGGGATATTTATGACGTGAACACTTCTTATAAATCAGAATTTATATAAACTTAAAAAGAAATTGAGGAGTGGATTAATATGAATACAAAAAACATTACATTATCAGGAGTTTTATTTGCAGTAGGTCTTATACTACATCAACTAGTACCAGCATTTGGAGGAATA
>NZ_JAVWJB010000028.1:0-23889 GCF_036639235.1 Clostridium sp.
TTAAGGGAATTTCATTTGAAGTTTCTAAGGGAGAGATATTTGCTTTACTAGGTACTAATGGTGCAGGAAAAACAACAACTTTAGAGTGTATTGAGGGAATTCGTAGATATAATTCTGGAGAGATTTTAGTAAATGGGAAAATAGGAGTACAGTTACAGTCATCAACACTTCCAGAAGGAATAAGAGGAATAGAGGCTCTAAAGTTATATGCAAAGTGGAATAAAACAGAGGTAGACTTAGATTTTGTAAATAGGTTAGGGGTAAGTGAAATACTAAAAAAAGAATATAAGTTTATGTCTACAGGGCAAAAGAGGAGACTACACTTAGCTTTGGCAATGACAGGAAATCCAGAGATTATATTTCTTGATGAGCCTACTGCAGGACTTGATGTAGAGGGAAGGGTCGCTTTACATGAAGAAATTAGAAGACTTAAATCCATAGGAAAAACAATAATTATGGCTAGCCATGATATGGCAGAGGTTGAAAGTCTATGTGACACTTTAGCGATTTTAAAAGATGGTGAAATAGCTTATTTAGGTAAAGTAAATGAACTTATTAACAACATGAAACGTACCTATAGAATATATATGAAGATAAGTAGGAACTTTGGGAATGATTATTCTAATGACTACATATACAAAGGAGTAGAGAAGGATTACCATGTGTTTGAATGTAGTAAAATACATGAAGGGTTACTTGAAATACTTAGCTTAGCTAAAAGAGAAAATATAGAGGTAGCAGATGTTAAGGTTGAAACTTTAACCCTAGAAGATAGTTTTATGAATATTGCAAGGGGGGAGAAGTAATGGGAGGATTTTTATATGGTATTTTACTTCAGTGGAAACTTGATTTAAGAAACAAGGGAATATTAATAACATACTATATAGTTCCAATAGTATTTTTTATGTTTATGGGGGGAATATTTACATCAATTGATCCTATAGCATATAAAACACTAATTCCATCTATGACTGTTTTTGGCGTTACTATGGGAGCAATTATAGGTTCTCCAAATCCTTTAATAGAGGTTTTTAGAAGTGATATCAAGAAATCCTATAGGGTAGCAGGTATTCCTCTTTGGACAGCAGTAATAAACAATTTTATATCAGGGTTTATTCACCTATTTGTTATGAGTTTAGTTATATTTTTTATGGCACAAATAGCATTTAACGCATCTGTTCCAACTAATATAGGGTTATACTTTATTAGCCTAATTATTTTCTTAGTAGTTAGCTTAGTTATTGGAACAGTTCTTGGATTAGTAGTTAAGAGCCAGTCAAGGTTAACAATGATATCACAGTTTATATTCCTTCCATCAATCATGCTTTCGGGAATAATGTTTCCATCCAATATGCTGCCGGAGATATTACAGATAGTAGGCAATGTATTTCCTGCTACATGGGGATTTGAGTCAATGATAAATTCAAAATTTCAAATGGATGTGTTTATTCCATTAATAATAATTTTTGTTATAGCGGCTTCCATAAGCCTATGGAGATTAAAGGAATTAAGAGCAGATTAGAATTCTTAAAAATATAATTGAAAGTGCTAGTGATTAGTTAAGTTCACTAGCACTTTTTATTGACTTATTATTTTCATCTGATTTCATTTCTTTGTTTAGGAAGTAGGATATTACAGTTCTAATTATTACAATAGCTGCTAGCCTTAAGATATCTTCAATGGAAGGGTTTACAATAGATTCTATAATATCAGCACTTATTAATAGTTCAAGTCCTAATAGAATATAGGAAGCTAAATAGTTTTTAATTGCGGTTATAAGTTTTGCTTTATTAGATTTATTTTTGGTGGTTAATTCTAACTTTAAAAATTTTAAAAAGCTGAGTATAACTCCAAAAGCTAAAATAATAATTGATAGCCCTTGAATAGTAAAAATAAGTATTTCAAGAATATGTTTAATATCCATTTATTCACCTCCGTATAGTTTGTAGTTTATCCATTATTAGGCTTAACTAAACGTTTAACCAATTAGTATATTTGGAGGGATAAAAAAATGGGGAAATATGACGAAAATTGCTAAAGTTTTCTAGAAGCGCTACGATACAGTAATGTAAAACATTACATTATTTTAAAGGAGTTAAAAATATGAGAAATGCAATCAGAAAAGTTTTTGCTATGGTATTAACAGCAGTGCTTGTGTCAACTAGTGTACTACCTGTTTATGCAAATGAAAAGCAAACTAAAGAAGTTGATACTAACATAACAGTTAGTAAAGAAGAAGTAGCAAAAATAGCACAGGAAGCTTATATCTATGGTCTTTCACTTGTAGAAATGGAAAGATCTAAGTATCTAATGACTCATCCTCAATATCAAGGGGATACGGAGTGGGCACCACTTGGGGAGTTCTATCATGTTAGAAATTTTGCAGTACCTGAAACAACAAGACTTAGAGCACCAAATATTGATGTTCTTTACTCAGGTGCATGGGTTGACCTTGAGGAGCAGCCTGTTATTGTTTATGTGCCAGATATGGGAAGTAGGTATTATTCTATTCAGATTAATGATATGTACAGCAACATAGAAGGGTATATAGGGACTAGAACTACTGGTACTAAGGAAGGTTTCTATGCAATAGTAGGTCCTGAATTTAAGGGAGAAATTGATGCTAATGTAGATGGGGTAATCAAGGTTGATACTAACTACACTTGGATTTTCCCAAGAACATTCTGCAAGGATAAGGCTGATTTGCCAGCAGTTCATGCACTTCAAGATAAGTATAATATAGTACCACTTGATGAGTATAAAAAGCACGGTAGAGATGCACTTAAGAAAACATATCCACAGGAAGATGAGGGTATGCAGTTAAGTCAAAATGTATATGGAAAAATAGAGTACTTTGAAGTTTTAAATGATATTTTAGATGAAATAGGTATGCCAAAGGAAGAGGCTGCTTTAATGGCTAAGTTTGATTCAATAGGAATCGGTCCTAATTCAGATTTTGATATAGAAGATCTTTCACCTGAAATGAAGGAAGTTTTTGCGAGTGCCGCTGTTAAAACAGAGCAGTTAATTACATATGTTATGAGTATGCCAACAGCATCTGTTAATGGATGGAGTGGATCTAAGGAAGTAGGTAAGTTTGGTCAAAACTACTTCTTAAGAGCAATGTGCGCAAGAGGTGGTATTGGTGGAAATACTGCTGAAGAAGCATATTATCCATCAACAAAGCAGGATGTTGATAATGTTAGATATAATGGGGCTAATAAGTATACGTTAACATTCCCAGCAGGAAGTATTCCTCCAGTTGATGCATTTTGGTCATTAACTATGTATGATTCAGAAACACATTGCCTTGTAAATAACCCAGTAAACAAATATGCAATTAGAGATGTTGATACAGACCTTAAGTACAATGCAGATGGATCATTAACAATTTATATTCAAAGTGAGCCACCAGTGGGTAATGAAAGTAATTGGTTACCAGCACCTAAGGATAAGCCATTCCATATGATTTTCAGAGCATATATGCCAGGAAAAGCTTGGTTTACAGGTGAGTATACATTACCAGGGGTACAGAGAGTAAAGTAATTTTAACAATTAGCAGCTATAGAGTAAACCTAGGTTTTATACTATAGCTGCTTTGTTAGGGTAATATAGCAAATAGTAAACATACTTATACAATTTACATATGAGAAAAATTTATATACTAAGGTGAAATGAGGAGAAGGTATGGCAAGCGAACATTCAAATAACAAACTAGTATTTAATCTTGCAGCTTCATTAATGATATTAACAGCAATAATTATAATGCTTAAGTATCCAAATCCTATTATAAGAGTAGTAGTTGGTGGAGGGTCGATAGTAGGTATAATGTTAATAGGTATTGCAGTTTATAATGGGAAAATGGAGAAGTCTGCAAAGTATATATTAACAGTTATATATGCTGTTATTTCATTTTATTTTCTACCATGTAATCCAGATATTCAGTATATGGTAATAGTTAACGTGTTTGCAGGTGCTGGAATACTTACATTATATAATGATTATAAGGTATCTACACTTAATATGATTTTAGGAATTTTAATTATTAATTTAGGGTATTTAACATATAAGGATATAGTATTTATAAATGCTAATGCAAGTATAATAATAACTATTAATATATACTTTATTTTAATGTGTAGTTGTCTGATTATTTCTAATAAACTTGGAATGAAACTTACTATTAAGGCTATAACAGCATCAAAAGAGGCTGAGGAAAAAACAGAAAAAGTAGAGGAATTATTACTAAAAATTGATGAAAGCTCACAGTTTATAAGTGATATAAGCTCAACAGTAAAAAATAGTATGCAGGATATAGAAGAGACATCTAAGTATATAACGGATTCGGTTGCATTATTTACAGAGAGAATAATAAGTGAAACAGAGAGCATTGTTGATACTAATAAGTCTATAACAAAAATTGATAGAAATATCAAAGCTGCTTTAAATGATTCTAATGAAATGATGGTATATTCAAATAATGCTAATCAAGCAATTGATGATGGTATAGTAAAATTTGGTGTATTATTTAATAGTATGGATGAAGTGAAAAATGTAGTTTATAATACAAAGGAAGTTATGGACGAGCTTAATAGTCAAATGACTAATGTACACTCTATTGTTCAAACAATAGAAGGAATATCAGATCAAACCAATTTACTTGCATTAAATGCTGCTATTGAGTCAGCTAGAGCAGGTGAGCATGGACGTGGATTTAGCGTTGTAGCTAATAGCATACGATCTCTTGCAACACAATCAAAGGAAGCAACTTCAAACATATCTGATATTATAGTAAAGCTTTATTCAATGATTAACTTAGTTGGTGTAAATGTTGAAGAGGGTAAGAAGAGTGTTCTAGAAAGTGAAGAGGCTAAGGGGAGTGTTGAGCAAATTTTAGAAGAAATGAAAAACACTATAAATAGCACAATAGAAAAAACAAGCCTAGTACAAGAAAGAATAGGTGAGTTAAGTAAACTTTCAAGGGTTATATATAGTAATATGGAAGAAATAACAGATACAACAAGTAATAACTCAGCACTTATACAAGAGATAATGGCAAAAATAGAAGAGGAAACAGCATCTATTAACGAAGTTAGTAAGGATGCTAATGAACTAGATAAGTTAACAGCAAGTTTAGCTGAAATACTCAATTAAGATCGCTTTATAGTTTAAAAGCCTTGAATATGTAGATTTTCTACAGCTTCAAGGCTTATTTTATTTATTATTTAATTTATCAGCAATATATTTATACATATCATGATTTTGGTTATATAATTCATAAAGTTCTTTTTTTCTTTGTAATCTAGTCAGAGCATCACGCTCTGGATTATTAATTACATAATCACTACAAGTAGTAGAGCAGAAATCATTTGTGGTAGAGCTACAGCTTTCACAGCAAATGAATTGGTCATGACAATCATCATTTCTACAGTTAATATATCTATCCGATGGTTCATTACAAATAGAGCATTTAGATATAACCATATCTTCTTCTGTTCTATTTATGGGAACAGAAATCCTATTATCAAATACATAGCATTTACCATCCCAAAGTCTTCCTTTAACTTCTTCATCTTTTCCGTAGGATACAATTCCACCATCAAGATGATAGACTTCTTTAAAGCCTTTATTTAGAAATACACCTGTAAGCTTTTCGCATCTAATTCCACCAGTACAGTAAGATAAAATCTTTTTATCCTTCATATCTCCTAATGTATCGTCAATCCACTTAGGAAATTCTTTAAAGTTATTTACTGTAGGCTTAATTGCACCTCTAAAATGTCCAATTTCATATTCATAGTCATTTCTACCGTCAACAATAATAACATCATCGTTTTGAAGCATTTCGTAAAACTCCTTCGGTTTTAGATAGGTACCTACCTTATCATTAGGGTTAACATCATCTTCAGGTAAAAGAGTTAATATGCTATTTCTATGTCTTACATAAAGCTTATTAAAGCTATGACCAGTGCTTTCATCTATTTTGAAAACAGTATCTTCAAATCCATTAATTGACTTAAGGGCTAACATATACTTTTCAGTATCTTCAATAGTACCAGAACAAGTGCCATTAATACCCTCATGTGCTATTAATATTCTACCTTTAAGGTTTAGATCTTTGCATAGATTAAGATGAGTTTTTGTAAATTCCTCAGGATTATCAATATTTTTAAATTTGTAATAAAGTAAAATTCTATAATTATTATCCATTTCTATCTCCTACTGCATCAGCATAATATACGTTTATTATGCTAATTATAATGAATTGATAGTGAAAAGTAAATGATAAAATATATCAATTAACAATAGTTATCTTGAAAGAGTATTATATTCTATATATTACCAAGGAAATATGATAATATGATAATTAATTATTATTAGCTAGAGAGAGGTCATAAAATGAATAAGGATTTAAAGTTAGGAATTATTTATGCAGCATTATCCTATTTGCTTTGGGGGGTATTACCTTTATATTGGAAGGCAATATCTAACGTGCCTTCATTTGAAATACTAGCCCATAGAATATTTTGGGCATTTATATTTGTAGGGGTTTTAATAATATGTGGTAAGCATATTAAAGAAACTATAGAAGTGATTAAGATAAAAAGGAACATAATAGTTATTTTAATGTCTGCTGCTATGGTAACTATTAACTGGGGACTTTATATATGGTCAGTTAATAGTGGTCATATGGTTGAGGCTAGCCTTGGATATTATATTAATCCTTTAGTAGTCGTATTTTTTGGAGTAGTATTTTTAAAAGAAAAATTATCAATAGGGCAGATAAGTGCACTTATATTAGCATCCTGTGGAGTGTTATTCTTAACATTTCAATATGGTAAATTTCCATGGATATCAGTAAGCCTTGCAGTTACATTTGCATTATATGGACTCCTTAAAAAACTTACTAATGCAGGTGCTATAGTATCACTATTTATTGAAACAGCAATGGTTACCCCACTGGCACTAACTTATATTATATTTGTACAAGCTTCTGGTAAGGGAGCATTAGGAAATATATCTGTATTTCAAACAATGCTTGTTGTAGGGGCTGGAATAGCAACCGCAGCACCATTAATGTTATTTGGACTTGGAGCTAAGAGAATTCCTTTATCAACTCTTGGATTTATACAATATATCTCTCCTACAATGAGTCTATTTTTAGGTGTATTTGTATTTGGAGAAGAATTTACAAGAGCCCACTTAATTAGTTTTGGGTTTATATGGTTATCACTTGTAGTGTATACCCTGTCAGAAACTAAGATATTTAAGGTTAAAAGGCCCATTAATAATATAAAAGATATAAGTTGAGTTGTTTTTAGTTAAAAGATTAGGCTATTAGGTTTAGAAAAGACAGTTAGTTAGGTATAATCGTAATTAATTAGAAAATAAAGGTTATAAGTTGTTTGGAGGAAAAATGAAGGATTTACTTGATGATAATATAGATTTAACTAAAGAGGTTTTAGGGGAAGAAGGTATTTACGGTGCTGAATATTCTAAAATAGAAGAAAGGGATTATTTAGTATCCAACAAGCTTATTACTAATTCTGATAGAGGAAACCTATTAAATGAGCTTAAAAGGTGCTTAAGTGAATGTGATAGGTTTTATTTTAGTGTAGCATTTATTAATTTTAGCGGCCTGCAGCTACTTCTTGATACATTTAAAGAACTAGAAGAAAGAGGGGTTAAGGGTCAGATAATCACATCTACCTATCTTAACTTCACAGAACCTAAGGCACTAGACAGGATCAGAGAGTTTAATAATATAGACCTTAAAATATTTGTAGCTGATAAGGAGAAGGGATTCCATACAAAAGCATATATTTTTGAAGGTGGAAATGAATATAAAATAATTATTGGTTCATCTAATATTACACAAAGGGCATTAAAGAGTAATATAGAGTGGAATGTTAGGGTAATATCTAAAAAGGAAAATAGCTTTGCAAAGGAAATTATAGAAGAATATATTAATCTTTGGAACTGTACAACAGTGGTAGATGATGAGTTTATTGAAAGATATACTGAGTTTTTAGAGACCATTAAAAAGGTTACTGATTCAAGTGCAATAGAACTTAGTGATTATGCATTAATTAAGCCAAATAATATGCAGGTAAGGGCTATGAAAAAGCTACATAGGTTAAGAGAACTTGGTGAGGATAGATCCCTTGTTGTTGCAGCAACAGGTACAGGAAAAACATATATGTCAGCATTTGATGTAATGCAGTTTAATCCGAGTAGGATGTTATTCTTAGTTCACAGGGAAGAGATTTTAAGGTCAGCAGAAAAGACATTTAGAAAGATAGTTAAAAATAAGAATATTACTACAGGTTTTCTTACAGGAACCAGTAAGGATTTAAAGTCAAAGTATCTTTTTTCAACTATTCAGTCTATGAATAATAATATTGATAGGTTTTCCCCAGAGGAGTTTGACTATATTGTTGTTGATGAGGCTCACCACATATCAAGTCCAACATATGAAAGGGTACTTAGTCACTTTAATCCAAAGTTTTTACTTGGAATGACAGCTACTCCAGAAAGATGTGATGGAGCTGATATTTATGAGGTCTTTAATGGTAACATAGCATTAGAAGTTAGGCTTAAGGAGGCTCTTGAGTTAGAGCTTGTTATTCCATTTCACTATTTTGGTATTACAGATATTGATGAAGTTGATTTAAGTGATGTAAATCTTAATAATATAGATGAAATAGTAAAAAGACTTAAGGTTAATCAAAGAGTTGATTTTATTATAGATAAGATGAACTTTTATGGCTTTGATGGAGACAAACGTAAATGCATAGGGTTCTGTGCTAATATAGATCATGCCATGTATATGACGGAAGAGTTTAATAAAAAGGGTATTAATAGTATTTGTTTAACAGGACAAAATACGGCAGATGAGAGAGAAGAAGGAATTAGAAGACTAGAGTGTGATGAAGATAATTTAGAAGTAATATTTACAGTTGATATTTTTAATGAAGGTGTAGATATACCTTCAATTAATTCAGTGCTTATGTTAAGACCAACAAGTTCCCCTATTATATTTATTCAGCAGCTTGGAAGAGGTCTTAGAAAGTATAAGGACAAGTCGTTTTTAACCGTTTTAGACTTTATAGGAAATCATCAAAAAGCATTCCTAATAGCTATAGCCTTAAATGGAGCTAGGTTTTATGATAAGGATAGTCTTAAGGTTGCAGTAGCTACTGAGTTTAGTAATATTCCAGGATGTACTAATATTCAAATGGATAGAATAGCCCAGGAAAGAATTTTAGAACAGCTTAATAGTGAGAACTTTAATGCTATGAAATACCTTAAGGAAGAATATCTTGAGTTTAAGAAAATGAATGGTGGAAGGGTTCCATATTTCTTAACAGATTATACTAAGTATGATGGAGCCCCAGATCCTTTAAGGTTCTTAACTAAGGTTAAAACATATAGTGAGTTTGTTATTAAAATGGAAAATGATGATGTGCTTGAAGATATATTATCAAATCAGGTGTTTTATAAAATTCTTAAGGAGTTAACAGATAAACTACCTTTGAAAAGACCATATGAGTTTAGTATTATTAAGGGTTTACTTAAAAATCAAACTATGTCTATAGGGGATGCTAGATGTGAAATCACAAAGTATATTGATGAAGTAGATGAAGATAGCATTAAGCATTCATTTAATTATTTAAGTGGAAAGTATTATGATTCATCGCAGCTAAAGAATTATGTTAATTGGATAATTTATAATGGAGACGAAGTTTACATACCTGATGAGTATAAGAGTATATTCTGGAAAAAGGAATACAGAAAATTAATTGATGATGTTTTAAATTATGGATTAATAAGGTACGAAAACAACTATAGCAGTGATTATTATGGGGTGCCATATTTTAAGTTATATAGTCAATATCAAATGATAGATGCGGCACTACTTTCAAATTATACAAAGATACATACATCATTTAGAGGAAGTGGACTTATTACAAATGATAAGGAGTATTTTCTGTTTATTGACCTTCATAAGGAAGAGGGCATTAAAGAAAGTATTAATTACAAGGATAAGTTTATAAATAGAGATTTGTTCCAGTGGCAAAGTCCGAATAGTACGTCACAGAATTCAGATAGAGGTCGTAATATAACACATAATAAAGAAAATGGTGTTAATCTTCACTTATTTGTTAGAAAGTATAGGGAAATAGATGGTGTAGTTGAGCCTTATATTTATATAGGTAAAGGAGATACTATAGAATATAGTGGGGAGAAGCCTATAACTGTAAAGTTAAAGTTACACAATATAATGCCTAGTGGATTATACACAGAATTTATTAAACAGGTATAAATCTTTATCTTAGAAGTTTAAAATATATATAATAAAAGGGCTAACTAATTGTTAGCCCTTTTATTATTGTCACAAAAAAATCAGGTATTGTTTATTTTAAAAGCTAATCTATAATATTAGTACAAAGTGAAAATAATATAGATAGAGGTGATTAGATGAATAATATAAATAGAGCTATGTTTGCAGGTGGATGTTTTTGGTGTATGGTTAAGCCGTTTGATATGTATAGAGGAGTTAAAAGTGTTAAGGTAGGTTATTCAGGAGGAGAAGTTAAGAATCCTAGTTATGAAGAGGTTGCGAGCAAGAGAACAGGTCACAGAGAAGTTGTTGAAATTCAATTTGATAATAGTGTAATTTCATATAATGATCTACTTGATATATTTTTCAGGAGTATCGATCCAACAGATAGTGGTGGTCAGTTTAATGATAGAGGTGAAGTTTATAAAACAGCTGTCTATTATTATGATGAGGTTCAAAGGGAAGCTGCACTTAAGTATATAGACTCACTTGGAAAGTCAGGTAAGTTTAATAAGCCTATAGCTGTAGAAGTCTTAAATGCAAAAGAATTTTATTTAGCTGAGGAGGAACATCAGGATTACTATAAGAAGAATCCTCTTCACTATAAGTTATATTATAAGGGATCAGGTCGTAAGGACTATATTGAAAAAACATGGATAATGAATAGTTACAATAAGGAGGAACTTAAGGAAAGATTAACAGATATTCAGTACTATGTTACTCAGGAGAATGGTACTGAACCTCCCTATACAAATGAATACAATAATAATTTTGAAGAGGGTATTTATGTAGATATAGTAAGTGGTAAGCCTTTATTTTTATCATATGATAAGTTTGAATCAGGCTGTGGATGGCCAGCATTTTCAAGGCCTATTAGCGAAAGTAAAATTTACGAAATAAATGATAATTCACATGGAATGGCTAGAATAGAGGTTAGAAGTGCAGATTCTGATAGTCATTTAGGTCATGTATTTCCAGATGGTCCAGTAGATAAGGGGGGACTTAGGTACTGCATAAATTCAGCAGCCATTAGGTTCATACCGAAAAAGGACATGGAAAAGAAAGGCTACGGCAAAATAGAAGATTATATTTAATATAAAGAGCAGGTATATAAATTTTATACCTGCTCTTTTATAAGTTGATTAACTGCTGGAACATCAGCTGGTGCCCAAATAAGTGATTCAAGATTATCCCTTGAAAGCCATATAAGCTTAGAGTGTTCACTTGCTGTTGGGATACCAGATATAAGTGTGCATTTTACTGTAATTAGATTAACAATAAAATTATCATATTCATGTGTATTATCATTAAAGATATTTTCAAATTCTATAGTGCAAGATAGTTCTTCTTGTATTTCTCTTTCTATTGCTTGCTTTATTGTTTCATTAGGCTCTATTTTACCACCAGGAAATTCCCAATAATTAGGTAGAGACATTTTAGGTGATCTTAAAGCGCAAAGAATTTCTTTATTATCATTTTCAATTATTGCTCCAACAACTTTTACTAATTTTTTCATATTAAACACCTCATAATAAGTTTAGCATAAAGTAAATATGAGGTGAACCTATTGAATTATTATTAAAGTTTAAATATTTAGTAATAATTAATAATTAATATAAAAATATGGACTAAAGTTTATTCTTTAATAATATCTAATAATTATAGAATAATTATTAAGGGAGAATTCTTTGGAGGATAAGAAACAAATATATGACGATATTTATAATAATCCTAAGTATAAAAATTTAACTTATAAACAAATGGAAAATGTATATAAAAATGCACTTCTTAATATATATGATGATAATTTAATACCTGTAGATAATATTAAGTCGAAATTTGCATATTCGCCGAAGGAGGCAGTTGATTATGCAATTAGGTTTGCATATGAGTATAATCCAGAGTATCCTCATTATTCAGGATATGGAGGAGATTGTGCAAATTTTATATCCCAAGCTCTTCATGCAGGTGGTAAGCCTATGATAGGATATAATGCATCAAGTATGAAAAATTGGTTTTGTAGAACAAGAAATAAGTGGGCTGTTGATTTAATATCATCTACATGGAGAGGGGCTAGTGCATTTGCATATTACTGGTCTGTTAATGCTAATGCTTACGAGCAGTTTAGTAGTTCATACTTTGAAAATTTAGAAGCTTTTAGAAGTATATATAATTACGGAAGTCGTGGAGATGCTGTTACACTTTATAATAAGGATAGGAAGCCTTATCATACATTAATAATAGTGGACTATGATAAGGGGGACTTAATATGTGCTTCACATTCATATGATTCAAGTGCAAGGTCACTTTTAGCTGCAGCACCTGAAGGAGGAGCAAGAATTTATAGAATGAGTTAAATTTTAGGATGTTATTTGATGTTCAATAACATTCTATATATTTAAATATATAGAAATTTATTATTAAAAAATTTTACTATTTGTTTAATGATTACAAAATGTGCTAAAATATATTAAAAAATACAATAGGATATTATCGTTACAAATTTGAAAAGAGGAAGTTATTATGTATTTAGCAAATAGAAAAATTGAAAAGATAATAGATGGTATATCAAATTTAACTGAAATAGATTGTAATCTAAATATTGAATTAATGAAAGAAATTAATAATATTAAACAGAGAATTGCTATAGGTAAATCAACTATTGAAGAATTAGCAACAATAATATTAAAGGCTGTTATGGGAATTAGTAGTTTAGATTTGGTTCTTCAAAGCAAGGAAGAGAATTTAAATAGGGTAGTTAATAATATTAATAAAACAATATTGAGTATTAAAACTACATCAGAAACTACATTAAGTTCAACTGAGGAGGTTAAACAGGCCTATAATGAGTTAACAGAGGCAATAGTTCGTCTGTCTGATAATGCAAGTGAAATATTACTAGAAACTGAAAAAAGTGATGTTCAGCTAGGTGAAATAAAGTTATTTTCAGAAAAAGCTATAAATCAATCAACTAATATGAAGAATGATATGGGGGAGCTAATTACCCTTATTACTAATATGAAAGATGTTATTAGATCTATTAATGGAATTTCAGATCAGACCAATTTGCTAGCTTTAAATGCTTCAATAGAGGCAAGTAGAGCAGGAGAGAGTGGAAGAGGATTTTCCGTTGTTGCACAGGAAATAAGAAAACTTGCAGAAGAAACTAAAAACTTAACAAGTAATATGGATACTTTTGTTCAGTCTATTGGTGATGCTTCAAATAAAAGTATAGATAGTGTTGAATTAACAGTGGAAGCATTTCAGAAAATAAATGACAGGATATATTTCTTAAATGAAGTTAGCAAAAAAAACAGGGAAAATGTAAATGGTATATCGGAGGATGTAACAACTATAGCAGCATCAAGTGAAGAAATAAGTGCATCACTTGATGAGGTTGTAGAAAATATTGCCCAGTGTGATATGGATATTGATGTTTTAAATAATAGTGCAGAGGTTCTAGATACTACTAGTAGAAGTATAGGACAGGTTATAAAACCTTTAACTGAAATAGAAGGTGAACTTGATAAGGCGGCATCACTAATAGGTAAGGTTGTAAGTGATAAATATTATGCATTAGATAACGATACTTTTATAGCACAAATTAATAATGCAATTACTGCTCATAAGGGGTGGTTATCAAACTTAAATAAGATATTAACTAGTGGAGAACTTTTACCTTTACAGGTAAATGATAAAAAGTGTGCTTTTGGTCATTTCTATCACTCAATTAAGCCTTTCAATAGAGATATTAGGGAAACATGGGATAGTATTGATAGTAAACATGCAAAGTTCCATAACTATGGGAAAGAAGTAATATCTTTAATGTTAGATGATAATAAGGATTTAGCAATTAAGAAGTTTAATGAGGCTGAGAAGTTATCAGGTGAGCTTATTATGGACTTTGAAGATATAATAAAATTAAGTAAGCAGTTATCAGATAAGGGTGTAAGTGTTTTTGAAGTATAGATGTTTATATTTTTGTGATTTGATGATACTATATTTATTACTATTGAGATTTTAATTGGTAAATAGTAATTTATAAAGATTAGGATGTGGAATAATGAACTTACACTTTAAATCTATTGATAAAAATAATTTAAGTGAAGTTTTAAGTCTTAAAATTAGAAGTGATCAAGAAGGCTTTATTGAAAGTGTAGATGAATGTATAGAAGAGGCAAGAAGTGCTTCAAACTGGAGAACTCTAGCTATTTATAGTGGAAGTGAAGTTGTAGGATTTACAATGTATGGGTATTTTGAAAATGAGGGATATTATGGCAGAGTTTGGCTAGATAGAATACTCATAGACTATAGGTATCAAGGTAAGGGATATGGTAAGAAATCAGTAGTTTATTTAATAAAAAGATTGTTTGACGAGTATAATTGTAATGAGATTTATTTAAGTGTGTACGATTATAATAAGTTTGCAATTAGATTATACGAATCCATAGGATTTAAATTTAACGGAGAAGTAGATTCTAAGGGAGAAAAAGTAATGGTTATTAAAAGGGGGATGTAATGAAAAGAATATTATCTATGGTAATTCCTAGCTTGATTGTTCTTGGACTAATACTTATTGATAGTACATATCCACAGAGTAAGTATATAATTTTAGGAATATATTTCATTTTTCCATTAGCATTTATAGTTCAAGGAAGATTACTTTATAATTCATTGTTAGATATGTTAATTGGAAGTGGACTATTAGTTATTTCAATTTGGGCCCCTATATTAGTTTTCTATAATATTAGAAGTATTATAATACCTTTAATAGTATACCTTGTATTAGGATTTCTATCTGTTGGTATAACAAGATTTGTTAAGAGTAAAAATAAACATATTTAATATATTAGAGCTAGAGAAAATTCTCTAGCTTTTGTTTATTTGTAACAAAGAGTACAAAAAACATTTTTTTCTTATTAAGAGATTGAATGCACATGCGATAAGTAAAGTGAATAATATGTTTTAGGCAAAACTAGGGAAATCTAGTGACGCAAAGCTATAGGGACTAAGGCGTTAAGCTATGTCAGCCAGTTGCCAAAGGGTACAACACTCTTTGCTAAGGTGAATGTACTTCTGCGGTTAATAACCAATAGGAGGTAAAAAAATGAAAAAAGCAATTTCAACTTTAGCTATCGCAGCTATTTTAAGCGGTAGTGTAATTACACCTGCCTTTGCTGAAACGGTGCAAAGTCTAAAGGGTGTAAATCTATTATCAACACAGGAGGCGGTATCAGATATTAAGTCTCAGGTGTTCGATCTTTATAGTCATGAAAATTATTTAGACTATAGTACAAAATTTGAAGTAAAGCCAATTAGTTATGTTAATAATGGTGGTCAATATGCTTCAAGCAGTTTAAATAAGGCATTTGACAACATTTTAAGTACCCACTGGGAAACAGGTAAGCCTAATTCATCTGTTTTTAAGAATACTGTTACAGTAGCATTTGATAAAATAGAGTCAATTAATAGACTTGTTTATGCTGTTAGACAGGATAATGGGTATAAGGGATATCCTCGAGAAATGAAAATTTATTCATCACTTACAGATTCAGGAGAAGATTTTAAGCTTGTTGCACAGGGAAATAGTTCAACTGAAAAATCACTAATAGAGTTTAAGTTTAATTCAAGTGATTTTAAGAGACTTAGAATTGAGTTTGTAGATCCACATGACGGATGGGCAAGTGCTGCCGAACTGAAATTCTTTAAGCAAGATAAGGTTGTAGATGAAATTGATTCAATGTTTACTGATAGAACCTATTCATCACTTAAATCCCAGTTTAATTCCTTAGATAAAATAACTCAAATGGAACAGGAACTTGTGAATCATCCAATTAAGGATAAATACCTTAAAAGATTAGAAATAGCAAAGAAGATTATTAGAAATGAAATGGATACTGATGGAAGAATAATTAAACCACGTAGGGTGGGAGATATTAAGAGTCATTCAGGAAATAATCTTAAGTTTGGACTTGGGATGAACTTTCAATCAACAGGAATTTATGCACTGCCAGGTGATGTAGTAACTTTATACGTTGAAGCAGGGGATTCAGGCCCTATGCCACAGGTTTCATTCTCACAAAATGAGGGAACATGGAAGGGGTGGCAGAAAACCATTGGATTAAAGCCAGGGATTAACGAGTTTGTAGTACCTGACTTCCCATATGGAAGTAATTACCCAACGAATCCTAAAAAGGGAGGGGCAATTTATATTGTTAATCAGTATGATGAACTTCAGCAGCCTGTTGCTCCAGTTATAAGAATAGAGGGAGGCAATAAGTTCCCATTATTTAATGAGGGGGAAGACCCTTTGGCATTTAGACAAGAGCTTATAGATTATAAGGTTAAGCTTGATCAAGATAATGCAGCAGGGACTAACAAGGTACTAGATATTGCCGAATTAAATTCAGATAGAATGATGCTTGCATGTACTACAACAGGTGCATATGAGGCATATGTTACAAAGAATCTTGATCCAAATAATGCAGCTAAGTTTTGGGATGATACTCTTGAGAAGTTATTTGGGATATATAATTTAGATAGAAGTAAGTTAATTCATGATCCTAAGTTTACTAAGGAGCAGATTAGATTTATGCAGCCTTATGGTGCAATGTATGCAGCGGGAGATCATGTAGGTGTACAAAAAAATGTAATGGTATTGATTCATGATCCTGAGGGAATTAAGAAGAGCTCATGGGGCTTTATTCATGAGCTTGGTCATAGAATGGATATGGGTTCTAGAACTTGGGGTGAAGTAACTAATAATATGGTATCACTTATTATGTCTTACCATTATGGAAACCCAAATGACAGGGTGAAATATGAAACTGGTGTATATCCACAGGTTGCACCAGATATTAGGACAAAAACATTTGATGAAGTTGGTCTTTTTGATAGATTAGGTATGTTCTGGCAGCTACAGGTTTATGATAATAATTACTGGGGTAAAATTAATGCACTTTATAGAGAAAAGTATCCAGCAATAGCAAATGAACAGCAAAAGAGGGATATATTTATAGAGTACTCATCAGAAGTTATGAATTTAAACCTAGGAGAATACTTTAAAAGACACGGATTTGAAGCATCTAGAGAAACACTTGATAAGATAAGTAAGTATCCAGTGCCTAGTAAGAAACTTTGGTATCTAAGAGGTGCAGCACTGCAGTATACTGGAACTGGTTTTACAGCAAATGTTAAGCCAGAAATTAATTCTATTGTAGGCAATGCTACTAATAGAACAAATACACTGAGCTTTAATATAAATACTGAGGATGATAAAAATATTCTTGGATATGAAGTGTATAGAGATGGTAAAGTTATTGGATTTACAGGTGGTAATAGCTTTGTAGATAGCAATGTTGATATAAATATTAATAATAAGTACGAAGTTATTGCATATGATATGAAGTTAAATGCTTCACCTAAAGTAGAGTATAACTCACAGCAACCGGTATTAAAGGCTGATTCAAGTATTATACTAGAAAAAAATCAAAGTTTTAATCCACTAAGTTATGTTACAGGATTAACACATACAGGTGAAAATATTACAGGTTCAGTTATAGTTAAAAGTAATACGGTAAATACAGCTATACCTGGAAGTTATCAGGTTATATATGAATTAACTAATGCTGGGCTAACATCTACTAAAATTGTAGAGGTGCAGGTTGCAGCAGGACATGAATATATTACAAATCTACCTTATACTAAGGTTGTATCAGGATGGGGTGGAATTCAAAATGATAAATCACCAAGCTTAAAGCCAATATCATTATTAGTTAATGGAGTAGAAAAAACCTTCACAAAGGGACTTGGAGCACATGCAAACTCAGAAATTAAGTATGATCTTACAGGAAATTCATATGATTATTTTACAGTTAGAGTAGGTATTGATGGTGCAATGAGAAGTGGTACAAGAGCAAGTGCTAAGTATAAAATAGTATTAGATGGAACAGTAGTATATGAATCAAAACAATTTACTTGTAAGGATGATTCAGAGCTTATTAAGATTCCACTAAACAGAGCAAAAGAAATTAGGTTAATAACAGATATGGCTAATGGAAATGATGCACAGGACCATACAGTATGGGCAGATGCTAAATTTGTAACACTAAAATAAATATGTATTGTTATGTAAAACACATTGATTATTTCAATGTGTTTTTCTCTATTTAAAGAGGTGCTAGGTTAGGGTTGTTTTGATAACTTAAGTATCTACCCTACTTAAATTATAGTAATATGTTATTATAATATTAAAAAATAGAAAAATTGATACTATTAAATAAAAGTATGTTTATAAATAGGGTAGAAATTATATAAAAGTAAAGGAGGAATACATATGTTAAATAAGTTAACTGATCGTGTCTATTATATGGATTATGTTTCAAATGGAGACAGACCTGTTTTAGGGCTTGTTGTAGGTGATGATTATTCACTTGTAATAGATGGAGGTAATTCAAGGGAACATGCAAATGAACTTTTAAAATATACAGCAAAGCTAGATATTCCACCAATAAAATATCTTTTATTAACCCATTGGCATTGGGATCATGTGTTTGGAGTAACAACTATTGGTGCAATAAATATTGTACATGAGAAAACAGATGATAAGCTTAAGTGGATGAAAACGTTAAAGTGGACTGATAAGGCTATTCACGAAAGGGTATTACTTGGAGAAGAAATAAAGTTTTGTGAAGATCATATGAAAATTGAACATCCAGATAATAATCGTAATATAGAAATACCAGTAAGTGATATAGTTTTTGACAGTAAGGTATCTATTGATATTGGAGGAGTTATAGTTAGTGCTGAGCATATAGAATGCGACCATTCAGAAGATTGTGTAATAGTTAATGTTGAAGGAGAGAAGGTTGTTTTTATAGGGGATGCTATGTATAACGATATGTATAATGGAAACTATAGTTATACAAGAGAAAAGCTTTACTGGCTAATAGATGCCCTAATAGATATTGATGCAGATTATTATATACCATCACACCATGATATGTACACACATGAAGGCTTTAAAGAGTTTAGTAATTATATTAAAGAAGTTGGAGATGTTGTTGGTAGTACTATATCAAAGAAGGAAGGTATAGCAAGGTACGAAAATCTTAAGGAAAGAAGTGCAACTGAAAGTGAAGTTAATGATATTGTTGCATTTATAGAAGGAAATAAAAAGTTAATACTTGATAATAATTAGACCTGCTTTTGTAGGTCTTTTATTATCTACGGATAGTTTATTGAATGTATAGTGTATATGATATAAATTATTACTAAGAGGTGAGGTAAGTGGATAGTTCTAATGTAGGAAGGCTTATTTATAAGCTTAGAAAAGAAAAAAATATGACTCAGAAAAATTTAGCAGATTTAATGAATATAAGTGATAAAACTATTAGTAAGTGGGAAAGAGGGCTTGGATGTCCAGACATTACTTTATTACCTGACTTATCTAAAATATTAGGTATTAGGATAGAAAGTATATTAAATGGGATAGATGAGACTAATAGGGGAAGTGTAGATAATATGAGAAAGATAAAGTTTTATGTATGTAAAAAATGTGGTAATATTATAACTTCAACATCGGATTTAGTTCTTGAATGTTGTAGTAGAAAGCTTAAAGTATTAGAGCCTAAAAAAGAAGAGGATGATCATGTTTTAAATATAGAGCCAGTGGAAGATGAGATGTTTATTACTACAAAGCACCAGATGGTTAAAGAGCATTATATAGGATTTGTTGCCTACGTAAAAGGAGATTCCTGTTTTTTAATTAAGCAATATCCTGAGTGGAATTTAAGTGTACGAATAAGGAAGCAGGGAAGAGGAAGACTGTATTATTACTGTGTAAATCACGGACTGTTTTATAAGAATATTTAAGGTGTATTAATAATATAATAGTTATATGATATAATGATAAAAACCCACATATTTATGTGGTAGAGGTTCGTGACCATCCCTCTATAAAAAACTAGGGAAAAAGACTTATTGTCCTACTAGCCTTAGTAGGACTTTTTTGTGTACATTAGGTCTATTAAGTAGGCTTGTTTGCTATGCAAATTTAAGTAATGTCCTGGGATGTTCCTAGGGCATTTTTTCTTTGCCTAGAAGTCAAATAATTTAGGAAAGAGGAAGAAAATGAATTATACAAAAACAAAACAATTAATTATTATGGGGCTTTCAGTATCGATTAATTTACTAGGGTGCACCATAGCTTTGGTTTTAAAGCTACCAATTTATCTTGACTCTATAGGAACAATACTTTCATCAGTAATTCTTGGTCCTATATATGGAGCATTTGTAGGAGTTGGAACTGCAATAGTCAATGGAATTACATTTGATCCTATATCAATTTACTTTATGCCTTCACAAATTGTAACTGCATTGGTAGTAGGATTTTTATTTAAAAATAAGGTTTTAGATAGGAAGCAAGTTGTTTTTAGGGTAATAATTGTAGGGTTAGCTACGTCACTTGCAGCAGGTACTGTGGTTTATATTCTATTTGGGGGAGTAACATCATCAGGGTCTAGTATAATAGTAGCTATGCTTAAAGGATTAAATATAAATCCTATTTTATCGGTATATGCTGTGCAGGCAGTAACAGAAGTTATAGATAAGAGTATAGGGTGTTACTTAGTGTTTAAAGTTGTTAAAAGCCTTAAGTTAAAATATATTGGAGAAGAAAGTACAAGTGAAGTATCGTAGAAATAGGAGATGAAATGGATAGATATAACGTTATAAAAGATAAAAATCCAAGGGAGATTGTTCTTATTAAGTCAATGCCATGTATTTGGGGTAAGTGTAGATTTTGTGATTATATAGAGGATAACTCTAGTAATTTAGACGAGGTTAACAAATTAAATAAAAGTGTTATAGATAATATAACAGGAGAAATAGGAGTTTTAGAGGTTATTAATTCGGGAAGCTGTTTTGAAATACCAAGGGAAAGTTTAGAATATATTCGAGAAATAGTAAGAGAAAAGAGTATTAAGAAAATATTTTTAGAGTCACATTGGTGCTATAAAAGTAAGCTTCAAGAAATGAGAGACTTTTTTGGTGTAGAGGTTGTATATAAAATTGGAGTTGAAAGCTTTAATAATGAGTTTCGTAATGTCTATCTTAATAAAAATGCAAGGTTTAATAGTTATAGTGATATTGAAAAGGATTTTAGGTCAGTATGTTTGATGGTAGGAATTAAGGGACAAACAAAGGAAATGATCAAAAGTGATATAAATATTGTTATGGAGCATTTTGATTATGGAACCATAAACATTTTTACAGAGAACTCAACAGATGTTGAAAGGGACGAAGAGTTAATTAGATGGTTTGAAAAAGAGTATAAATATTTAGAAAAAGTAGAGAAAATTGAAGTTTTATTTGAAAATACAGATTTTGGAGTAGGAGATTAATCTTCACATAAAAAACACAAGTTTTATGTATACTAACAATATGATTACATAAAGGCTAGGTGATATATATGTGTACAGCAATTACATTACAAACAACTAATAATAAGTGCTTATTTGGTAGGAATATGGACCTTGAGGGTAGCTTTTATCAAGCACCACACCTAACTCCTAGAAATTTTAAATATAATAATGTTGTAACAGGACAGGAAGAATCAACAAAGTATGCAATACTTGGAATGGGAACTTTAATAGATTCTCACCCTATGTATGCAGATGCTGTCAATGAAAAAGGACTTGCGTGTGCAGGATTAAACTTTCCTGATTTTGCATGCTATGAGGAAGAATGTTATGACGGTATGGTTAATTTAGGTCCCCACGACTTTATACTGTGGATTTTAGGTAACTTTGAAAGTGTTGATTCATTATTAGATAATATTGATAATGTTAACATAGTAAATAAGCCATTTAAGGAAGGTATGTATATAGCAGCACTTCACTGGATGGTTACAGATAAAACAGGAAAGTCAGTGGTTCTTGAAAAAACTTTTGATGGATTAAATATTTATGATAGTAGCTGTATAGGGGTTTTAACCAATACTCCAAGTTATGATTATCATTTAACAAATATTAATCAATATATAGGCTTAAGCCCTAATCAGCCAAAAGAATCAGTATGGTGTAGTAAGGAAATTAAGCCTCTTGCAGTAGGACTTGGTGCAGTTGGGCTTCCAGGAGATTTATCATCTGTATCAAGATTTATTAAGTCATCATACTTAAAGGCTAATATAGGTAGTATTAGCGACATAAATCAGGGAATAAACGAGTTTTATCATATTCTGTCAGGGGTATCTATGATAGGAAGCAGTGTATTAAACAATAAGGGTATAGATGAAAAAACTATATATACTTCATGTATGGACCTTGAAAATATAGTATACTATTACAAAACATATAGTGGTAACAATATTAATGCAGTAGATATGACAAAAGAGAATTTAGATAGAGATGATATTAAAGTATTTGAGTATATAGACTCGCTTGAAATTAACTACCAAAATTAGTATAATTTTAGGTCATATGTTGAATAATTATAAGTAAAACCAATAGAAATATATTTTCTATTGGTTTTTTCTATAAATATTGATTAGGTGTTATATACAATGTAAGATTTTGTAGAATATACAAAATTACATTGTTTTGGAGGTAAAATATGAGAAAGATAGGCAAGGGGTTAATAGCTAGATTAATGCTAGTTGTAGTGATACTTTCAATTACCATTTCAGTTGTATCATGTTCAAATAATGGTGCTACAGAAAATAGTAATGAAGAAAGTAAAGAAAGTACAGTTAACATCCATATGTGGGGGGGAAGCGACTCTATTAATAATTATATTGATAAGTGGGTAGCACCGAAACTTAAGGATGAGAAAAACATAATATTAAAAAGAGTTCCAATTACTGATCCGAAGGATGTTATTAATAAGCTTATTGTAGAAAAGAAAGAAAATAAGCAAAGTGGTAGCGTTGATATTATTTGGATGAATGGTGAAAACTTTAAAATGGCTAAGGAAAGTGAAGTGCTTTATGGTCCATTTACAAGTGAACTTGAAAGTTTTAATAAATACGTTAATTCAGAGTCAAATGATATAAAGTATGATTTTGGGGAAGAAACTAATGGGCTTGAGGCCCCATGGGGGAAAGTACAATTTGTTTACATATACGATTCAAACAAAATAAAGAATCCACCAAAGTCATTTAGTGAATTAAAGGAGTTTGTAAAGGCTAATCCAGGAAAAGTAACTTATCCTGTAGCAACAGATTTTACAGGAAGTGCTTTTGTAAGACAGGCATTTTACGAAACAACTGGGGGATATGAGAAGTATTTAGGCAAGATGGATGAAAAGACTCTAAGTGAGTCAGCAAGGCCTTTATGGTCATACCTAAATGAAATTAAGCCTTACTTATGGGAAAAGGGCACTACATATCCAGAAAGCTTAACTAAACTTGATCAACTATATGCTAGTGGTGAAGTTTGGATGACAATGGGCTATGATGAAGCTAGGGCAGAAAACGAAATTAAAAAGGGTGTTTTCCCTAAATCAACAAAAACTATGGTGTTTGAAACAGGTACACTTGCTAATAC
>NZ_JAVWJB010000029.1:0-23094 GCF_036639235.1 Clostridium sp.
GAAACCAGCATCCTTTTATATTTTATATTATTTTTGAACAAGTATTGTTTCAATTATAACTTCCTTATTTCCTCTGAATACCTTAACACTTATCTTATCCCCAGATTTCTTTCCTTCAAGAAGGTCTGTTATATCAGTTATTTTGGTTACACGTCCTCCGTTAACCTCCATAATAATATCTCCCTTTTGAATTTTGTATTTCTCAGCTGTTGTTCCTTCAACAACCTCAACTACTCCAAGACCAACTGGAACATTATACTGTTTAGATCTTTCTTCATCAATTAGGAATGTACGAACTCCAAGGAAAGGCTTATCTACCTTACCATAGTTCATTAGAGTATCTATTATAGGTTTTGCTGTATTAATAGGCATAATATAAGAACCGCCTTCAAGTGCCATTAGCTTATTATTAATTATACCTATGACACTTCCGTATTCATCTATAACAGCACCTCCACTGTTACCCATAGTTAAAGTCATGTCTGTTTGATATAGACGCATAACTCTATCGTCAACCTTAATTACCTTATTAACACCACTAATAACACCAAGAGTTAGTGAACCTGAAAACTCCTCCCCTAGAGGATTTCCCATGCCAATTACACTTGCTCCTGTTTTAATTTTATCCGAATCTCCAAATTTTGCTGCTGTAAGATTTTCAACATTAATCTTAAGTATTGCAATATCACTTTTATAATCTTCCCCTACCACTGTAGCAGGAACTCTTTTCCCGCCTGATAAGGTAACCGTTATACTGTCAATATTGTGGATAATGTGTTGATTTGTAACAATATACCCTCTTTTATCAAAGATAATTCCTGAACCTAAACTTCCTCCAGTAGCCTCTTCTAGCCAGTTTTTATGTGTTTCGCTTATACCAACTATACTTGGACCTACCTTTTGGGCAATCTTAGCTATACTTCCATTTAGAATACTTTCTGATTGCTTTTCTTCAAACTTTTTAATTTTAGCATCTATTTCAACTTTGTATTCATGGTTTACAAAATAAGCTCCTGTAGCACCTCCAATTAGTGCTACCACAAGACCTATTAATATAAATTTAAGTCCATTTGGAATTTTCTTAGACTTTTGAGGCTCTATATACTTTACGCCACTTTCCCACATGGTTGACTCAACTTTTTTCTCGTCTTTATCCCCACTAGTCAAATAAATTCACTCCTAACTTGTTATAGATGTTTAGCATCCCTATACTAAACCTTACCCTTAAATTATATAGAGTTAATTTTAAGAAATTATGAATAATCCTTAAATATACATCTAACTTAATCGTTATTTATAATATCAAGGGTAAAACTAAACGTATTTCCTCTTTGATTTGACTGTGCCCATATTGTTTGTCCGTGCTGATTTAGTATTTGTCTTATAATTGAAAGTCCAAGTCCAACTCCACTTTCTCTTTGACGGGCCTTGTCTACCTTATGAAATCTTTCCCATATATACTTAATTTCTTCCCTTGGAATAGGCTCTGAGGTATTAAATATACTTACAAATACTTTTTCTCCCCTAGCCTCACACATTATTTCTATAGCTCCATTTTCTCTAGCAAACTTAATTGCATTATCTAAAAGATTAGTTATAACCTGATTAATTCTATCCCTATCTCCCTTAGCTATTACTCCCTCTTTAAGAAGAATAATCTTGATATCTAAGTTCTTTTGGTTAATTCTCTCCTCAAACTTAATAACACATTCACTTATAAGTTCATTAAGCTGAAAATGTCCCATATTCATTGAAAACTCACCTGACTCTAACTTTGCAAGGTCTAATAGGTCATTAATTATCCTCATAAGCCTTTTACTTTCACCATTAACAACCCTAAGATATTTTTCCCAGTTATCCTTATCAATGGTTCCATCTATCATTCCCTCTACAAAACCATTTATAGAAGTCATAGGAGTTCTAAGTTCATGTGATACATTTCCAATGAAGCTTCTTCTCATATTTTCTAGATTTTCAAGTGAATCTGCCATAGAGTTAAATGAATCAGCAAGTACTCCTATTTCATCACTTGACTTAATATTAACCCTATTGTTAAACTCTCCACTTGCTATTTGTCTAGCTGTTTTATTTATACTACTTAGTGGATTAATTAGTATTCTCTCTGATATATAATAAACAATAAACGCACACACAATAATAGCTAAAAAGGCTGATGTCCAAATAGCTAAAAACACATTCTTAAGGGTTTCTTGAAGTGCTACTAAAGAAGAATTTAGAAATACTGAAAATGTAACATTGTTGCTTATTTCTATAGGCATACCAACAGTCATTACATAGGAAGAGAATATATCTGAGAATTTACTAGACCTAACTATCTCTTCCCCCTTCATAACCCTTTGAAGTTCTTCTTTAGAAACAAATATATCCTCCTCTTCAGATGAGGTGGTATCTGCTGCACCTACTATGTATCCGTAGTTATCATATACTGAAATTTTAGTATCAGTAAGATTCTCTATAGTTGATATTTGCATCATCATATCTGTTTTATTGATTTTTTTACTTGCATAATCCTGGACAACCGTTTTAACGTGGCTTCCTTCAGTTATTAATGCCTTTTTTTTATCACTATAATAATATTCATAAAACCATACTGACAAAAATACTGATACAACTATATAGGAAATAACTATAACTATAAAATAGGTACTCATAAGTTTAGAAAAAAGACTTTTTTTCATTTTATTTCACCTCGAATTTATAGCCAACTCCCCAAACAGTCTTAATTCCCCACTCATCATTTTCCTTAAGTTTTTCACGTATTCTCTTAACGTGAACATCAACTGTTCTAGAGTCACCTGGGTAATCATATCCCCATACCTTATAAAGAAGCTGATCGCGTGTAAATACCTTATTAGGGTTTGAAGCTAAAAAGTTAACTAAATCAAACTCCTTAGGTGGCATATCAATATTAGACCCCTTATATATAATTGTATATGAATCAGGGTCTACTGTAAGATCCCTATATTCTATTTTGCGACTTTGTTCCTGTGGCTTATACCTTCTTAGTACTGCTCTAACCCTTGCAACAAGCTCCTTAGTTTCAAATGGCTTAACAATGTAATCATCTGCACCAAGTTCAAGGCCTAAAACCCTATCAAATGTTTCACCCTTTGCAGTTAGCATAATTACTGGTACCTGTGATGACTTTCTAATTTCCTTAAGTACCTCATAGCCATCCTTACCAGGCATCATAATATCAAGTACTATAATATCTGGTTCTACATCCTTAAAAATCTCAACAGCATCATTTCCATTATGTGCTTTAAAAACTTTATATCCTTCCTTTTGGAAGTAAAGTTCAACTAATTCTGAAATATTAATATCGTCATCTACTAATAGTATTTTCGTATCTAACATACATAGTCCCCCAAATTAAAAATTTTCTTACCTATTATAAATACAATTTCTTAATATTATTATAATGTAAATTCATAGCATTGTAACCCATAATAATTCATATGCAACTTATAATATGTGAAGTTGCAATTTCGCCATCAATTTACGAATTTTTTCCATTAAACTATGATACTTTTATAACAATATGAAATTCTACTTAAACTTTATTGCAAAATCCCTTCAATTCCGCTTGTTACCAACCTTATTTTGTGGTAATATAACTTATAGAAAAAATTTGAAAAGGGTGATTATGGGATGAACGCAAGAGAGCATATTAATGAAGTATTTGAAAAAGTAGTTAAGAGAAACCCTAATGAACTTGAGTTTCATCAAGCAGTTAAGGAAGTACTTGATTCACTAATACCAGTACTTGAGAAGAATCCAGAATATATAAACCTTGGAATTATCGAAAGATTAGTTGAACCTGAAAGACAAATATTCTTTAGAGTTCCTTGGGTTGATGATAAGGGCATAGTTCAAGTTAATAGAGGATTTAGAATCCAATTTAATAGCGCTATAGGACCATACAAGGGAGGACTTAGATTCCACCCATCAGTTAATGCTAGTATTATTAAGTTCCTAGGATTTGAACAAATATTTAAAAACTCACTTACAGGTCTTCCAATAGGAGGAGGTAAGGGTGGTTCTGACTTTGATCCTAAGGGTAAGTCCGAGGGAGAAATCATGAGATTCTGCCAAAGCTTTATGTCAGAATTACACAGACATATAGGACAATTCACAGATGTTCCAGCAGGAGATATCGGTGTTGGAGGACGTGAAATCGGATATATGTTTGGACAATACAAGAAACTTGCTAACCAATATGAGGCTGGTGTTTTAACTGGTAAGGGATTAACTTATGGTGGTTCACTTGTAAGAACTGAGGCTACTGGGTACGGACTTGTTTACTTTGTTGATGCTATGCTTAAGGCTAAGTCACACTCATTTAAAGGTAAAACAGTAGTAATCTCTGGTTCAGGAAATGTTGCTATTTACGCTACAGAGAAGGTAACAGAGCTTGGTGGTAAAGTAGTTGCACTTTCAGATTCATCAGGATACATCTATGATCCAAATGGAATAAACCTTGTAGATGTTAAGAGAATTAAGGAAGTTGAAAGAAAGAGAATTTCTGAATACGTTAAAACTCATCCAACAGCTAAATTCGTTGAGGGATGTAAAAATATATGGGACGTTAAGTGTGATATTGCACTTCCATGTGCTACACAAAACGAAATTGATGAATCTTCAGCTAAGAAACTTGTTTCTAATGGAGTAATTGCTGTAGGGGAAGGTGCTAATATGCCTTCAACTCTTGAAGCCACTGAAGTATTCCTTAAAAATGGAGTTCTATTTGCACCTGCTAAGGCTGCAAATGCAGGTGGTGTAGGTACTTCAGCACTTGAAATGTCACAAAACTCTATTAGATATTCATGGACTTTTGAAGAGGTTGATGCTAAGCTTCACCAGATGATGGTTAGTATATACGAAAATGCTAGTGCTGCAGCAAATGATTATGGATTTGGAGATAACCTAGTAATAGGTGCTAATATCGCTGGATTCGTTAAGGTTGCAGAGGCTATGAAGGCCCACGGTATAATCTAACAAATTAAAAATAAGGGCATCTCAATTGAGATGCCCTATTGTTATGTAAAAAAATATAATTGTTACATTATTAGGGTTCTATATGACTTTAATGTAAATATACTTTATAATATTAAGTAATACTAATAGGAGGAACTTTCATGGGAAGATTTTTTAAGTATATAATAATTTTCTCTTCAATTATCGCCATATCTATTTATATACTTCCAGTGACTTTTAAAGATAAGCTTGAGCCAATCTTTCTAAATAGCGAAACAAAGGGGACTCCTACATATGATGTATCTGAATATAAGGATTATTACAATGCAGTACGCTCATCGATTAAGAATCTTGAGCCTAGTATTAACATAGTTTTTAGAGATAACTATCTAAATGAAGATAGAGATAAGATCCTTTCACATGCAAACGATCTTATAAGAACCCTAGGTCCCGGTAATTATATCCGTAAATACTCGATTACACACAAGAAATCATCGGTTTATGAATACTATACAATTACCTATAACTACGAGAAAGATCTTTCAGAAATTAGAAATCAAAATGAGGAAGTTGATAAGTCTATTAAAAATATTGTTGGTAAAATTATTACCCCTAATATGAGTGACTTCGAAAAAGAAAAGGTAATACATGATTATATAGTTAATAATACAAGATATGATAATGATAATTTCGAAAAGAATACTACCCCTATAGAGTCACACACTGCCTATGGAGTATTCAAAAACAAAACAGCAGTATGTGAAGGCTATGCTATAGCAATGAAAAAAATGCTTGATGAGGCTAATGTTGAATCTATTATTGTTATAGGTAAGGCTGATAATTACGACCATGCCTGGAATATGGTTAAACTTGAAGACGGATGGTATCATGTAGACCCTACTTGGAATGACCCTGTTTATAAGGTTAATAATAAAGTTATAGATATAATATCCTATGACTACTTTAATCTAAGTGATAAAGAAATTATGAAAGACCATTCATATGAGAAGAAAAACTACCCCGAGGCAAAGGGAGGTAAGTTTACATATAAAAAATAGAGGCTACCCAAGTGGGTAGCCTCTATAATTATCTACATAAAATACTAAGTATATATTATTCAAATAATGCACTAATTCCAGTGTTTTCATGTATTCTCTTAATAGCCTCTGCAAATACATTAGCAACTGTTAAGCTCTTAATCTTATCAACCTTCTTGCCATCAGTTAAAGCTATAGTATTTAGAACATAAAGTTCTTTAATAGCAGATTCATTAATTCTTTCTATTGCAGGTCCTGATAGTACTGCATGTGAACAACACGCATATACATCCTTTGCTCCAAGCTCCTTAAGGGCGTTAGCAGCATTAGTTATAGTCCCTGCTGTATCTATCATATCGTCAAGTAGAATTACATTCTTCCCCTTAACATCTCCTATAACATTCATAACTTCACATACATTAGCACGTGGTCTTCTCTTATCAATTATAGCTATTGAAGCATGTAGCTTATCAGCAAACTTTCTAGCTCTTGTAACTGAACCAAGATCAGGTGAAACTACTACAACCTCATCATCTGTAAGACCCTTAGCTTCAAAAGTCTTAGCAAGAATTGGTGCTCCAAGTAAGTGATCCAGTGGTATATCAAAATATCCTTGGATTTGAGCAGCGTGTAGATCCATTGTAAGTACTCTATCTGCACCTGCTGCTGAAATTAGGTTAGCAACAAGCTTTGCTGTAATTGGATCTCTTGCCTTAGCCTTTCTATCTTGTCTTGCATATCCATAGTATGGAATAACCGCAGTTACTCTACCTGCTGATGCTCTCTTAAGTGCATCAATCATAATAAGAAGTTCCATAAGGTTGTTGTTTACCGGTTCACAAGTTGATTGTATAACGTAAACGTCACTTCCTCTAACTGTTTCCTTGATATTAACACATATCTCTCCATCGCTAAATGTAGCAACCTCTGCATCTACTAGGTCTGCTCCTAAGATATCTGCTATTTCCTTTGCAAGTTCTGGATTTGAGTTTCCAGCAATTAATTTAATACTACCGCCATGTAACATCATCTCTGCTCCTCCTAAGTTATTTCTTATTTCTTCTTTTTTCTGCCCAGCCTTCTTTAATAACGTCCCTACTACGTCCTATAGCTAAGGCTCCATCTGGAACATTAGTTGTAATAGTTGAACCTGCAGCTGTATATGCCCCATTACCTACAGTTATCGGCGCAACAAGGTTAGTGTTACATCCAATAAAAGCATTGTCCTTAACAATAGTCTTGTGCTTCTTCTCACCATCATAATTAACAGTAACAGTTCCACATCCAAAATTACAATTTTCTCCGACTTCAGAATCACCTACATAAGTTAGGTGTGAAATCTTAGTTCCATCTCCGATTGTAGACTTCTTAATCTCTACAAAGTCTCCAATCTTAACATCCCTTCCAATAACACTATCTGGTCTTATATATGCAAATGGCCCTATTTTAGCCGCATCCCTAACTTCACTATCTACAATAACTGATGTTTGGATTTCAACACTATTTCCTATAACTGAATCCTTGATTCTTGTGTTATGACCAATAATGCAGTCCTCGCCTATTGTAGTTTTTCCTTCTATAAAAGCACCTGGGTAAACTATAGTATCACGTCCTATTGTAACCTCTGACTCTATATATGTGCTTAATGGGTCTATAATTGTAACTCCTTCGTCCATAAGGTTTTTAAGGATTCTCTCCTTCATTGCCTTAGCAGCTGTTGCTAACTGGTCTCTTGAGTTAACAGCCATAAACTCCTTAAAATCTGTTTTATATGCTAAAACCTTCTTACCTTCATTCTTAAGTATTTCAATAACATCCGTTAAGTAATATTCTCCCTGAGCGTTGTTATTGTTAATCTTCTTAAGAGCTGATACAAGGTCCTTAATCTCAAAGCAGTAGTTAGATGAGTTAACTTCAGTTATCTCTCTTTCCTTATCTGTTGCATCTTTATGCTCAACGATTTTTTCGATTTCGCCTTTTTCATTTCTAACAATTCTTCCAAGTCCAGTTGGATCCGGTGCATTAGCAGTTAGAATTGTAGCCGCTGAACCATTTTCCATATGGTATTCAAATACCTTAGAAATTGTTTCTTTAGTTATAAGAGGACCATCACCTGCAAGAACAATTACAATACCATCCTTACCTTCTAAAAATTCTTCACAGCACATAACAGCATGACCTGTTCCAAGCTGCTTATCTTGGAAGGCTGTCTTAACCTTGTCCCCTAGGTGCCCCTTTACAACATCTGCCTTGTGACCTACAACAACAACTGTATCCTCAGCATTCGCTCCTTTAACAGCATCTATTATGTAATCAACCATTGATTTTCCACATACCTTGTGCAGAACCTTAGGCAGCTTTGACTTCATTCTTTTGCCTTCTCCAGCTGCAAGTATTAAACCATAGCAAGCTTTCATAATTAACAGCACCTATCCTTTCGTTTTGAAATTCTGTAAAATTTTCATTATATTAACCTATTTTATTATATTGCATAAGGTATTTTTATTCAATGCAAAATACCCTAAAATAACAAAAAATAAATATATATATGCCTACTTTTGTAATATTAGAAGATGACCTCATTGTAATATTATATTATTTGCATTTTAAAGCATTTTAATTTACGTATTTTAAAATTTTCAAAATAAAAAAGGGAAGCTAACAGCTTCCCTTTTTTATGCTTCCTCTACGACTTCGTCATCTGATAATAACTTAGCCTTTTCATATTCATCAAGAATAGAATTTTGTATCTTTTCTCTAGTATCAGTGTTTATTGGATGAGCAATATCCTTAAACTCTCCCTCTGGAGTTTTTCTACTTGGCATCGCAATAAATAGACCATTTTGTCCATCTATTACTTTAATGTCATGTACTACAAACTCGTTATCAAACGTAACAGACACAATAGCCTTCATTTTTCCTTCATTTGATATTTTTCTGATTCTAACATCGGTAATTTGCATACCTTAATCACCTCCAAGTCACTTAATACTAAATATTCTACATATTTGAATAAATTCCTTCTTGATTATTTAAAATTTTCAAAATATTTTATTTTTCTATAAACTTTTCGCTTCCTCTTACACTAACTATTCTTTCTTCAGGGTTAATTTCGTCGATTGATAGTATAGAAACATAATCGTTAAATACTTTTTTTCCTGATGGGTCTGATTCTATTAAGAATCCTACTCCTTCAACGCTGCAATCGAATTCTCGTAGAAGGTCAATTATACCAACTGCAGTTCCCCCTGCTTTTATAAAGTCATCTATAAATATACACTTACTTCCTGGCTTAATAGATCTTTTAGAAAGACTCATAGTTTGAATTCTTCCTGATGAACCTGTTACATAGTTAATACTAACAGTTGAACCTTCAGTTATCTCCCCATTTCTTCTAACTACAACTAAAGGTATGTTTAGTGCTGTTGCAACCGCCATAGCTATTGGAATTCCTTTTGTTTCAACAGTTACAACATAGTCAGCATTCTTATCTATAAATTTATTTGCTAGTATAATTCCTAATTTATTAACTATTTCTGGTGAATAAAGAATATCGTTTAGGTATAAAAACCCTCCCGGTATAATTCTTGACGGGTCATTTATTTTGCTGCATACTGACTCTACAAATTCACTTTCTAGCCTCTTTGACATTCCTGGTATATATCTAACTCCACCAGCTGCTCCTGGTATAGTTTCAATGTATCCACATTCAAGCATTTCAACTACTTTCTTTACAATTGTAATATCTTCACTTAATGTTGATCTTGCTGATCCGAAAATCTCCGAAAAGTATCCTAAACTAATTACTTTGTTAGGCTTGTCTGAAAGAATTTTAAAAATTGCAGCTACCCTTTCTTTACGATGTAAACGTTCCATAGAAATCACTTCCCATTCCATATTATTGGTAAAATAAGACCTAAAAATTATTATATATAATAAAAAAAATAACAAATCGAATTAATCTAATTCTAAATTAAAATATTAATTTTTTCAAATGTTTTTAATATTCTCATGTCAATTTTAAGTCTAGCAACATATATTGTTAATGGATTATAAAAATAATATACTTTGTTTTTCATGTAAATCAAAGTATATATAATTAATTTATATAATATGATATAATTTTTACAGTTAATGTTCATAATTTAGAGATAAGTATTTTTTAGGAGTGAAATTGATGTTTAACTTATATGAGGACAAGAATAAGAAGGTTCATTTTATTGGAATAGGCGGAATCAGCATGAGTGGACTTGCTGAGGTTTTATTATATAACGGATATACTGTTTCAGGGTCTGACAGGGCAGGGTCTAACCTAACTGATAAACTTGAAAGACTTGGAGCAACAATATACATAGGACATGACAGCTCTAACATAAATGACTGTGACTTAGTTGTTTATACAGCTGCTATATCAGAGGATAACCCAGAGCTTATGAGAGCACATGAGCTTAAAATAGATCTTATGGATAGAGCTGATTTTCTTGGTAGTATAATGAAGGACTACTCAAGGGGAATTGCTGTTTCAGGAACACATGGCAAAACAACTGTAACAAGTATGGTATCTACTGTACTACTTCACGCAAAACTTGACCCAACTATAATGGTAGGTGGAGTTCTTGATTTAATAGACGGTAATGTAAAGGTTGGAAACAGTGAATACTTTGTAACTGAAGCATGTGAATACAAAAGAAGCTTTCTTAAGTTTAATCCTAATATAGGGATTATACTTAACATAGATGCTGACCACCTTGATTATTATAAGGATATTACTGAAATTGAAGATACATTTGTAGACTTTACAAAGCTTATACCAGATAGTGGTCTACTTATTGGATGCGCTGATGACTCAAGGGTTGAGGCAGTCCTTTCAAAGGCTAATTGCCCAAAAATTCTTTACGGAATTGAAAAAGGTGATATTATAGCATCTAATATAGAGTATAATTCACAGGGACTTCCTTCATTTGATGTTCACCACACAGGTGAATACATTGGTAAGTTCTCACTATCAGTTCCAGGACGTCACAATGTTCTTAACTCACTATCAGTTATAGGACTTTCACTATTCCTAGGTATAGATATTGAAGTTATAAGAGAAGGTCTTACTCTTTTCCATGGAACCCATAGAAGATTCCAAAAGAAGGGGACTAAAAATGGAATTGAAGTAATTGATGACTACGCTCATCACCCAGCTGAAATTAAGGCAACTATTCAGGCTGTTAAAAACTACCCTCATAAGAAGGTATACTGTATATTCCAGCCACACACATATACTAGAACAATAACACTATTTGATGAGTTTGCAAGTGCATTTGATGGACTTGATAACCTTATACTAACAGATATATACGCAGCACGTGAAAAGGATACAGGAATTGTAAGTTCTAAAATGTTATCCGATGCTGTTAAGAAAAATGGTGTTAACTGCACATATATTAAAGACTTTGATGATATACTAAGCCATATTAAGGGAGAACTTAAGGAAGGTGATCTTCTAGTTACAATGGGAGCTGGAGATGTTTATATTATCGGGGAACAATTTCTTAACTAACTTAAAATAGTAATTTATTCAGGCTGTTGACTTTGTCAGCAGCCTTGTTATGAAATAGGAGGTAAACTATGAATTCAGTTGCTTTTTCAATGTTTGGACTAGATGTTAGATGGTATGGAGTTATTATATCTACTGGTATGGTACTTGGAATACTAGTTGCTATGTACACATCTAAGGTTCGCAGAGTTAATTTTGATAATATACTTGATGGTCTTATTATTGCTATTCCAGCAGGTATAATTGGAGCAAGGCTTTACTATGTACTTTTTAATCTACCCTATTATATTGATAATCCTTCTGAGATAATTAATATACGTGAAGGTGGACTTGCTATACATGGAGGTATAATATTTGGACTTCTAGCAGCTTACATATATACTAGAATTAAAAAGCTTGATATGTTAAAACTACTTGATGTATGCGCTCCATCAATAATACTTGCACAGGCAATAGGACGCTGGGGAAACTTTTTCAACATGGAGGCACATGGTGGAGAGGTTTCAAGGGAGTTTATATCTAAGTTCCCTGAATTTATTCAAAGGGGAATGTTTATAGATGGAACATATTATCATCCAACATTCTTATATGAATCAATATGGAATCTATTAGTATTCTCACTATTAATTTATATGATTTATAGAGTTAAGACTAAGGGAGTTATATTCTTTACTTACTTTGGATTATATTCAGTTGGAAGATTCTTCATAGAAGGACTTAGAACAGATTCACTTATGGTTATGGGACTTAGAACTGCTCAGATTGTAAGTCTTATAGGTATAGTTATTTGGATAGGATATTTAATATACGCATATAAATTTAAAAAAACCAAATAAAATAGGCTGCAATTAAGCAGCCTATTTTTTATTTAATATTCTTAACAAAGTCTTTGTACTTACCCTTAAATATAACCGAATCATGGGTGGATATGCAGTGCACTAAAAGTCCTAATCTTCTTGAAAACCTCTCCCCATCCCCTGTTACATTGTCAGTTATTATATAATCTATTCTCTGTGCATATTCCCTATAAATATTAGCCGCACCCTGAAGAAGCCTATTTGTAATTCCAAGTCCTCTATAATCCTTATTAACTACAATACATGAGAGAAACATATTGTCTCCCTTTGAAATTTCATTTAATGGAATAATGTCATTATGCGTTAGATTAGAATCATTATATACTCCCCTGTCTATAAGTGAGTATACATTTTCTTTAATAGGAAACATATTAATAAATCCTACTATCTTCCCATCTACCCTTTCAATATATAAACTATGTGGATGGTGCTTATACCACAAATATGCCTCACTATATGGTGTTATAAACTCCTCACTATAATACCTTTTCTCTAGGTTTTCCATTTCAATAAAATCTTCTACTGTAAGCATTCTACACCTTCCCTTTAAGCCTATTTATAATTCGAATACTAATTATACTCTATATTATAAAATAATTAGATATTTTTTACACAATTAGTTGCTTTTGCAATTAACTTAGCATAAACTAGTTGTAAAAGCAACTATATTAAGGGGGATAAATTTTGAATAACTATGCTAATATCGGTAAGGATATCTTTGTTATAGATAAATACTTTAAGCTGCACTTTAAAACTGAGCTTAAGAAGTATTCATTAAATACTGCTGAGGGAATGGTTCTTCTAGCACTTTATGAGGGAGATATGAAAACAGAGGGTGAAATTTTCCTATCTATTCATAAATGTAATATGGGAATGACACAGGAACAAATAATCGATGTGATTCACTATGATAAGGGCGTTATGGCAAGAACTATGCAGTCACTTGAAAACAAGGGATATGTTATAAGAAATCAAAACCCACAGGATAGCCGCTCATTTATTTTCAGTCTAACTTCTAATGCTAAAGAGTTTAAACCAACTCTTATTAACATTCTTAAAGACTGGACAATAAAGCTACTATCAGGCATTGATAATATAGATTATATTAAGGATGCCCTAAGTAAAATGAAGGATAATATTATGAAATAAGAGGTGACTTATGGAAAGCAATAAAGGATCTAAATTAGTCCTTGTTATGCTTGTTTATCTAGCTGGTATATTCATGGGTGCAATAGATACAGGAATTTTAACTCCTGCACGTGTTATTATTCAGTCAGACCTATCAGTTGATGCACAAACTGGTATTTGGATGATAACAATCTATACACTGGCATATGCAGCTTCAATTCCTATAATGGGAAAACTAGCCGATACATTTGGACGTAAATATATTTATATAATTAGTATTTCACTATTTGGACTAGGTTCACTACTTTGCGGCTTATCACAGAGCTTCGAAAGCTTCCCTATGCTAATAATCTCAAGGGTTATACAGGCAATAGGGGGAGGCGGTATTGTACCTATAGCAACAGCTGAATTTGGTACATCATTCCCTGAGGAGAAACGTGGAATGGCACTTGGCTTAATCGGTGGTGTATATGGAGTTGCTAATATTTTCGGAGCTTCAGCTGGTAGCCTAATACTTGATATATTCGGAAGCCATAACTGGCAATATATCTTCTACATTAACATCCCAATTACAATCTTTATTATAATTGCAGGGTTTATTGTACTTGATAATAAACGAGATGCTGTTGTAGCTAAGGTTGATATTCTTGGTATATTAACGCTAACAATAATGATACTCTCACTATTATATGGTCTTAAAAATATAGACTTTTTTAACTTTATTACAAGTGTTAAAACAAACTCTGTATACCCGTTTTTATTGATATTTATAGTGCTTCTACCTATGTTTATATTAGTTGAGAAAAAAGCAGCAGACCCTGTTATGAATCTAAAATACTTTACTAATAAAAATATATTAATAACACTTGTTGTTTCCTTCTTAAGCGGGGTTGTTCTTATGGGAATTATATTTGTTCCACAGCTTTGTGAAAACCTTCTTAAGATGACATCTGGTTCAGGTGGATATCTTGTTATAATACTTGGAACATTTGCAGGTATTTCTGCACCTTTTTCAGGAAAACTTGTTGATAAACTTGGTCCTAAAAAGGTTTTATACACAGGATTCCTACTATCAATGTGTGGTGCCTTGTTCTTAATATTTGTAACAACAAATAACCCAAGTCCTGTAACAGCATTTATAACACTAGCCCTTATAGGTTCTGGTATAGGATTTACAATGGGTCCACCACTTAATTATATGATGCTAGAAAACACAAAGGATAGTGAATCTGCTAGTGCACTAGCTACTCTTTCACTTGTTCGTTCAATAGGAACTGCCCTTGCCCCAGCTATAATGGTTGGATTTATCGCACATGCAGGTGCCAACGTACAAGATAATATAATGAAAATACTTCCAAGTGAAGTGAAGGTTCCACCACTTGCATATAGCACAGAAATTACAAATACTATTAATGACCTTAAAAAGGATCCGACCCTTCGTGATAAGTTAAAGGATATAAACTTACCTGACTTTAAGTCACTTGAAACAATAGATATATCAGGTTCTAAGGATTCTGATTTTAAAATATCACCTGAACTTATTACCCTAATGCAGGATAGTGATGTAACAACAGTAACCGAAAACTCAAAAACACTATCTAAAGCAATGTTTGATGAAATGACTCCAAAACTTATTCAGGACATTCAATCAGGTATACAAAAGGGAATTGACGGAACAACTACTGCACTAAATGAAATAAAAAAAGCTAAAAAGGATATGAGTAGTGGTGAAAATGGTATACAGTCCGGAATTAAGGGCATAGAGTCTGGAATTAAAGGACAAGAAGCCGCACTTAAAAATCTACGTGACTTATACCCTATGCTTAAACCACTTGAAACAAGACCACTACCACCTAATATGAGTATAGCCGATGTTATTCCACCGAATATTAAACCAAATATTCCTCCAAAGTCACTTGAGGAGCTTAGTAAAATAAAATCCCTTAATGATTACAAGAATAAAATATTCTCACTTGAAGCATCAATTAAAAAGCTTAAGGGTGAAAAATCTAAACTTGAAAGCCAAAAACTTAAACTTAAAAATAGTATTGGTGAAATTAAAACTACCGAGGGTAAACTAATTAATCTTAACACTAAAATGAAGGCATTATATAATAGCATTCCAGAATCATTTAATAATGCCAAGGAATCCTATTTAAAATCAATTGATAGTGTAAGTTCTAATCTTGAATCTACCTTCCAATCAACGTTAAACAAGGGCTTTATAAATATATATCTAACAACCCTAATATCATCAATACTTGGCATAGCATTCCTTATATTCTATAACCAAAATAAAACTAAAAAGGTATAACCAAAAGCCCTGCTAAATGCAGGGCTTTATATTATTATAGCTTGTATCTACGCTTTTTAATAAGACTTGATAACTCTGTAAGTTCATCCTTAGATAACTCATTAAGTCTTTCAAGCTTATCTAAATACATAGAAGTAGTTTCATCTTCATTTTTCTTTTTAAATTCATTAAAATAACTAACAACTATTCCTGGTATTAGAGCAACTATTAAAATTCCATACATAGATAATATAACAGTTAATATTCTTCCAACTGTTGTTACTGCAACCATATCTCCAAATCCAATAGTTGTTACAACAGCAAAGCAATACCATAATGCATTAGAATAACCCTGAATATCTGGTTCAACAAGTCCTATAAAAAATGCAATAATAGCTAAAAATCCAATAAAGCCTAGAAATATCTTATCTCCATCAACACTTCTAAGTACATTCCAAAGTAATTTAATTTTTCTCATATAACCACCCTTATTAAAGTATGATATTATTTTACCATCCTTTTTACTAAAAAATTAAAATAAAAAAAGAATGTGCATACCACATTCTTAAAATTGTTATAGTGTATATGAAATTATAAATCCTAAAACTCCTGATAATATTAAACCAATATTATCAATACATACTGATATATCATGGGTTTTAGTTAATTCTCTCTCGATTTTTGTAGCCTCTAGGGTCATATTCGCATCATACTGGGAATCTACCCCACCTGATGATAAATTAAGCGACATCGGATTTCCCTTAACCGACAAGGAAAGTCCTACAATTAAAACAATAATAGATACAACAAACATAACATCCTTAAAAGAGTACTTAAATAAGTATCCTCCTCCTAAGGAGACTAAAACTATACAAGCTAGCAACCCTGATGCAGCAATTAAATTTTTAATAAACTTTACCTTCACTTTAAACACCACCTTTAGTTCATTATATATTAAAAACAATTTTTTTACTACATTTCCCATTAAAGTAAAATAAAAAAAGAACCCCTTAGGGTTCTTTAAATTATTGAAGCTTGCCGTGGCTAAGTTTTTTCTCTACTATTTCAATTTTAAATTCTCTTTCATAGATTCTAATAGCTGCCTTTTCTCTTTCAGTTACAAGGGAAATTGTACATCCACCCTTATTTCCTCTAGCAGTTCTTCCAGCTCTATGAAGGTATTCTCCTGAATCCCTTGGGAAGTCAAGATTAATAACATGGGTAATATCAGGTATATCAAGTCCTCTAGCTGATACATCAGATGAAACTAAAACCTTAATCTTACCACTTCTAATAGAATCCATAGCCTTTTGTCTATCTTCCTTACTAATCTTCTTATGAATACTTAGTGCAGGAATGTTATGGAAGTTAAGTTTTTCTGTAACAAGATCAACTTCCATTCCCTTGTTAACAAATACAAGGGCTTTATCTGGGTCAACAGCTGATATAAGCTTTCTAACTCTTTCCGCCTTATCCCTATTATCTACTTCAATATACATATGCTTAATATTAGGATTAAGTGTAGCCTTACCCTCTGCACCAACCATTACAGGGTCCTTCATAAATGAATTAGCATTATTTAATGCCTTACCTGTCATTGTAGCTGAGAATATAAGTAGTTGTGTATCTCTCATAGCAGACTTAACAATATCCTTAACAGCTTGAGTATTAGTATTGTCTAATAGATTATCCCCTTCATCTATTACTATTGTATTCAGTGTATGTGCTGTTATCTTCTTCTTCTTAATAAGGTCTAGCACTCTTCCTGGAGTTCCAATAATAATATGTGGCTTTGTTTCCTTGATTTTTTTGATTTGCTTCTCTATATTAACATCACCTATAACTGCAAGACTTGTAATAGGCATCTCATCAGATGCGAACATCTTAACAACAGCTGATGTCTGCATAACAAGTTCATGTGTAGGTGCTAAAATTAACGCTTGAGTTTGTCTCTTTGTTGTATCTAGGGATTGTACTATAGGACATACAAATGCTAAAGTCTTTCCGCTTCCTGTATGAGACATACCTATTAAATCCTTACCTTGAAGAATATGCTCAATAGCTAATTCTTGAATTTCTTTAGGATCTGTTATCTCATTATTATTAAGACAATTAATAATATAATCATTAAGACCAAGTTCTTTAAATGTTTTCATAATCTTCTCCTTAGATAGTTAGTTTAAAAAGTATAAAAAAAAAGAAGCTTAAAAAGCTTCTATTGGTCGGGGTGACAGGGATCGAACCTGCGACCTCATGGTCCCAAACCACGCGCGCTCCCATCTGCGCCACACCCCGTGACTACAATAATTATTATATGTCAGATGTATTTAAAAGTCAACACTATTTCTAAAAAAAAATAAAAATTTATTTTTAGATTAATTTAAGGAATTATAATTAATTGTTTAAAATTTCTTAATATTTTGGGTATATACTATAAATATAAAGAAAAACAATTTGCTTTTAAATCGGCGGTTATTCATTAGTGGTTGGGTACTTTTATAGCGTAGAGTTATTTTATATTTATTTGATATTATCTTTTTTATTTTTCCCACTATGACTTAATTGTCTTTAAAATAGAACCAACAAATTTTGTTGGTTCTATTTTTATTGTGTTTTAAGTTATCTACTAACCTTTTTTGCTTGGTTTTTCGTTCTGTTTGTTTTTGGCTTCCTTTTGAAAATAGATAGGAACTTAGCATAAAGCTCAAACCATTTTCTGTACTTTTTAAATTTCCTTCTCTGATTTAAATCAATAACTTTTACCCTATTTTCCATAAGTTCAGCCTCCTTAAGGATTAATTTCTTATAATTACTATTAATTTAACCTTTTGACCTTTTCTTTAATTGTTTGTATTTCGTATGATTCTTCCTTATTAGATTTCTTATTTTTAACTCTTAAAACAAGATTATCATTACCTGTATAGTATCCATCTAATACAATATATTCAGGTCCATTAAATTTCTCCATTATTTTCTTACATATTAGCTCTTTACTATATGATGAGTATATATAAAAGGATGATTTATCCTTTGAATTAACCTTACAGCTAATGGTTTCTCCTGTATTCGATACCATATTGTATTCTACAGTTCCACCTTCAAAATAATCTATGGCATCAATCCCTATACTACTACTTTCGCTTTCTTTACGTATACCAGCTCCTCCACTTCCCTCTGCATCAGAGGTTAATGTGGAATTAATTTGAAATAATTTCTCTGCTATTATAAGAACATTTCCACTAGGTGTATTTGAAGCAAATAACATATGCTTGCCCTCACCTGAAATTGCAGCTGAATGCAATGAAGTTCTATCTATTTCAACCTTATGCTGAGGCTGTATACTTGATTCAACCAAAAGAAAGTTTGGAATTTCAGTTAAACTAACAACAGGATCCTTATTAGTGCTTCTTCCTTCCCTAACATAAAACCCTGGATTATTTGCCTGTGCATCTAAATAGAAGGCAATTTCACTTCTTTCTCTAATATTATCTATTACAATTTTTCCATTTTCATTCTTAATGCTATATATCATATTAATAATAGCGTAATAAGGTTTTTCTATTGAAGCTTCAATAATATCAACATCAGCCTCCATAGCATCACCTACATGTTCAATTTCCTTTAAATTGTAGCCTAGAATTTTAGGAGATTTCTTTTCGCTAACTGGCTTCTTCTCAAGGGCCTTCTTAGATAAAAACCCCCTACCCTGTTCATCTTCTCCTCTAGCTAGAAATTCTAGATATTTCTCCATCATAGATTCTGCTTCTTCTACTTCCTTCTTCCTATGTTCTAATTGCTGCTTCTCATCCTTACCACTAGAATTATCATCTCCTTCACAGCTAATTAATCCAAAAGAAAATAATATTATTAAAAATATTGATAATAATCTTTTCAATTACCACACCTACCTTCTTCTATTAATATATAGTTTGGTAGGTAATGCTTAATTTAATACATCATATATTGAAATTCCCTCATTTTTTAGTAATTTATCGAATAAACTTATATGAATACTAATTAGGAGGTACATAATTGATAGATGTATTTAAGATTTGTGCAGTTTTTATTGGCACTATTATCGGTGCCGGACTGGCATCAGGTCAAGAAATACTCCAATTCTTTGCAGTATATGGCTATAAAAGTTTTATTGGTATTGGAATTTGCTGTGGACTTTATGTGTTTTTCTCAATTGTCATTGTTTCTTTATGTTATAAGCATAAATTTAAGTCCTATAATGATATGGCTTTATACGTTCTTGGGGATAAGTTTGGCCGTGTAACGGATCTATTTTTAACATTTTTTATTTTTGCAGGAAATACAATAATGATATCCGGCGGAGGCGCTATGCTTAATGAGTTCTTAGGCCTTAATAAGGCTGTTGGAATAATTTTAATGGCTCTATTAAGCTTTCTAGTTACCTCACTATCAACTAAGGGTCTTATAGCAACTAATCTTATAGTTGTGCCACTTTCAACTCTTATGATAGTTTTAATAGGAATATTTACATATAAGTATAATCCTGACTCTATATCCAATATTATAAATGTAAATCCTATACAAGGGAAGAGTGGTTTTTTGTCATCTAGTGTACTCTACGCTTCATTTAACCTTATACTTGCAACTGGTGTTATTTGCCCACTTGCCATAGAAATTAAAAGCCGTAAAAAATTTATAACTGGATGTATTCTTGGAGGGGTTATTTTAACCCTACTTGCAGTATGTATTAACTTTGCACTTTTAGCTTATTATCCTAGTAGTTTTAATAGCGAAATACCTACACTATACATAAGTAAGAAGTTTAGTGGTGTATTTATGCTAATGCTAACAGGTATCATCTGGCTTGAAATGTTTTCAACAGAAATTTCTAACCTATATAGTCTTGGGAAAAGAATGGAACACTCATTTAAAATATCCTATACAACATCTGTACTTATTATAATTCTACTTTCAATTCCTGTTGCCTTTGTAGGTTTTTCAAATTTAATTAGAATACTATACCCTCCATTTGGAGCAATAAGTCTAATCTTCCTTATAGGATGTTTAACTAAAACCTTTAAAAAAGACAATCGAAAAATGATAATTGGAGATAAAAAAGCCTCAAATCACTAGTTTTTTCAATATTTTTTATAGTATTTGATTTTTTTTAATGATTATCACCAGTAAATGTTATAAAATAATATAGTAACTATTACTATGAGGTGATAACTTTGAAAAAGAAGATAATATATATACTTTTTACAATCATAGCTATTATAGGACTCTCCTATTTAGCTATTACACTTTTTACATCTAAAACACTTAATAATTCAATTATATTAGATAGGAAAACAACAAAAGAGGGAACTGAAATTACGGTTTACCATTCTGGTAAAACTAAAACTCTAACAGCTCCAAAAGACATGGAAATAAAGGCAGCACCCGCCTACAATATAAAATCAAGTAGAGGTAAAATACTAAACATTGCTCCGTCAAAGTATTATTCAGGTAAAATTCTTGCTATAGATGGTAACCTAATAACACTTAATGATGCAAAAATTGAAACAACATCCTCTACAAAATACTTTAAGGTTCAAGGCACTGAAATACATGAAATATCTAATAAATCTCTAATTCCAGGATATCAAGGCTATAGATTTATTATGGATAAAGATAATAAGGTTAAATTTGTTTTGTGTAGCATACCTAAAATCAATAGAATTAGAACACTAATATCTAATTCTGACTATACAAGTACAGACCATAAATTTATTACTTTTACATTTGAAGGGGATACTGAAATAAAGTCTCCAGACTTTAATTATAAGTTCCTTCCTAATGACTCACTTACTGCAAGTATTGATGGAAATTCAATTAAATATACATTAACCCGAGGTTCATCAAGTTCTGTTATAGGAATATCATCCTCACGTGTTGAGTTTATTCAAGGAGATTCACTTAGAATATCCATTCCTTCAAATACTAGAAGTAACGGATACATTCCTGCCTACTATGGAAGCTTTGAAATGTATCCATCTAAAACAGGAATTAAACTTATTAATGAAACTTATATAGATAATTATCTTAAGGGAACTGTTCCTTCAGAAATGCCATCATCAGGTGGACTTGAGGGATACAAAATCCAAGCTGTGGTTTCAAGAACCGCTGCATTTTATAGTATACTTTCAAACAACTATTCAAGTATGGGAGTTCATGTTATAGATTCTGGGGAAAACAAGTACGAATCTATGATTACAAACTCACAATCTGAGGATGCTATTGAATCAACCTCAGGTGAAATTATAACTATAAATGATGAAATTATAGATGCTAAGTTCTACTCAACTTCTCCTGGTTTTGGAGCATCCTATGATGATGTATTTGGAAAGGTAGTACCAGGACGTGACTATTTAGTTTCACAGTCATTTGATTCATCAGGAGAAACTAACCATAGTGATGAGCATGATATTACATCATACCTTAAGGACTGGACAGTAAATGCCTATGATTCAAACTCTCCACTATTTAGATGGAAGTATTCAATAGAATACTCAGACCTTAGCAAACTAATTAACTACAACGTAAAAAGAATATATGATAAAAATCCTAAGGCTATATCAAAGAAGGGATACCTATTTTATAAGTCAGTGGATCTTAATAAGGAAAAGGTAGGTAAGGTTCTTGATATTTCTATATCTAAGAGAAGTAACTCAGGTATACCAACTGAGATTATAATCCAAGGTGAAGAATCAACATATAGGGTTAGTGGAATTGATAATATAAAAACACTTTTAATACCTGAAGATGGATTCGAACTAACTACAATATATGGAAAGCCTACTGAAAATTCTAAGTCAATTCCATCATCATTCTTTACAATAGAAAAGAACATGGTAGGAGAAAAGTTTAAATCATTAACTATATACGGTGGTGGAGAAGGCCACGGTGTAGGACTTAGTAAATATGGTGCAATCGGTCTTTCAAGACAGGGTAAATCATATAAGGAAGTTCTAAAAACCTTCTATAAGGGAGTTGAAATCTCTAATATAAACAAGGAATTTAGACTTGAAGTAGAAAATAGAAAGTAAAGTTAAGGCTATTAAAAAGCAGATATTCTGCTGATTTTAATAGCCTTTTAAATTACTTATATTTTTTAATATATCACTACAAAATCTACTATTTATACCAACTATGCATATTACATAATCTATGTAATATGTTAAAATTCCTAAAAAACAAAAAGAAGTTACCTCAAATAAA
>NZ_JAVWJB010000030.1:0-18364 GCF_036639235.1 Clostridium sp.
ATCACATATCAAATTTATACTGAAAGTGAATCTTTTAAATTAAGGTATTCTAGGGACACAACTATCTGATATTATTAAGCAATCCCATTGGTTGATAGGGGGAGGTTGGTGTCTTTGAAAAAGACACGGGGAGTAGCAACTTTGTTGCTACTTTTGGAAGGGTGTTATTTAAAGCCTGCTTTAAATAGCCGAAGGATATAAAGGGGTTATTAGAGGTTATAACTTATTGGTAAATGAGTAGTTAAATTATTAATGAATTTTATTAATCAGACTATGATTAACTAATAATTCATAGAACTTGCCAAAGTCAGATATTGTTTAGGATTAAAAAGAAGTAGGGATATTTAATATCTTATAAATAAAAGTCTAGCAGTTTATTATGTTGCTAGACTTTTTTGTTTTAATTATTAATTTTTTATTTGATTATGTTAGGAAGGCCTTTAAATAGAATATCACTGTAGACCGCTGTGAATTCTTCAGGGCTACAGGTATTGGCTCCTAGCATGTATTGTAGTATGTATCCATCTATTGCAGATAGTAGGAAGGTTGCAAGTGGGTTTATATCTTTTATTTCTTCCTTTTCATAGGCTGCCTTAAGTAGGGACTCTATGTTTTCTATCCACTGGCTGTATAGGATTTTGAATCTAGTTCTTATTTCTTCGTTATCTTCAATTCCAGTCATAGCTAAGTAGAACTGAATTTTGTTTTCTTCTTCCTTAGTAAATCTTTCACGAACTCCATTTAGAACTGAATTTAATACACTATCACCTTTAAGTGAGTTGTTTTTAGTTTCATTAAGTACCTGTGAGGACTTATCTAGGCTCTCTGCCATAAGGTCGTATAATACGTCTTCTTTACATTTATAGTGATGATAAATTGCACCTGTTGTAATGCCTGCTGCACTGCTTATTTCACGAACAGAGGCATGCTTAATCCCTTTAGTTGCAATTGCCTTTTTAGCGCCATCTAGTATTTTCTGCTTTCTTTGATTAATCAAATTATCTCCACCTTAATATTTATTAGGTTTATTTTATCATATTTAAAAAGTTAGAAAAAAACTTATACTAGGTTAATTTTTTAAAATTTTAGTTTAATGTAATTGTTTAAAATTAAAACCAAAATTTATACATTGACATAGTATGGGTATTAGCTATAATTAAAAACATAACAACTGTTATGTTTTTGTCATTGTATTGATGATTAAAAATTTAAACAGAGGGTAGGTTTAGTTTGTTAGGCATTATATATTTATCAATTTGAAAATGATAACACTACCCTAAAATAATTAAATATGAGAAGGGGTGTATTTATGGACATACCTGTTTGGAAGTATGTTATAAGCATGGCTACTTATTTTGTATTTTTAATGTTTCTTGTTGAATTTATGAGAGAAAAATACAAGGTAGCAAGTATTATTTGGGTAGCATCACTTTTAACTTTCCCATTATGGTTAATGGGGGGAGTAGAAGGATGGTTTAGATGGGCTAAGATACTTAGCGTTATTCTACCTACTATTTTCGTTGGACTTTGTAGAATTTCATTTAAGGAACAAAAAGAAGGAAGATTTTGGGAATTTATCAGAAAGCCTTGGACACTTTGGTTTGTATATGGAGTACTATTCCTAAATATTATGGAAGCGACATTAAAGGATGTTGGACTAGGAAACTATGCAAATGCCCTTGTAGGATTAATTTTATGTATAACAATACCGTTTGCACCTAAGTTCTGGTCATATAATGCAGATAGCAAGTGTGACTTAGTTGTTTATACAACATTTATGTGGAATTTCCTATATACAACATGGAATTTATGTTTTGTATATGGTGAGAGTCCAGATTATTTTGCAAGTTCTATGTGTATTTTGCTTGCTGCGGAAGTCTATCCTATTATTAAAAGAAGACATGAACTTTATATTATGGCCAGAGTGTATACTCTAGCAGCTCATATGATTGTAAGATCATGTTTTGGACCATTTATTTTAAGTGTTATGGATTCAACAGCTTGGTTTAACCCTCAAGTTCTATCAATTTGGGGATTTGTTAACTTAGCTATAGCTATACCATTTGTATTTTGGCATAACTGGCAGCTTCACACTGGTAAAGCGGAATTTAGCTTTATGAGAAAGAAGCAGCAAACAAGCTGTTAACAGCCTGTTATAAAACATAATATATAGATGCAGAAATATCCTGTCTTAATTCGACAGGATATTTTTGTTTTTTTATTATGTAATTGTAATTAATTTGTGAAAATTACAAAGGAAACAAATTCTAACAAGATTCTACTATAAATATATAATATAATTTACAAAAACATATGAAGGTGAGAATTATGATTTACTTTAAAGGGAAGAAAAAATGCAATATATTTATCTGTTTAATATGTGCAGTAATATGGTTTGTTGCAGCAAAGATAATAGGATATGTAATTTACAAAACCTCTATATTTGAATTTCAAGATATTATATTAGGTGAGGGATTATTTTTAATATTAGAAGGGATTTTAATATCTATTGGAATTGATTTTTTAAGTATACCAGGTGAAATAGATGAAAACGGTAATATAAAGACCCTATCAAAGAAAAAGGCTATAATCAAAAGACATATAGATGTTGCTTTTAATATTAAAACCCTAGTAATGGCAGGGATAATGTGTATAGGTTTTACTTTAATATAAAATAGCTGTACATTGGCAATTTGAAATTGTTAATGTACAGCTATTTTTATATTACTTTAGAATTTAGGGAGATTTTTTTGTTGCGACCGGATAGTATTCCTGTACTTATTAAGAAAATGTGGATAAGTCCCATAAGTATTAGGGAGGTTGTCCATGTACCTGTTGAATCTTTAAGTGAACCGAATAAAAGTGTTCCAGTTGCAGCAAAGAAATATCCTATGGTTTGAGCAAGTCCAGAAAGAGTTGCTGTTTCAGTAGGGTTATTCCCCTTCATAGCAAAGAATAGGTAGGCAAAACTTATACTTGCTCCTTGTCCAATTCCTATAAATACAAGTCCAATAAATATAAGATAAATATTAGAGCTAAATAGGGTTAAGCATCCAATTAGGGATAGTGTAGAAGTAAATGCAACATCACGGCTTTGTGTTTTTTTACGGCCTGAAATTATTGGAATAATAAAAGATGCAGGTAAGCTACATAGCTGTATTATCATTAAAGATACCGCAGCAAGTGTAGGACTCATACCCCTATCTATTAATATTGATGGAACCCATGCGAAAACAACATAAGCAAGCCAAGACTGACTTCCCATAAATATAGTTACCTGCCAAACAAGCTTATCTTTAAATAATTTACATATTTTGATTTTTTCATTAGATGAGTTTGCTACTTGCTTCTTAGGATATTTTTTATTAAATACTATCCATACAATAAGAGCGATAAGTGATGGAATTATAAAAATAGAAAGGGCTAATTTCCATCCAACAATTGAAGCAAGTGCAATACTACTTCCAGAAGCAAGAGCAGCAAAGAGTCCCATGGTAGTTGTTAATGTTCCAGTAAGCCTTCCGACATCACTTTCCCTAGCTCTATCAACTATAACGCTAGACAATAAAACATTGGGTATACCAATTCCTAAAGCAAGAATAATAGTACCAATTAATAGTGAAGGAATATTTCCACTAGATCTTATTAAAATTCCAAGTGATAGGAAAACTAAACTTCCTATAATAGTATTTTTAAGACCAAACCTCACGTTAAGTCTTGGTGCAATAACAGATATAAATCCAAAAACTATTAGGGGAATAGAAGTTAAAATACCAAATAACCAATTTCCCTGTGTAAATCCTTCCCTCATTTCAGGAATTAAAGGACCAACCATAGTCAAAGGTCCCCTTAAATTAGAAGCTACTAAAATAATAACAATGGTTAAAAATAACCGATTACCTCTCATTACAAATCCTCCTGTAAATTATCATTAGTTTATCCCTATATAAGTATACTATTTAATTCCTAAGTTAAGTTTGTAAATAAAACAAAATCCACCTACATATATAGCATCCCTCTGGGCATTCTTTGTATATAAAATACATTAACTTTAGGCAGACTCTGTCTGCCCCCCCATGGGGCCATACAAACATAGGAGAAAGGTTTCATGGGAAAATTATATTTAGATCACTAGTCCTAGTGGGCTAAATATAATTTCCCAGAGCTCCGCTCCTAACAAATTTAAATTCTTTAGAAATTCTTTAGAAATTTATATAATCCTTCTTAATTTTTAAGTATTATTATAATCTCATAAGCTAAAGATAAAAGAAACGGAGGTACTACTTATGGACATGGCAGCTATTAATGAATACTTATCAACTTACGGGATGTTATTTATTTTTATAATATTTTTCTTAGAATATTTAAATGTACCAGGACTTGCAGCAGGAATTATTATGCCACTAGCAGGCGTATGGGCGAAAAGTTATGGCGCTAATATTTTTTTTGTTGTTTTAGTTACAGTTTTAGCTGGTATGCTTGCAAGTTTTGTTCTTTACTTAATCGGAAGATTTAGTGGAATGTACCTAATTGATAAAATAGTTAATAAGTTTCCAAAGCAGGGGGCTAAAATTAATGCAAAGGTTGAAATGATTAGAAAAAAGGGAGCAATTGGAGTATTTATATGTAAGTTAATCCCTTGTATTAGAACTATTATTTCAATACCAGCAGGTGCATGTAAGATAAGTGCAGTTAAGTACACTGTTGCAGCAGGTCTTGGAATTATTGTTTGGAATAGTGCTTTTGTAGCAGCTGGATATTTATTTTCAGATGCTGTAATAACATTAATGGCAAGGGGGTAAGGATGAGATTTAATAGGGAAAAGGGATTTTTAAGTATGAGTTTTTATGAAAAGATATGCCTTTTGTTATATAATAGTTTACAAAATAGAAAGTAAGAGGTGGACTATGGATAGAAATATTCTTATTGTTGAGGATGAAATAGATATTGCAAAGGGAATAGAGGCATATCTTATAAACCAGGGATATAGTGTTTTTATTGCTTCAAATGGAGCTGAAGGACTAAAGATACTAGATGCTGAAGAAATAGACCTTGCTATAGTAGATGTTATGATGCCTGTTATGGATGGTATAACATTTGTAATGAGGCTTCGTGAGAATCATCAGTTTCCTGTTATTATGCTTTCTGCAAAGTCTGAGGAGGTAGATAAGATAATGGGACTTAATATAGGAGCCGATGATTATGTTACTAAGCCATTTAGACCACTAGAGCTGTTAGCTAGGGTTAATTCGCAGATTAGACGTTATACAAGATATACTGGGATAGAATCTCCTAAGAAGGATAATGTTTATAGGGTAGGGGGACTTGAACTTAATGAGGATACTAAGTCTGTAACAGTTGATGGAGAATATATTAAGTTAACTCCAATTGAACTTAAAATATTTACATTATTTATGAAAAACTTAGGACATGTTTTTTCTGCAGATGAGATATATGAAAAGGTATGGGGAGACAATGCTGTTAATACAGATACAATAATGGTTCATATAAGAAATATAAGAGAGAAAATAGAGATTAACCCTAAAAATCCAAGATATTTAAAGGTGGTGTGGGGAATTGGATACAAAATCGATAAAGAGTAAATTCAAAGGAATTTTACCAATATGTATAGGGATAATACTAGCTGTTTCAATTATAATGCCTACAGTATACCCTAATGTAAAGAGTATAGTTGAAAGAAGTAGGGAAAATGTTTTTGATGATTCAAGCTTTAGCTCAGAACTTGCAAAAAGCTCCTATGTAATATATAACAACATATACAAGAAGTCACAGAAAAATGACGCAATAAAACCTGGAGATTATTTATATAGTCCCCCTCCAGAGAATTATCATCTAGGAGAAGAGGTTAAAGAGGATCCTAAGTCATACATAAACAGCTTGTTTTATGGATGGGAAAAATATATGAAGGAGAATCTAAGAAATCTTGAATTCTATGCTGTTGATACTAAAACAGGAGCAGTAGATAGTTATGCTGTAGGGGATTTAGAGAATCTAGTTAAGGATTATAGGTCATCTGAGGCAATCAAACTAAAAAATAGTTATTCATTTTCCATAGTTATTGAGTATGACGAAGCTGGAAGAATGAAGATACTAGATATTAAGGGAGCTAATCCTGAAAACTTTACAACAGGATATAGACTAGAATATGAATCAACTTTCTTAAGTGATATAAAGAATATGAAAATAGCATATGCAGTTCCTAAAAATATTAAGTATTTTGATACAATATATAATATAGCCTATGATAGAGATCATTATGCATATAGAGATGCTGTAGGAGTCTTCGCGGGTATGGCTGTTTTAGTGGTTATAGTAGCAGCTTTAATTATACCAATAAGAAGATTTTTTGAATCAATTGTTATTGTAAGATTAATGAAGATGCCATTTGAACTATTATTAATTGCTCTTTTCTTTGTTTATGCTGAGGTTTCATATTCCTATGAGATGGTTAGACAAAGCATTACAGGTAAGTTATACAGTGTTTATATATTTAGTCTTGGCAAAATAGGTGAAAGTCAGGTTGGAATATTCCTTGCTAATGTTGTTTATTGGTTTATAGCTTTAAGTATAATATTTATATTTACTATAACACTTAAGTACATTAAACATATTGGATTTAAGGAATATATGGGAAGATACACATTGTTTAGTAAGTGTAAGCCTTTACTAACAAAGTTTAAGGTGTATTACACTAATATAGACTTTAGACAAAAGAATAATAAGAGAATACTATCGCTGGTTATTATTAACTTTGTAATTGTTAGTTTAATGTGTAGTATATGGTTCTTTGGTATTGGTGCAGCTGCTGTTTACAGTATAGCTTTATTTATTATATTAAGGCGTTACACAAATAGTATTCGAGAGAAGTATAATAAGCTATTTGAGGCAACTAATAAGATTGCTAAGGGTAACCTTGATGTTAAGATTGAGGGTGACCTTGGAGTGTTTGAACCATTTAAGGAACAGATTGAAAGTATACAAACTGGATTTAAAGAATCTGTTATTAAGGAAGTTAAGAGTCAAACTATGAAAACAGAGCTTATAAGCAATGTTTCACATGACCTTAAAACACCACTAACATCGATAGTTACCTATGTTCATCTTTTAAGAGATAAGAACCTATCAGAGGAGAAGAGATTAGAGTATCTTGAGGTATTGGATAGAAAAACCCTAAGACTTCAATATTTAATCGATGATTTATTTGAGGTAAGTAAGGCTACAAGTGGAAATATTAGTCTTAACCTAGAAAAAGTAGATATTGTATCACTTATGAAGCAAACATTACTTGAGCTTGATGATAAGATTTCTGAATCAAATCTTCAAATTAGGGCTAATTTTGAATCCCAGAAGGTAGTAGCTAGGTTAGATGGTCAGAGGATATTTAGGGTATTTGAGAATCTAATTCTTAACGCAACTAAGTATGCACTTGAAGGATCAAGGGTTTACATTGATATAGGAGAAGAGGAAGAAAAGGTCTTTGTAACTATTAAAAATATTACTAGGGAGGAAATAAACTACAACCCAAATGACCTAACAGAAAGATTTGTTCGTGGAGATAGATCTAGAAATACTGAAGGTTCAGGACTTGGCCTTGCAATTGCAAAAAGCTTTGTGTCTTTACATGGTGGAGATCTTAATATTACGATTGATGGAGATCTATTTAAAGTAGAAATGAAATTTAATAAATAAAAATTTAGAGGTTATTTCAAAGTTAATGAATTTTGGAATAACCTCTTTTTAATGTTTAGTCGTGATAGTAGAGGTTATCTTATGTAATATTAGGATCTATAAATTTAGTTATTTTACTATACCTCTTGAATTGGAATAAAATGATATTTTTTATTATTAATACATTGATAATGTGTTTTATATTGTTATAATAATTATATAATATGTAAATTAAATCAAAAATAGGTAATATATTAGGGTAGTTTTAATAATATATTAATATGGAAAGGAAATAAGCATTGTTAGAGGGTGGTAGATATGTATCATAGGGATATAAAAAGAGACCAGTCTATAAATAAAGCTGTAACAAGTGTTAAGATACTTATATTTATTTTAAGTGGAATTATATTTGTTAGAACAAGCTTTCAAATAGTTGTGTATTTTGAGGCATTAAAGCCATTAATATTAGGCTTTATTTGTTTTTCCCTTGCAATTATTTATCTTGTGAATATCTCCCTAGACAGGAGCTTTTTTAACTTTTTGAATAGGACAACCTTTGAATTTTGTGAGTATTTTGTACTTGTTATAATAGTAAGCATGCTTATATATTTAAGTGGTGGAATATTTAGCAATTATAGATTTTTATTAATATTAATAACTATATTAGTATCAATTGAAGGGGATGCTATGATATCCTACGGGGTGTCTATATATAATAGTATATTTGTTATAGGTAGTAGTTTTAGTTATTATAAGTCTTTTAGTCAAGTGGTGGTAAATGACCTACCCCTAGCTATAGGATTTATTGCTATAACTGTGCTGTTAAGATGTTTTGTTGATAGTGAAGCAAAATCTCGGGATAGAATTACTAGGGATGCTAATGTGGATTATCTAACAAAGGTTTATAATAGAAGATTTTTTAATAGTTTTTTAAAGGAAAGTATAGAAGAGGCAGACATAAATAACAGGCCAATATCTGTACTTTTAATTGATATAGACTACTTTAAAAGTATTAACGATACCTATGGTCATGGTTTTGGAGATGAGGTATTAGAGGAAATAGCCCATCTGATTAAAAAACATTCAGGAGAAAATAATTTAGTAGCTAGATTTGGTGGAGAAGAATTTGTTATAGTAATTAAGGATGCTTGTACGGAAAAAGCTGCATTAATTGGAGAAAATCTGAGATGTTTAGTGGAGAGCCATCATTTTTACTATAAAGAAAGTGATAATCCAATAAGGGTTACTGTTTCAGTTGGCGTATGTTGTTACCCAGAGAAGGCTAGTAATACACGTGAACTTATAAATAGGGTTGATGATGCATTATATAAGGCAAAATTTCTAGGACGTAATAGGGTTGAAATATATGATTCTATATTAGAAGAGATTAGAACTGATGTATTAAATGAACAGCCTGAATTTTACTCAAGTTTAAAGTCAATCATGAGTGCTATTAATACTAAGGATGACTATACATTAGGCCATAGTCAAAGAATGGTTATGTATGCGGATATGATGTCTAGGGAACTTAACCTTTGTGAAAAGGATAATAAGACACTTAGATATGCTGCTTATCTACACGATATAGGTAAAATAGTTCTTCCAAAGGATATACTGCAAAAAGGGTATGACTATGATAAAAATGAGGAAGTAGAGTTTATGATTCACCCAATTGAAGGGGCTGAAATTGTAAAGGGGATTAGGCAGCTTGAATGGGTTGCAACTGCAATACTTCATCACCATGAAAGATATGATGGACTAGGGTTTCCATATGGATTAAGTGGGGAGGATATACCGTATTTTGCTAGAATTATAGCTATAATAAATGAGTTTGATAGATTAACCTCATATATTAATGGAGATTATAAGTACAAGCTAGAAGTTGCTATAGAAAGAATTAGAGAAGGCAAGGGAAAAAGTTTTGATCCGCTTCTTTGTGAGGTGTTTATAGATATGATTATGAGCAACCAGAAAGTCTTTTATAGCTTAAATAAAAATATGTTAGAAGTAAGAGAGTTTAGCTCTTAGTTTTGGAGGAAAAAATGGAAACTAAAAAGGCAATAAGATGGGTAGTATTTTGGATTTCACTATCGTTGATTTTTAATATTGGAATCTACTTTACTATGGGTGCAGATAAAGCCCTAGAATACTTTGGAGGATATATTATTGAGGAGAGTTTAAGTCTTGATAATCTATTCCTATTCTTAATAATTTTCCAAAGCTTTAATGTACCACCTGCATACCAAAGAAGAGTTCTTAACTATGGAATAGCAGGAGCCATAATATTAAGACTTATATTTGTAGTTTTAGGAGTTAGTATAGTTAACCAGTTTAGCTGGATACTATATGTGTTTGGATTCATACTAATATATAGTGGAATTAAAATGCTTGCAGATAAGGAAAATGAGAAAAAGGACTATTCAAACAGCGTCTTTATTAAGATTCTATCAAAAATAGTTCCAATTACTAAAAATCTAGAAGGTGAAAAGTTCTTTGTTAGAAAGAATGGAATACTATATGCAACACCACTATTTGCAATACTGTTTTTAATTGAGGGGTCTGATGTAATATTTGCAATAGATTCTATACCAGCAATATTTTCAATAACAACAGATCCCTTTATTGTATATACATCTAATATATTTGCAATACTTGGACTTAGAAGTTTATACTTTGTTTTAGTTAGTGTAAATGAGAACTTTAAGTATGTTAAGCACGGAGTAGCATTAATACTAACATTTACAGGTATTAAGCTAGCGGTTTTAATGTTTAACATACATATACCAATAGTGGTATCATTAATGGTTATATTTTCTTTACTTGCAGGAAGTATACTACTTTCATACATAGCTGCAAAAAAATCATCATCACAGAAAAAAGCATCATAAAAAAAGAGTCTACCTCAAATTTATTTTGAGATAGACTCTTTTATTTTATAGTTTTGTTGACATTAGGCTAGCCATGGCTATTAAATCTGTTTTCATAGAGTCAAGCATTTCATCTTTCCATCTAAATATAGGAACGCTTATGTCTATTGCTCCAACTACGGTACCAGATGAGTTTTTGATTGCAACTGCAACACAGTTGAAACAGTTTCCCTCACAATAGGAATGGAATCCATAGCCCTTAGCTTTAATATCATTAATCATATCTGTTATTTCTTCAATAGTATAACCAGGTAAATCTATATTGTTTTCTTTATAGTCTTCAATAAATTTATTAATAAATTTATCAGATGAATTAGAAAGTATAACTTTACCAACGCTTGAGTTTAGAAGTGAATCACGTGTACCTACCTGTGAACCTAGTCTAATAGGGTGTGGTGATTCAATTACCTTTATATATGAAGCACTTTGTCCTGTAGGAACTGCAAGGTGTACTGTTTCTGAGTATTTTTCTACTAGTGCTTGTAAATATGGTCCAGCTGTTTTGGAAATTGATATACTTTCTCCATATATATTACCAAGTTCATAAAGTCTAATACCAAGACAATACTTGTTTGTTTCCGGATTTTTAGTAACAAAGTCTGCAATCTCAAGGGTTGATATTATTCCATGAAGTGTAGTTACTTTAAGGTTAAGCATTTCACTAATATCAGTTAGCTTAAGCTTGTTGTTATTTTTTGATATACAATCTAAAACCATAACTGCTCTATCGATTGATTGAATTGTTTTCATAGAAAACCCTCCTTTTATATACATTATATAGTATACACTTTTTGCATACAATAAACACAGGTTAATAATAATATAACATATATTTTCGATAATAACGAACTGTTTTTGTAAATGCTGAAAAAAGTGTTGACATATTTCAAAAATGTTGTAGAATAAAAGTATAAATTATCGAAAGACATTCGGTATAATCGAAATTATAAATAGATACATATAAATATAAGTTAAAAGAGGAGTTGAAAGATATGTCACTAAAAGGAAAGGTAGTAATTATAACAGGTGCTACAAGTGGAATCGGGAAGGTTACAGCAAAGAAGTTTCTTAAAGAGGGAGCTAAGGTAATGATAGCTGGTACGACAGAGGAAAAAGCTGAAAAGGTTGCTAGAGAACTTGGAGAAGTTGGAGTTAATACTTCATATGTAGCAGTTAATGTAGCTGAATATAAAAGTGTAGAAAATATGATTGATAAGACAATTAAGGATTTTGGAACAGCAGATATATTATTTAATAACGCAGGTATTACATTAAATAAGCCATTCCTTGAGCAAACTGAGGAGGATTACCTAAATGTTGTTAATATTAATCAACATGGTGTGTTTAACGGAATGCATATATTTGGTAAGAGACTAGTTGATATGAAAAAAGGTGGAACTATTATAAATACAGCATCAATTGCAGCGAGAATGGCTGGTGGTTCAACAATAGGATACACAGCAAGTAAGGCAGCAGTTGAAATGCTAACTAAAAGCGGGGCACATGCACTTGCACCACATGGAATAAGAGTTGTAGGGGTAGGACCTGCCGCTATAAAAACACCAATGGTTGAGGCGCTAGGTGAGCAGATACTTGGGTATCTTAAGAATATGCATATGAGACATGAAATACTAGACCCTGAGCAGGTTGCAAATGTTGTAGTATTCCTAGCTAAGGAAGAAGCAAGTGGCATTAATGGCCAAGTAGTATTTGTAGATGATGGGTACACAAGCTTTAAAATATAAAAAATACAATGGATAAGATTTAAATGAATAGGACGTGAGAAAAATGAATGCACAAAAGAACAATAAGATGCAGATATTAGATAACGATAATGTAAAAGGATCATTAACAAAGCTAGCAATACCAGGAATACTTGCCATGCTAGTAAATGCAATATATAACTTTGTAGACGTAATATTTATAGGACAGCTTAACAATACCCTAGCAATGGGTGCTGTTTCTATAGGATTCCCAATACTACTGATTATTACAGGTATGGGACTTATGATAGGTGTTGGTTCAGCTTCATATATTTCAAGAAGTCTTGGAGCTTCTAATGAAGAACAGGCTAACAAAACAGCCTCAATAGCTGTTACATGGTCACTTATTATATCAACAATAGTTACTATTTTAGGACTAATATTTATTGAACCAATTCTAAGATCAATGGGAGCAACTCCTGAAGTTCTACCATATGCGGTAGAGTATACTAGATGGATAATTGTTGCAGCAACATTCCTAATGATTAATATGGTACTTAACAATGTTATTAGAGCAGAGGGTAAACCACAAATTAGTATGATTTCAATAGGAATGGCTTCAATACTAAACGTAATACTAGACCCTATATTTATCTTTACATTAGACATGGGTGTAGGTGGAGCTTCATTTGCTACAATAGTAGCTCAAGGATGCGCAACACTATTCCTAATAAGTTACTTCTTAAGAGGTAAGAGTGTTCTTACAATTAGATTAAACAAGGTTAGTAAGAAACTTTCAGCTGACAAAGAGATTTACAAGCAGATCCTTAAGATTGGTAGCCCAGTATTTATAATGCAGTTCCTATCAAGTGTAACTTTCGGTATGCTAAACTTTGCAGCTATAACTTATGGTTCAGCTTCAATGGTTGCAGCTATGGCAATTGTAAACAAGATTAATATGATTCCTTCATATGTATTTATGGGATTTGTACAGGGTCTTCAACCATTTGCAGCATTTAACTACGGTGCTGGTAACATAGAAAGACTTAAAAAAGCAGTTAAGTTCTCAACTATAGTTATGGTATCACTTGCAGTATTCTTCCTAGTAGTACTACAAACTACAGCAGGTATGTTTATAGGAATATTTACTAAGGATCAGGTTGTATTTGAACTTGGAGTTAACTACCTAAAGGGTGTAACAATAATGACACCGTTTGTAGCATTTACACTACTATATACTAACCTATTCCAGTCACTAGGTAAGGCTAAGCAGGCTCTTATGCTAACTCTAGGAAGACAAACACTAATCTTCATACCAATGGTTATTGTACTGCCTAAACTATTTATTGGATTCCCTGGTGTGCTAGGGTTTACACAAGCACTACTACCATATAAAATTCCACAGGGGCTATATGGAGTAATGTATGCACAGGCAGCAACAGACCTAATTACAGTAATGGTTACAATTACTCTTGCTTACTTCCTAAATAAGGAATTTAAAAAGGCAATAGCTAATAATTAGAATAAAATTAGAAGGGGCTTTCTCAACTAGAGATTGCCCTTTTTTAGTTTGTTGGAAAAGGGTGGAAAAAGGGTTAATTTGCTTAAAGGTATTAGAGGGTATTAGTTGAATTAATATAGTATTGGGAATTTAGGAGGGATTATATGGCTAAGGATAATTTAAAGGGAATTGTAGGATTCTCTATGGTGATTTTAACAGTCCTTATACTAATGTTTACAGATACAATACCAACTATAGGACTTAGGATTATAACAACAGCTCTTATTCTACTTGGATGGGGGATTTGTATATATAATGTAGTAATGCTTATAAGGGAAAAGGAGTATACAACCTTTGCATCTATTGCTGTTTGTGAAATAATAATATTATTAATAGTTACTACCTTCTCATTTAAAATTGTTCTACTAGAGGAGTCAATTGGGGAAAGTAATATATGGATTATAGGAATTATTGCTGTATTAACATTAGTACATAAAAGGCTTAAGTCTCCTAAATATTTAAGTCAAAGAAGAAAATTTAAAAACCCGAGGGGTAAGTATAGTATATAAAAAACTTAGTTGGATAATACAACCTACATTTAATAAAATGTAGGTTTTTTGGGTGGTTTAGTATATTTGTTGAATTTTAATATATTGTGTATATAAAAATGGTCGATATATTAGAAATAGCGATTTATTTACGAGGTGAGATATGGATATATTTTTAATTATAGGATTAATTACTGGTTTACTTTCTGTTGTTGTTGGTATGATGGTTAAGGGTGCAGATATTTTAGTACTTTTAAACCCAGCGGCTGCTATTATTATACTTGTTGGAACACTTGCGGCTGTTATGAACTCATACCCTAAGGAAGAGTTTCTTAACATACCAAGGCTGTTAAAGGTATTATTTAATGATAAAAAGGATGATGACCCAGGTGAATTAATAGACAAGCTAGTTAATATGTCTAAGGAAACTAGAAAAAATGGACTTTTATCACTAGAAGCTGCTATTGAAAATATAGACAATAAGTTTATGAAGTCGGCACTTGAAATGATAGTTGATGGTACAGACCCACAATATGTTCGAGAAGTGTTAACTGATGAAATTGAGTATATGGAAGAAAGACACCGTGCAGGGGCTATGATTTTTACAACAGGAGGAAGTGCAGCTCCAACACTTGGGGTTCTTGGTGCGGTTGTAGGGCTTATAGGAGCGCTTGGTAATCTTAATGATACTGAGAAGCTTGCACATATGATTGCTGCAGCCTTTGTTGCAACACTTTATGGTATTTTTGTTGGATACGTTGTATGTCACCCATTTGCTACAAGACTTAAGAGAAAGTCTCAAATTGAGGCTAATAAGATGCAGATAATTATGGAAGGTGCAATAGCAGTCCAGCAAGGGGTTAACCCTAATTCTATTGAGAAGAAGCTTGTGGCACTACTTGGACCTAAGGATAGGGAAAAGTATGAGAAAAATAGAACAAGTAGTAGTAACGAGTAATCAAAGGAGATTAAAGTTATGAGTAAGAAAAAGAAGCATCATGAGGAACATATAGATGAGACTTGGTTATTACCTTATTCAGATATGCTAACTCTACTACTAGCACTATTTATTGTAATGTTTGCCATGAGTCAGGTAGATAACGAAAAACTAGAAAAAGCAGCTGTACAATTTAATGCTGTATTTGCTGGGGGATCTAGCTTTCTTAAGGAAAATGGAAGTACACCAATACCAGGTGGGGGAGCTATAAGTGGCGTTGTAGAGCAAGATCAAATGATATCAGCTAAAAGTTTATTAGAAGATGAAATAAAGAAAAACGGATATAACGATAAAATTCAGGTAGAACTTAATGGGGAAGGACTTTTGATTTCTGTTCAAGATACAGCACTTTTTAATTCTGGAGATGCACAGGTACTTGAAAGTTTTTATCCTGTATTAACTGGAATATCAAATTCTATAAAGTCATTTAATAATGATATTAGAATTGTAGGGCATACTGATAATATTCCTATAAGCAATCCAAGATATAAGGATAACTGGGAGCTAAGTTCAGCCCGTGCCTTAAATGTTATGGGGTTTATGGTGAAAAATGCAGGATTATCTCCTGAAAAATTTTCTACTCAGGCATTTGCAGAGTATCAACCTAAATTTGATAATTCAACTCCAGATGGTAGAGCTAAAAATAGAAGAGTTGAAATACTGATTGTAAGAAATAACAAGGTAGATGAGGATGGTAAAACTACAATAAATGGGGAAGCCATACCTAAGGTAGATATAACACCTTCACTGGGAAATTAAAAAATATAATAATTAACAAAGGTAGATAAAACCTATACATATTGTCGAATATGTATAGGTTTTTTTGTAAAATGAATTATCTTGTTACTAATAGGTGATTTTGGTATAATTTTGAATTATAGTAATGTATGGGGAGGATGTCTATGGAACTGAAGGATAGATATGTTAAATTCCTAGGTATAAGTGGAGTTGTACTTAGTCTTATGGTAGTTATAGGGGGTTTTTGCTTTAGAGCAAAAATAGATAATAATATGATAACTGACCCGAATACTGTTACATCAATATTAAAATATGAAAAAATTAAAAATAATTATATATTAAGCGAATATGCACCTTTTATATATGACTGTAATATGTTTAATAAGGATAGAGAGGTAATACTTCAAGGGAATTTTATGGTTAAGGAAGTTATAGGTGAATCAGGTATTTGTTATAAAGTAATGAAGAATGGTGACAAGGTATTTGAAACCTCAAATAACTTCCATTTAAATAAAAGTGATATAGAACTAGGGAGAGATAAGATAGGGTTTTCAACAACGAGAAGCGGAAGTGTGTTTATGTATTTGCTTAATTTTTCAGAAGCTGAAACAATCCTAAAGCTTGTTGGAATCAGTAAGGATGGAAGTACTAATACTAAAACAATAATAGGAGAAAATATAATAGCAGATCTTACAGAGAGTGATAGGGTGAAAATAAGAATTAAAAATGGAATTGTAGCTAATAGGGATAAAGTAGTAAATGGAACAATGTACTTCACATTAGATGGAGCAGGAATTATAATAGATGAAGGTTAAAATAAATATAGTTTGTATAAATTAAAGCTAGGATTATAAATAAAATATCCTAGCTTTAATATTTTATAAAACCTATTTATATGAGGAAATTAGAAAAGAGTTTGATATATAAATACATGTTTTTTAGTAAAATTAATAATAAATTATACGCCCCACATATATGTAAAAAATGTGTGGTTTTTTTTAGAATAATATAGGGATTTAGTAAGTATATATAATTTATAGGAAAACTTAATATAGACTCTGACTTATTTATTAAACTGATATTATTAAGGTTAAATAAAAATTTTAAAAAGTAACAAAAAATACACCTTAATCATATTATGTATATATGCGAGGTGATTATATGGTTTATGGGGTTATTATGTCAGGGGGACTAGGATCTAGATTCTGGCCAAAGTCTAGAAAGCATCTTCCAAAGCAGTTTCTAAAAACTGTTGGGGATAAAACCATGATAGAGTGCACAATTGATAGGATTCTAAATGTTATAGATAAGGAAAAAATAAGAATTGTAACTAACCAAGACTATGTACCAATAATTAAAGAGCTACTAGACATTGATGATGAACATATATATAAAGAACCATGTAATAAAGAAACAGCTTCATGTATAGGTTTAGCTGCTATTAAGCTGCTAAAAAAGGACTTTGAGGCTGTTATGGTAGTACTTCCATCAGACCATGTTATTTTAGGGCAGAAAGAGTTTGAGGACACCCTTAAAAGGGGGATAGCCATGGCCAGAGATGGAGATTACTTAGTTACAATGGGCATAAATCCTAATAGACCAGAGGCTGGATATGGGTATATAGAAAAAGGAAATCCTATTAATGATGGGACCTACAAAATAAAAAGGTTTGTAGAAAAGCCAAATATAGAAGTAGCTAAGAGTTTTATTGAAAAGGGAAGTTATCTTTGGAATAGTGGTATGTTTATTTGGAGGGCTGATAGATTACTTAGGGAAATAAAAAAGTATCTACCAGACCATTATAAGTCCCTAATGAGAATGTATGAATATATTGGAACAGATAGGGAAAATGAAGTTATAGAGGAAGAATATAAGAAAATAGATGGTATATCAATTGACTTTGGTATAATGCAAAGAACCCACAGGGGAGCGGTTCTTGAAACTTCATTTGAATGGGATGACATAGGGAGTTTTACTTCTATGGAAAGATTCCTAGATAGGGACGGGGATGAGAATGTTATATCTGCTAAGGATGTAAGCCTTTTAGATGTTAAGAATACTACAATACTTGGAGATAAAAGGCTTGTAGCTGGAATTGGACTTGATAATATTTTAATAGTTGATACTGAGGATGTACTTTTAGTATGTAATAAGGAAAGATGTCAGGACATTAAGGCACTTGTTAAAAATATTTCTTCTCTAGATGAATACGAGAGGTTTATATAAAGGAAAGGGATGCTAAAAATTAATTAGGTTTTTAG
>NZ_JAVWJB010000030.1:18464-22725 GCF_036639235.1 Clostridium sp.
AATACGAGAGGTTTATATAAAGGAAAGGGATGCTAAAAATTAATTAGGTTTTTAGTATCCCTTTGTATTTGTGAATGGAGGGAGGTTGTACTGATAAGATATTATACCCTAGTCCGACCGCGTTTGAGATTTCTTCAAGAAGCTCTAAGGCACAAAAACACAAATCCGCTAAGGGCTGGCTAAAACTCAGCTAAAGCTTCAAACAGGCGCCATCCCTAAGAGTCTTTGTGTTTTTGCACCTAAGAGCTTCTAAGTCGAAACTCGAGGGTGCAGCCTAGGGTATAATATCTTATCATGTAACGAGCTCCATAGATTTAAATTGGTTAGGGGGGCTTTGCAAAGCCTAGGGTAGTTGAGTGAGCTGATGAAAGAGTTGCTGGGATAGATAGTGAATGGTTTGAGAAAGTTTATGATAAATAGAGATTAGATTATGGATAAAAAATTGGCTTTGAAAAAGCCAGACGGAGTCTGGAGATGTAGGTTAGGGGATATAAATTTTAAGTGATTTGAGTATTTAAGAAGGGGTATAGATTTAATAGTTAACGAGGTGGAATTTTATTTAAGGAATTTGACGTAGTCAACAACTCTTCAACTTAATACCTCTGTATTATAAAAGCATATAGAAATAAATAAAAAGTAGGTATCTAATGATACCTACTTAATTTATATTGATTCTATTTCTATTCCGTTTTTAAGGAGAAGTTCCGCTGTTAGGCCCTTGCCTTTGATTAGGTTTCCGCTGAAGGTTCCATCGTAGATAAGGCCGCAGCCGCAGCTTGGGCTTTTGGCTTTTAGGATTGCCTTTTTGGCTCCTAGTATCTTGGCTATTTCTAGGGTTTTCTCAGCTCCTAGTTTAAATTCTAGGGTTTTGTCTTCACCATTTTTGTTAATTACCTTAACTATGTCTTTATTTTTAATTATTTCACATGGGATTCTAGGGGTATTTAGGCCTCCTAGAACCTCTGGGCATAGTGGAATAGCCTTTCCACTATTAACAAGGTCTATAACCATTTGTGAGGGGCAGGAGTCGCCGCTGTATCTACAGTTAATCCCTGCTAAACATGAACTTACTATTATCATAAATCCTCCTAATCAACAGGTACTATATGGACCTCAAACTTAGTTGCGTTTTTAAGGAACTTAGTTAAGTTTTTACTAGTGTATAGCTTGTCTCCATGATGGTCTAGGTTATGTCCTATAACTATCTGGGTTATATGCTTATTACTAGCAAACTCTGAAAGAGATCTATATATATTGTTTGATGATAGGGATATTGTTTTTGCACCTAGTTTTTCTGAAAGTTTAAAGTGGTTATTAAGCACTTTTTCAGATTCAGGAGACATTTTCTTTGAAAATAATCCTGAATGCTGTGCATGGACAACAAACCATTCACATTTATAACGTCTAGCTATTCTAGCACCACGTCTAATTAGTTTTTCACATGATGGATTAGATGTAATACATATCATAACCCTATCAGTTGCGTGCCAAAGTTGATGTATTCCGTGTTGCATTTTATATTCATGCATATCCTCATCAACTTCTTCAGCTATTTGACGTAGGGCAATTTCACGAAGGGCACATAGGTTGCCTTCTCTATAAAAATGCTTAAAATTTCTAATAATCTTCTCATCGCTGTATAGTATTCCCTTGTTAAGTCTTTCCTGAAGTTGTTTTGGTGATAAATCAACAAGTACTAGTTCAGCATCGGTTAACAATGTATCAGGAACAGTTTCAATAACCTTAACCCCTGTAATATCTTTAATCAGAGTATTAAGGCTTTCGATATTTTGGATGTTAAGAGTGGTAATAACATTTATTCCATTCTTAAGTAGGTCTAAAACGTCCTCATAGCGTTTTTCGTTTACACATTCCTCGGAATTAGCATGAGCTAAATTATCTATAATAACTGTTGTAGGCTTCATCTCTCTTATAAGAGGGAGATTCATTTCCTCAACTACAATGTCTCCATGTTTAATCTTAAGTCTATCAATAGTCTTTAGATTACCTATTTGCTTATTAGTTTCACGGCGGTTTTGGGTTTCTAAAAACCCTATAACAATATCTTCGCCGCTTTCTAATATATCATTGGCTTCATTAAGCATTGCATATGTTTTACCTACACCAGGGGCAAAACCTATATATATTTTAAGTTTTCCAAGGTGGGGCGTTTGTTTATCCATATCAATAACCATCCTTAATTCTTATATATTATTAGTATATTATATATTAAGTTAGAGGGTATTACCATAAAAATAAGGCTTTATATAATAAATACAAAGTTTTAAAAGTTTATATAGTTTTTATTAAAAGATTTAAGTCATTTTATTAAACTTATATGGCTCTATATGCACTATGATATTACTATTTGGAAGGGTATCCTCAATACTTTTCTTAATATCATGGGATATTACATGGGCATCTACCACGGAAAGTGAGGGGTTAACCTTAATATGAAAGTCTATTTCCCTGTTTTTACCGCTTTTTCTAGTTCTAAGATTGTGGTGGCTAGTTATGTCAGGGTTAGCATCTATAAGAGATTCTATAACATGGATTTCTTCACTAGGAAGGGAAGTGTCAACAAGATCTATTAGTGAACGTTTAGTTAAGTCAATAGATGCCTTAATAATTAATAAGGCAACTAAAATAGCAACAATAGGATCGATTATTTGAATACCTGTTAGCTTTAAAAGAAGTAGTCCGACACATACACCAATTGATGTAAACACATCTGTTAATAGGTGCATAGCATCCGCCTCAAGTGCAATAGACTCTTCACGTTTGCTTATTTTAAATAGAATCATAGAAATAACAAAGTTTACTCCTGCTGAAATAAGCATAACAATCATACCAACATAGATATTGTTAACGTCTATACTCTTAAACATTTTATTAATAGCTTCGTAAATAATAATTCCAGCAGCTATAAATATTAAAAGAGCCTCAATAAACCCAGAAACATTTTCAAACTTACCATGTCCATAGGGGTGTTCCTTGTCACTTGGCTCAAGTGACTTTCTAATAGAAATATATGCTATAACACTTGCAACAAGGTCAAGAGATGAGTGGATCGCCTCAGAAAGTACACTAATAGATCCCATAAGGACTCCTGCTACAACTTTAAAAATAATTAAAAAAGTATTAGAAACAATGGAAAGTAATGCAGCGGATTTCTTAGTCATAAATAATCCTCCTATTATCAATTGAAATTATAATTAAAGAAATTATTTTATATTATATGCAGATAAATAAAGGGTGTGAAGGTATTTGAATTAAATATGTAAACAATATCTATTATCAATTGATAATACATATTGTAAAAAAGAACCATATAGGGTATCCTAAATGGTTCTGTAAATAGAGTTATAAACTTCAAGAGTTTCCTTAGCGGTTTTTTCCCAGGAGAACTCTTTACTTCTAGTAAATCCTTTTTCTATATAAGAGCTACGAAGAGCAGTATCGTCTACCATTTTCTCTATAGCAGTAGTAAGTTCCTCTATATTACGAGGATTTATTAGATATGCTCCGTCGCCAACTATTTCTGGAATAGAGGAGATGTTTGAGGTTATTACAGGACATCTGCAGCTCATAGCCTCAAGTGGAGGTAGTCCAAATCCTTCATAAAGAGAAGGATAAATAAATGTTTCGCAGGCATTATAGAATAGGGGTAGGTCCTCATGTGGAACATATCCTGTAAATTGAATCCTATCTTCAATACCTAGGTTTTTAGCTAGTTCAGTTAGTTTTTGGTGTTCATCTTTAGATGGTCCTATAATTACAATATTTAAATCTTTAGAAAGCTTTTTATATATTTTAGAGAATGCTATAAGTATAGAACGTACATTTTTTCTTGCACTAAAACCTCCAAGGTATAGAAGAAAATCCTTTTCAATATTATATTTTTCTTTAATATATGATTTGGTTGTTTCCTTATCTAGTGGCTTAAATATATGGTCCGCAGCAAGGTGGGTTACCTTAATATTATCTGGAGGAACGTCAAATATTCTAATTATATCCTGCTTTGAAAACTCAGATACTGTGATTATATTTGTGGAACTCGATATTATTTCTGGCATTTGAGCTATGAACTTTTTTAAGTACCCCTTTCCAACGGTTTCAGGCATAACATAGGGGATTAGGTCATGTATAGTAGATACACATGGGCAATCAATTCTTTTGGATAAGCCTATACCATTTTGAGGAACGTGATATATGTCAACATTATTGTTTTTAATATTTTGGGGAATATAATAATCCTCAA
>NZ_JAVWJB010000031.1:0-17389 GCF_036639235.1 Clostridium sp.
TGATTATATATACTGTTTGGAACTGCAAAAGTAGGAACCTTATAGCTCATAGCAATTTCAGCTGTTGATATAGCTCCGCTTTTTTGCCCTGCTTCTACTAGAATTAATCTTTTTGAAAATGCTGCAACAAGTGAATTCCTTTCTGACCCCCGAGGGTCCTTGTGAGCCCTCGACGAGCTTGCTAGCGAAGCTTGCACCTCAAAAAAACAAAGAAGGCACCCAAGAGATTTCTCTCTCGAATACCTTCTTTTCCGTTCCTATATATACAATGCTTACCGCATCTTCTTATTACTTTTTTATCCACTATTTCCAGCAGACAGGTCACACCCGGGGGTCTTTGTGAGCCCTAGGCAAACTTGCTATCTATTATTACTTAATATCTCCAGCTGCTATTGTTAAGTCAATAAACTTAACTACTTTTCCTGCTGAGTTTAACTCATATAATCCAACATGTTGTCCTGCTGTTACTGCTAGGTCATTTCCTGAAGTATATGCTGTTGTTCCTGTTGGTGTTGTTCCAACTAGTGGAGTTGTAAACACTCCTGCTTGAACCTTAGTTGCTAATGTGTTTCCTGCTCCAGCTGTATAAGTTATAGCTGTATTACCAACCGCTGTCCCTTGTGCAACACTATGACCTGATATTAATGGTGCTGCTGTTGCTATATTTGATAAACCTACAATTAGAGTTCTAATTTCTGACGCTGGTGCTGGTGCTGCTGCCGCAAATCTTACTAGTATCTTATCTCCAGCATTAGCTGCTATTTCTATATTAGGAGTACAAGGAGTCCAGCTTGTTCCGTTATTAGTGCTATACTCCATTGCAACTGTTGTTCCTGATAATAACACCTTACCTACTACTGTAGCTGTTCCAAATGTTACGTTTGGTGAAGGTATTCCTTTTACTACATCATATACTATTGATATAGCCTTAACAGCTGTGCTAGGATCAGCAACATTTACAGCTCCAGTTGAATCTTTACCCATTACCTTAATTAGAACTGTTCCCTTTGCAGTGAATGTAGCTGGCTTAATTATACCATTAGCAGCATATCCACTTGCTGAAGCATTAACTAAACCTGATAGAGTTCCCTCTGCATCGCTACCAGCAAATGCTGCAACGGCTCCAAGAACTATATCTCCACTGTCTATATTACCATTATTGTTAATATCTATATATAGAGTATCAGTCGCTACAGATGTAGAACTTGGATCTGTTTCAACAATACGTATAGCTGAAGAAGTAGTCTTATTTAAAGTTATTCCCTTAACAACGTCATCCTTATCGCTTACTTCGATATCTAGAACGTCTCTTAATTCTATCTGCTTTCCTTCATAGTCAATTTTTCCAACTGATTTAAATGCTACATTTGTTATATTGTAAGGACTATTATTTACAGTAACTGTAGCCTTAGCCACAACAACTCCCTTATCATCCTTTATAACTATATCAGTTGAACCCTTTGAAACTGCAGTTGCAGTAATTAAAGTCTTAGTTGTATCAAGTGCGATTGTAGCAACAGTTTCATCTAGTGATTCTACTGTAAACTCACCTGCAGCTGGTGTTGCTGGCATAGCCTTAGTTGAAAGTACTAAAGCCTGAGCAGATACATATACTCCACTTGGATTGTAGTTAGCTAACTTAAATGAAACTGTATTATCGTTCGCATCTGTTTTCTCTAGTGTATTGTCAGTTGATTGACCAGTAAGATTTACAAGTTCAATCTTTCTAGAAGTTATATTCTTAACATCAGTAATATCTAGATATAAAGAAGCTAGAGTCTTTTCTGATGCTTTTCCAGTATTAGGGTTAATAAACTTATCCTTTAAGTAAACTGTTCCCGTACCAACTTGATCTACTGACATTGTAAGTATAGCTTCACCAATTACATCTGTTGAAGAGTTAACACTAGTTACTACATCAACGCTGCTAACTAAATCAACATTTGCAGCATTCTTTGGAAGAACTTCTTCTATATCTCCAGTCGCTACAGCAATTGGATCTCCATATTGATCATAAGTATTAACCTTAACCTTTGCTGTTGTGCCTGTTACTGCCTTTAGTGATGGTTTTGCAAGCTTTACTGAGGATAAAGTTCTCTTTTCGTTAGTAACTGTAAAGTTATATGTCTTAGTAACATCTCCAACCTTTACAGTAATTACTGCTGTTCCTGCAGCTTCTGCTGTGATTACATTGGTTGTTTTGTCTACAGAAATAACTCCTGAATTTGAAGTCTCAACTTTAAATCCATTTGAAGCAACTAGCTTCTTATCTCCATTAATAGTAGCCTTAACACTATAAATTTCAGCTGTTTCTCCTGCTACAAGTGTAGTACTATTCATTCCAATAACAGTATTAGTAAGCTCTGTATTATCAGTATCATCGCCATCATTATAATTTATATGACTTGCATTACCATTTGCAAATAGAACCTCATCAATTGATGTTGTAGCTGCATCTAAATTAACAACATTTATAACTCCACTATTTGATACAAGTATTGATCCTGCCTTAGTTACTTGTACTTCAACAGTATAGTTATCCTTAATAATTCCTGCAACTAGTTTACCAGAATTAGATACATTAGTTGCTGGTGAACCAGCGAAGATATTTGCAGCTTTATTATCCTTGTCCTTAGCCACAAAATTAACAGTATATCCAGCAAGGTTTAAGTAATCTACTGTTACATCTTGACCATTTACTTTTATTGAAAGCTTTTGGTCTGCTCTATCGTCATCATATGACTTTTCTACTACAGCAACACTGTTTACAACAAAACCGTTTGCTACCTTGAATTCCTTTGTAGCATCTCCAACTTTAATTGAAACATTAGTTTCAGTATTTGGTGCTAATTCAGTTTCTAGTGATATAGTAGCTGACTTCATGTCTTCTGCTACTTTAACTGATGTTACCTTATTACCAGCAACAGTTATATCTCCAGCAACTAGTTTATTTAAACCAGCGCCTACTACATAAAGTGCTTTTGAGTTAGGTGCTGATACAGTTGTAACTTCTAGTTTTTCATTTAGAAGTGCTACATACGCCTTAATTTCATTTTTTAATTTATCACTTGAAGCGTGAGTTCCAAGAGCCTCTGCAGCTTTTAGAGCCTTTTCAGCATCTTCAGCCTTCATTGACTTTTTAGCTTCTTCAAATAACTTAGTAGCTGCTGCAAGATCAGCTTCATGCTTCTTTATAATTCCATCAACAGTAGTCTTAGCCTTAGCTAGTCTTTCAACTAGTTCTGCCTTTCTACCTTCGAACTCCTTGTCAACCTTACCAAGTAGGTCTTGTCCATCCTTAAGGTATACTGACCAAGTTTCAGCATTCTTAATTCCGTTAAAGTTATCAACTAGTGACTTCTCAACGTGGTTAACCTTAGCTGCTGCGTTAAGTAGTGATACACATACATCAAGTCTAGCTTGGTACTTGTCCTGTGATGAACCTGCTGGTAGCTTAGCTATAAGAGCCTTAATTTCCTTCTCATATGCTTGCCATTGACCAACGTTCTTAAGTCCTAAGTAGTTCTTCTTTAGAGATGTTCTAAAGTGTTCGATTTTAGCATGGATTAGTTTTACATCCTCTGCTACCCCTGCTTTTACTTCTTGAACAGCTCCTGCTGCTCCAGCTACAGCTCCTACAGCCATAACTCCTGCCATAGCAGCGCCTAGTGCTTTTTTGCTTGTCTTTGCCATGTTTTATTTCCTCCTCCAAACTCTTTTTTATAAGGTTTGTCCTTATAGTATTTCAAATTCAAAATTATACCGTGACTTTCCGTATCTTAATAAGCGTTACCGGGTCCCAATCCAATAACAAATAGAAAAATCCCATGTAAATGAATTATAGCATTCAATACCTTAATTACAAATTCCTACCATGGTAAAATAGGTAACTTTTCCTTTCATTTCCTATTATTTTCTTAATTTTTCTAAATGTTTCATAATATTACCTTTTTGACTAAATATTATTCAAAAAGGTAACTACTTATAAAAATGTATAACTAAAGTTGTATATTTTGGACTTTCCCCAATTTTATAGACAATTAATGTCTATGCATTTATTAACAATTATTTAACTTTTAGTTAATTTAATATAGGTATTTCCCCCCCAAAATCTTTTAATTCATTAGTTTTTATTCTGATTTATTACCATTTCTCTTTATCCATGACTTATGAAAGTCATTAGGACTAACAACCTTAGACTTCTTATAGGCCATTTGAACCTCCTCAAGGTCAACAGTATGAAGTCTAAGAATATCAAACACCATTAACCTCTTAAATTCCCTAGCATGATCAATTCTCTCCATGCCCTTAGCATCACTTTCTAGAATTGAAAGTCTACCATCATCCTTAAGAAAAACCTGATTATCACTTAAGAAAGTAATTTCGTTAACATTAAAATATCCAAACACAGGATCTCCCCCAACTAATGAACGTCTAACCTTAAGCTGAACCATTACCTCATCAGCTGACAGGAATATAGGATTCTGTCTATCCCTCTTAGTAACCCTCTTTGCAAGGCTATTCATGTTCTTAATAGAAAGTCCCCTTTCCCTTGAAATCTCCTTAATAACAACATCAGCACTTTTCAGAACAGTTTCCATTCCCTCGTCTCTTATAATGTCAGTTACATCTCCTAAGCCATCATCGTAACGTGGAATAATATATTTGATTCCCACTACCATTCACTCCTTAATAATTTTGTTTATCTAGACATTTCTATACAAATTCTGTAAATCCTCCTAAATAATTTAAAATATATAAAATATTATAAATTTTCTTATAGTTTTCTTCTATTTCTCCCCTATTCCCTATTCAAATGTCGAATTTCCCCTAAACTTTTTCAAAAATAATTTTGCCCCTTTTCCAAATTCCCCGCAATTTATGTAGTGAAAGGAGTTGATAAGTATGGCAAAAACAAAAATTGTCGCACAATCAATGGTATTAACCATGTCCCTAGGAGCGGACAAAAACGGAAAGGCGGTTTTTAAGAACCTAACCCTTAAGAACCTTAAGCCAACAGTCCTAGACGATTCTGTTCAAACAGTTGCAGACGCTGTAGCTGCAGTTCTTCCTTACAAGGTAACTAACCTAGCAAGGAACACTACAACAGACATCGCAAAGGACGCAGTACCACAACCTTAATCCTTCCCCAACTCAAAATTTAATAATGGAGGTGCATAACACATGAAAAAGAGCTTAAAAATGGTTTTTCTTGATACCCTAAACAAGAAGCAATCAATCCTAATCCCAGAAGTTAAGGATTCTATTACACCAACAGAGGTACTTACCCTTGCTGAAACAATAGTAGCCGCTAACATCTTCGGAGACGAGCTTGTCGGGTTCACAAAAGCCCTTGAAGCAGAGCTTATTTCAAAAGACGTTACAACCTACGCATTCTAACCCCCAGGGGATGTCTCAATTAAGAGGCATCCCCTTTTTCTATGCCTCAATGTTGGAGTAACTAGCACCATATCCTCGGCGTAGCCAAGCAAGTTGATATGGATTGAGATTGTAGGTCTAAAACACTTAGAGCCTGCGGCTTAGAGATTCTTATCCCTAAGAAAGTCCTTATCCGTAAGTAAATTCACCTTAAAAAATACTTAATCATTAACTCATACCTTATTAATGCCTTCGGCATTGGGTACAAAGCTCACTTCGTGACCCCCGTACCCTCAAAAAAAATTCTTATTTCTATTCAGCTTAATTTGTTTACTTACATTTAAAAATCTATAAAACCAAATTCATCCACCTTAAAAATACTTACTCATTAACCCATACTTTACTAATGCCTACGGCATTGGGTATAAATTTCATTTCATGAACCCCATACCCTCAAATTTTATATTTCATAAATTAAAGTAATAGTAACTATATTTACCCTAAAAATACTTACTCAATAACTCATACCTTATTAATGCCTTCGGCATTGGGTACAAAGCTCACTTCGTGACCTCCGTACCCTCAAAAAGAAATCTTATTTCTACGCAGTTTAATTTGTTTACTTATATTAAGGAGCAGATGATTGTTGCCGAGGGGGGAAGTAGTTTGTTCTATATACTAAGTTGATATGGATTAGGGTAATAGGTTCCACATCCCTAATTAGAACGTAAGTAGTAGTATCATCTGTTGAATAGGTTGATGGTAATATGATGTGACTTTGGCTGTATCATTGGGTTTCGACTTAGATACTCTTAGGTGCGAAAATGAAAAGACACTTAGGGAAGGCGGCGTGTTTGAAGCTTTAGCTGAGTTTTAGCCAGCCCTTAGTGGATTTTCATTTTCGTGCATTAGAGTATCTTGGAGAAATCCCACTAGCATACGGCTAAAGTCACACCTATTACCACCCCACAACCTTCAACAGATCAACTACCCTACACCTAATTTCTCCCCAACCTATTACCCTAATCCATTCACTAAATATCTAATAAACCTCTTCCTCCAAAGGCAACAATTATCTGCTCCGCATCCAGTAACAAATTCAAACAAGTCTGTGTATTATGTTAACAAAGTAGTGTGAAAGGAGTGTCGTTTACTATGAAAATAGGTATAGATATGGGCCACACTGTTTCAGGTCCTAACTATGGAGCAGTTGGCTTTATGAAAGAATCAGAGGAAACTAGACGCCTAGGGGCAGTACTAATTGATTACCTAAAAAGTCTAGGCCATACCGTTATTAATTGTTCTGTTGATACAGCATCTAGTAATTCTGATAGTTTAAATAGACGAGTTAAAATTGCTAATTCCTCTAATTTAGATATTTTTATTTCTATTCATTTTAATGCAGGAGGAGGTACAGGAAGCGAAATACTTACCTTTAACTCTAGGAAAATGCCACAGGCCACTTCTATTCTAAACAATCTATCAAAGCTAGGTCTTAGAAATAGGGGGATTAAGGATGGTAGTCATTTATTTGTTGTAAAAAACACCTCCGCCCCTGCTCTACTGGTTGAGGTATGTTTTGTGGATAACACTAATGATACCTCCCTATATACTAAGAATATTAACAATATAGCTAAGGCCATTGGAGATGGTATTGTAGGCATCTCATTTGAAACTCCATCTAATGAGCCTGTTAATCCCCCTGTAAAACCTACTCCACCTCCTCAAAAACCTAACCCACCAGTTTCTACCCCTATTAAATTTAATAAATCTGACACAGTTAAACTTCTTCAAAGGGGAATAAACAGTAATAGTAAAACAAAGCTTAAAGTAGACGGTATATTTGGCCCTAAAACCCTTGCAGCTTCTCCTACTATAAAAGTCGCTAACAAAGGAGATATAGTTAAAGCTGTTCAGCAAATGCTTATTATAAAAGGAATTAACCTAGGTCCCTCAGGTGCAGATGGTATATTCGGAAAAGCAACGGAAAATGGGGTAAAAACTATTCAAAGAAAATTCAAGCTAAGTATTGATGGTATAGTTGGTCCAAACACCTATAAAGCTCTATTTATGAATTAATCATTGTTGTAATATATTTAAAAATGAGGTGAGAGACTATGAGAATAGGAATTGATATGGGTCATACCATCTCTGGTCCTAACTTAGGAGCTATTGGGTTTATTAAAGAGTCTGAGGAAACAAGAAGACTTGGAAACCTTATTATTAATTACCTTAAAAGTATGGGACAAACTGTTATAAACTGTTCAGTTGATATAGCAGAAAGTAGTTCTGATAGCCTAAAACGTAGAGTTGAAACTGCAAATTCATCAAGTCTTGATATATTTGTTTCTATTCATTTTAACGCAGGTGGAGGACATGGAACCGAAGTATTTACCTATGATGCAAAGCCTCTTCCTGAGGCTAAGGCTATACTTGATAACATGGCTAGAATAGGATTTACAAATCGTGGAATTAAAAACGGTAGCCACCTATACGTAATACGTAAAACAAATGTTACTGCTATGCTTGTTGAAGTATGCTTCGTTGACAATAAGGAGGACACTGTTAAATACCATGAAAACATTGAGAGAATAGCTAAGGCTATAGCAGATGGTATTGTTGTTAAGTCTCCCCCTATAGTTAAGCCTCCAGTAACAGACCCTAAACCAAATCCTAATCTGCCTAAACCACAATCCAAGCCAAAATACACTAAAAAAGCCTCTATAAAACTCTTACAAAGATCAATAAATGCACAGGGATATGCGAGTCCTCCACTTATTATAGATGGAATATGGGGAGAAAAAACCCTATCCTCTGCACCAACATTATTCTATGGTAGCATTGGAGATATAACCCGTGCAGTGCAGCAAATGCTTATAGTAAAGGGAATGAACATAGGGCCCTCTGGAGCAGATGGCATATTCGGAAAAGAGACGGAAGCAGCAATAAAACGCCTTCAGCGCCACTACAACCTTAAAGCCGACGGTATAGTAGGCAAAAACACCTACAACTCCCTATACACCTAGATAAGCCTATTAATAAATAATATAAGCCCCCTCTCTAATACACATTAAGTCTTTAACATCCTAGATATGTTAAAGGCTTATTTTTATTCTCAAAAACCATGAAAATCACCACTTCATATTAGGGAGGATAGTTAGTAAACCACAACTTCTATATATTGTCAAATTTCAAGGCAGAAATTTGTCTAAAAATTTTTTAACTAACCTATACCATATGGTAATATTTGTAAATATTTAACATTGCCCCTCGACTCCATTCGACTCACCCATCACTATTTTACATTTATTTCCATACTCCATACAAAATACATATTTTCCCTTAATTTCATTAGCCTTGAGTTAAAGAAATTGGAGGTGATAAAAATGTGTAACAACAACCAAAACCCTACTACAGAAGAAAGCACACTAAAGTGTCTTATACAAGACTCCAAGGAAAACAAAGAATCTATGGGATCCCTAATCGAAATGTTTATGCCGCTAATAATAAAAGCATCTAAAACCTACTTTAAAGAAGGTAGTGAAGATGCTCTAAGCGAAGGAGTAGAAGCATTTATTAAGGCGGTTTATAGATATGACCTAGACTCAAAAGTCCCATTTCCCCACTACTCTAAGAAAGCTGTCTACTCCCATATAAGACACTATGCTAGCAGAGAAATAGGAGGAGGGGATCTTGTTAGCCTAGACTCACCAGTTAAGGGATGTGAGGACATTAACCTAGTAGACACAATTTCAACAGGAGAACTAATTGAAGATGACTTTATTAATAGAATATCCTGTATAGAAATACTAAACGCAGTAGAAACCCTAGACTACATAGAAAAAGAAGTCTTCATGCGCCACTACATACTAGAACACCCACTAACAAAAATAGCCAGTGACCTAGACTACAGCTACAGAGGAATAAAATACGCAAAAACCCGCTGCCTAAAATTGCTCCAAAAAGAACTCCGCCTTTATTAGAGGGTAGGGTTGGTCAGATAAGATATTACATCCTATTCTGACCACGTTTGGGATTTTTCCTAGAACCTCTAAGAGTGAAAATGCCAATACCCTAAGGGCAGCCTAAAACTCGCTTTGCTCAAACAGAGGCTTTCCTAAGGGTCTAGTCATTTATCACCCTAAGAGGTTCTAAGTCAAAACCCGAGGGTACAGCCTAGGATGAAATATCTTATCATGAAAGCAAATCCACAGGATTAATAGTAGCAGTTGGTGTCTTTAAAAAAGCCACAATGAGCTAGTAACAAAAGTTACTAGCTTTCTGTATTTAAGAGTATATATGTTCCTACTCCATGAATTCTCTATCTGCCTATTTACAACATTAACCTTTCCCTTTCAAATAAACATACTTGCCTATCACCCCTTATCACCATGAACCTCCCCTACAAATTAAAGGACACAATCCTTTTCTCCGCTAGGAGAACTTCCTTTCATAAAGCCACCAAACTTCCCCTTTCAAATAAACATACTTGCCTATCACCCATATCACCATGAACTTTCCCTACAAATTAAAGGACAAAGTCCTTTTCTCCGCTAGGAGAACTTCCTTTAACAAATCCATAAGACTTCACCTTTAAGATAAACACACTTGCCTACCACCCATATCACCATAAACCTACCCTACAAATTAAAGGACAAAGTCCTTTTTTCCGCAGGAAAACTTCTTTTAACAAATCTATAAGACTTACCCTTTCAAATAAACACACTTGCCTATCTCCATTATCACCATGAACTCCCCCCACAAATCAAAGGACACAGTCCTTTTCTCCGTAGGAGAACTTACTTTAATAAATCCACCAAACTTACTCCCATTAATCCACCCCAACAAAAAAGAGAGCCTAAGCTCCCTCAACACTACTATTAACTCTACAATCCTAATATCTATCACCCTAAACTTTGAAAAAGCCCGCCGAAGGCTTACTATACTAACTATTCTAAAACTCACCTATAATACCTATCCCCATAAAGTCTTAGTTAACCCTTCTACTTCACAGCAAAGCATAATGAAAAACATCGTTTTTCATTTCCCCCTAATGGCTTTGCTAAAGCCCCCTACATCCTATCCCTCTATGGGCTCGGTTCCATGATAAGATATTGTATCCTAGGCTGACCCTCACTTCATTGCATATTATAGGTTTAAGTTTCTAATAAGATATTATGAAAAACACCATTTTTCATATTTCCCCTAATGGCTTTGCTAAAGCCCCACCTACATCCTATCCCTCTATGGGTTCGGTTCCATGATAAGATATTGTATCCTAGGCTGACCCTCTGGTTTCGACTTAGAGTGTCTTAGGTGTAAAATGGCTAGACCCTTAGGAAAGCCTCTGTTTGAGCGAAGCGAGTTTTAGGCTGCCCTTAGGGTATCGCCATTTCACACCTTAGAGACTCTAGGAGAAATCCAAAACGCGGTCAGAATAGGATACAATATCTTATCTACACTACACCCAACCAATTCTCCTTTTTTATATAAGTGGAATTATTGTTTTAGGATCACTTCCTTCTATATCATTTGTTGGAGCCTTCATTACCTCAATTGGCTCTCCAACTATTACATCTATGTCTGCTGTTGATATCCAGTTACCTCCTACTTTAACTAATAGTACTTGATCACTTAATGTGGTTAATTTCACATATCCTGGTATGCTTGGAACCATAATAATCTCCGCTAAAAACAGATTAGCTTTACGATCTGTCATATTAATTGTTACTGGATCCGATGCCTGGAATCCAACCGCTTCCTTAAACCTTAATTTAATTTCTAAGTTTCCTACAAGGTTTGGTACTATTCCTGTTACGTTATAGCTACTCCATGTTAATCCGTTATCCAGGGAGTATTCAAGGTTATCTGACATTAACACTATAGAGTTTTGTCCATCAAGTACTTGATAGTCACTTGGTACTGGAGAAAGTATTTTGGGAATTTCTGCTTTTATTATTACAACATCACTTTCTTCATATCCTCCACCTGAAGCATATTTTACATATATCTTCTCTCCAGGTACTGTAATAATCTCAGGAACAAGACAAGGTCCAAATACTATTCCATCATTACTTATTAACATATCAGGTGTAAATCCCTTAAACATAACTGATATTGAATCATAATATACTCCTGTTGGTGCTGGTCTTTTTCCTAGGTTAAGTGTATAGGTTAGTGTTGCTACCCCTGATACTTGTCCTGGAAGCGCCTTATATCTAACTTCTACTGTTACATTTCCTGGGAATTGAACAAATCTATCTACAACATCTATCCATTCTCCTGACACTCCGCCAGTTGTTACTCTATACTGCATCTCAGTAGTAAGTCCCTGTACAAGGTCGTCATTATCATCTGACTTAACATTAGGAGTTCCAAGATCTACTGGTGGTGGCGGAGGTGGTGGTACCCAGCCCCCTCCCCCTGTTGATGGAGGTTCTACTGGTTTAATATTAGATAGTGAGTCCTTAATAGAGCTTAGAACTTTATCCTTAAGGTTGTGGGTATCTAACTTATCCGCATCTTTTAAAAGGGTATTAAGCTTTTCTATTGCCTTATTAGGATCAGTTTTTGCAAGCTCTATAGCATTGTTAAGTTCCTTATTAAATGAATCTATCTTACCCTGATACTCTACCTTAATATCCTCAACCTTCTTATATTTAATAGCTAGCCTTTCTAGAAGGTTATTATAGTGATTTTTAAACATATCCTGATTTACAAGGGAAAGGTCTTCTTTACCAAGTGTTAGATACTTCTCCCATACATCTACATTAAGCATTCTATATGAGTTTTCATCCATAGATTCTTCAAGCTTACTTACCCTCGCAATAGCCTGAATAAGTTTTTCTGCTTCCTCAATTCTTTCATTATACTTGTCCTTACTTGAACCCTCAGGTAGTAGTGAATTTAGCTTCTTAGCTTCTTTAATGTAGTTTTCCCATGTATCTATATTTCCTGCGTAAAGATAGTTTGTCTTAAATGACTTTCTTAAATGCTCTAACTTGTGATGAACATCTAAAACTTCTTGACTAGGTGGCTGAACATTTACTGCACTTACCATTGGAGCTGCCATAGGCAGAGCAGTTAAAACACCAAGTGATAAACAAGCCCCCTTAACTAGACTCTTTTTCTTTTTCATAAATTATCTCCCCATTTTAAATATTTGACTATATAGCAGTCTATCTTTAGATAATTATTTATAGATTTATACTTTTTTAGGTTTAATATTATATTCAGGTTTTCTTCACTAGGTTATAGTTATTCAAAAATAAAAACACCCTATATAAATAGAGTGTTTCAGATTTCATTAAAATATTTACCAATATACCTATTTAATCTATATGAAATTCTAGTTAGTTCTAACTACACCTACTTCAGGTGTTGTTTTAACTTCTATTACATATTCTGTCTGCTGACCTGTAAGTGCTGGCATTTTGTAGCTTCCTCTTTGAGGGTCCTTCTCCATAACTACTCCATTAACCCTTACTTCTGATACTGTAAGTCCTGCTACTGGCTTAACATGGAAACTAGCTCCTGCTGCTGAGTATGAAGTAGTTACAACTGTAAAGTTCTTATACTGCTCAGCTGGTAGTACAACCTTAGCACCTTCTACCTTATTAGTTACTCCTTCTATGTTGTCGTATCCCTTAGCATATATAGCCTTAAGAATCATAGCACCTGCTCCCTGCTTAACTACTACCTTCTCAGTTGATGTAATTGTACTTACTAAGTTTCCTATAAACCCTTCTTGATTAATCTTAGTTGCCCTGTGCATTTCTAGATTAAATATTCCACCTGTAGGCATAATCATTAGGTTACCTCCACCTATTAAAACCGCTGTTTCAACCCTAGTCTTCTCACCAATAACTAGGTTAACTGCCTCGGTTGAAATAATAGTTGTTACATTTGCAGTTGAAACATATAACCCACCTGCTTTTTCATCTGCTGGTCCAGTGGCTAATTTACCTTTTATTACTACTGTTTCAACATTAATCCCTGAAATTCTTGCTGCTGCTGCATATGGTAGTGTTAGCTTCTTTATATTCTTAGCTCCAATTGATGCCTCTGTAATATCAACTGATGCTACTCCATCCTTAACTGTTATATTACCCTTGTCATCCTTAATAAATGGGTCAACTGAAGGGATTTTATTTACTTCCTCAATAGCCTTGTTAATCTTAGCTATTAGTCCATCCTTAACTGGGTGACTATTTAGCTTATTAGCTTCTTCTAAGCAGAACTTAAGCATAGCAAGTGCCCTATCTTTTTGAGTCTTTGATAGTTCAATTGCCTTATTATATGTAGAGTTTATTTCTCCTACCTTAGCAAAGTACTTAGTTTTAATATCACTAACCTTTGCATTAACCTTTGCAAGTCTTTCAAGTAGTGTAGCATGCTCCTTCTTAAACTCCTTATGATCAACCTTTGCAAGTGACTTTTTAGAATTTTCAATAGCTACTTCCCAGCCCTTTACGTTTTTAATAATATTAGCGTTCTTAGACAGTGAATATTCAATACTGCTAACTCCACTTACTGAAGCTAATAATGTCTCAACCTTAGCTGCCCTAGCTATCATCTTATCTTTAGCTTGTCCCTTAGGTAACTTATTAATTTGACCCTTAATTATATTAAGGTCCTTTTTCCACTTAACAGTATTCTTTAATCCTAGGTAGTTTTTCTTAATTGAAGAAGTTAACCCTGTAAGTTTTGTATTAACATCCTTTAGGGCATTTGGAGCCTTTGCCTCTACAACTTGAATCGTTGTCCCCATAATTGTACTTGATCCAGCAACTATAGCTAGAGCCCCTACTAAAAATCTCATATCCTTGCTCATTTTATTGCCTCCCGTAATGCAAATTTAATTCAGTAGGCTTATTATATTCCATTTTCTTTCATAAAACTTGCCAAATATAGCCTGATTTTGCAAGTAATTTTCAGTTGATTTTTATATACTTTTAATAAACATTCTCAATTGAATATAATTTACACCTGATAAGCGAGAATAAATATAAACCAATTAAAAACCTTAACTTATCTCCCAAATGCAAAAAATCTAGTAACTTTAGTTACTAGATTAACGTAGTTTTTATAAAGACACCAACTTATTTTACATTTATATAGTTCTACCTATAACCTTCATAATAATTACATCATTAACCCTCATCTATCCTAAATAAATTATTTATACTGACTCTTACTGAGCTACGCTTAATTAATAATAAAACTAAATAAATTTAAACATAAATATCCTTAAAGTTATCAAATACCATACTTAACAATCTTCTTAAGCTACGCTTTCAGGCTTTTTCAAAGCCTTTTTAACCTTTTATACTATTGATATAGCTTCATGATAAGATATTATAGCCTAGGCTGTACCTTAACTTATATCCTAAATACAAAAAATCTAGTAACTTTAGTTACTAGATTAACGTGGCTTTTATAAAGACACCAACTTATTTTACATTTGCATAGTTCTACTTATAACCTTCATAATAATTACATTATTAACTCCTATCTTATACTTACTCTTACTATGCTACGCCTAATTACCAATTAAACTAAGTAAATTTAAACATAAATATCCTTAAAGTAGTCAAATACCATACTTAACAATCTTCTTAAGCTACGCTTTCAGGCTTTTTCAAAGCCTTTTTAACCTTTTATACTGTTGATATAGCTTCATGATAAGATATTATAGCCTAGGCTGTACCCTCGAGTTTGGACTTAGAAGCTCTTAGGTGCAAAATGCTTAGACCCTTAGGGATGGCGCTTGTTTGAGCATAGCGAGTTTTAGCCAGCCCTTAGAGTCTAAGCATTTTGTGCCTTAGAGATTCTTGGACAAATCTCAAACGCGGTCGGACTAGGCTATAATATCTTATCTGATCACCCATCAAAAGCAAAAAGAGCTAAGCATTTGCTTAACCCTTAAATAATGTTTTGATAGAGTCTAGTATATTAGGCATACTAGATGATGAATACCAGTCAATTACAAGATCCCTAAGTAGGGTTTCACGACCCTTGTAAAGCTTAATAGCATTAGTTTTATACCTTGCCATTGTTCCATCCCTAGAATCCCCATTAAGTTCCTTAATATATATAGCGTCAAGGGCTCTTCTTATCTCACGCTGAAACTTATCATCACCTTGCATTGGTGATCCTAGTAGTGTGAGAATCTTCTCCTGGGTAAAGTCCCTGTTAATAGTTTCGAATCCTCTATTAATCTTATCAATAAAATACTTTTCAGCGGAAGTTATTTTGCCCATTATTATCACCCTTTTCATTTAGCCTATCTATATTAAAACAAATTATAAAAATATGGTCAAACTAATTGTTATAAAAAACTTTATAACTCTATTAGCCTTAACTCGAAAATAGTTGTTAATTAATTATAATTATCTTTAATTGTCCTATTTTACCTTTTTCTACTTTGATAAAATTTAATTATAAGGTTAAAATAATATTAGAATAATATTTGTTTGTAAATAAAAATTTTAAAATCCATAGTCCAGGGGGACATGTGCCGCCGCTGACTATAACTTTCAAGGGTTCCAGTGACGCTTTAGCGTCGCCTAGTTGCTTTAGCAGCCCTTGGCAAAACTCATGAAAACCTGTTTTTACGACAGCCTGTTGCCCGCAACAGTCTAAGATTAATCTATAATATCCCTCGGTATATTCTGTGCATATACAGGATACAATATGATAATAGTATAAATGAATTGAATTAATTTTAAGAAGGGAGCTAGAAATATGAAAGCTACAGTTAATCCAGACCTATGTATAGGATGCGGACTTTGTCCATCAATTGCACCTACTGTTTTTGAATTAGGTGATGATGGTCTAGCATTTGCTATGGTTGACGAAGTCCCTGATTCAGCAGCAGATGAAACTAAGGAAGCAGTATCAAGTTGTCCAGTAGAGGCTATCTCTATAGACTAATAAGTTACTTCTTTTTAATACAGTAAACAAAAAGGGTAGGCGGGTAGCCTACCTTTTTGTTTATATTTATTTTGTAAGTATTAAATTATCTAGTATTTTCTTAGATGATTCTGTGCTCTCCTTTGAGCTTAGTTCTATACCTATATAAGTGTTAATTATATTAGGTGTGTCCTTACTTTCAATTATGTTAACCTTGTAATCTGAAAGTTTTTCTTTGATTTTTTCTGCCCTAACTAGACTTTCCTTATGACTCTGGTAGTTCTTATTTGGCACCCTTAGGGTAATTGTTCCCTTGTCCTTAATAAGATCGCTTCTGTTAAGCTCTAACACAGTATAGTTTGTTCCGTCCTTTAGGTATTTATCAAGTGTAGTTGTTAATTGTTCATCTGTTTTTAGAATTCCACAGGATTTAACTGGTATCTGTGATGATAATTCCTGTTCTATTTGCTTTAGAACAACAGATGTATCCCTAGTTGTTTCCTCTGAGGAATTGTTTAGCGTTGTAAATAGTACAACTCCACTTTTCCCCATATTGGCAACTGATTGACTTTCTATTTTTTCGATTGTGTAAATTAGAAAGCCTACAGCTATAACCGTTGCAGCAACAACTACCCCAACCATAAACATTTTGAACCTTTTCACCTTGTCCCCCTATGTAATTTATCATACAGAATTATATGACTAACTTAGGGGTAATATGTTGATTACATATGAATTCGGTATTATGAAAATATCCACCCAAATTCTATATATAATTATTTGTATTTAATGTGGAATTCCCAGTCTCCGCTTTTATAGTTACCTGACACCTCATATCTAATAGGCTTAACTGCAGGATCACTTGTTTTAACTGTAACTACAGCCTCACATGATGTATTACCATACTTACCTGTTTTGATTTCTATACTATGGTCGTACTTCTTATCATCGGTTGGGAAAATAATCTTAATATCACGTGCTTTAACACTTTCAAGGATACTCTGCTGTTCTACAGATGTAATAGACTTAGTTACCGCATAATCCTTACCTATATCAACAACAACTGTAGACCCTGGCTTAATCTGAGCCTTCTCTA
>NZ_JAVWJB010000031.1:17489-22240 GCF_036639235.1 Clostridium sp.
TCCTTACCTATATCAACAACAACTGTAGACCCTGGCTTAATCTGAGCCTTCTCTATAATCTTGTTAATAAGGCTTGTATAATACTCCGGTACATTCTTAAGGTCGTTCTTTTTCATAAGACGCTTCATAAAAATGTCCTCAACATTCCTTGTGATTCTATACATCTTGCCGTTTACGTCCATAAGGTTACCCTCTTCAGAGTCTGTAACACCTGCTATATACTTATATGTGCCAAGATTCTCATTACCACTATAAACCTCAAAAATAAAATCAGGCTCAAGTCCAGGTGACTTCTCAGCAGGCTTTACCTTCTCAAGGTATGAAACAAATCTATCCATACTCTTCTTATCTATAATTGTGTATCTACCTGCATATCTTGCATTGGTAATTGTGATTCTTTCAACTTCCTGATTCTCAAGTTCTGACTTAACCTCAGTCTTATCAACACTACCTCCACATGAAGCTAGCATAAGTGTAAAAACTAATATCATAAAAAGCGAAATAATTTTCTTCATAATATCACCTACTTTAGTGTCTTTCCCATTAAGTATATATCATAAAACCTATTATCTACAAGCATACCCTTAGAAATTCTTCCCTCTATTTGGAAACCAAATCTAAGATATAAATTAATAGCTGATAAATTATCTTCCCTAACTAAAAGATCAACCTTACGAGTTACCCCGTTAGACTTAGCCCACTTAAGAAAACAATCAATCATAGACTTACCTATACCCATGTTCCAGAAATCTTTTAAAACAGCTACACCCATCTCTCCCCTATGTTCCATTCTCTTACGGGATGATGATATAAATGTAATTGTTCCAACTATCTTACCATTAATAATTCCAACAAAAAAACATGATCCTCGAGTCTCATTAACTTTGCTTATATAACTATATTGCTGATCATAGCTCATATAATATTCCCCTTGACCATATGAAAGATTGTTGCTTTCACCTGCAATCTTATTAGACATGTTAATAATCTCTTCAGTGTCCTCTACCTTAGCCTTACGAATTGTAAGACTTAAACCATTCTTTAGAGTATATATGTACATTTAGTTACTTCTCCTTAAATGAAATTAATGAAAAGTAATCCCCTCAATAATATATCCAATTGCTAGTAGGACAACCCCCACAAGAACAATAAATAATCCAGTTGCAAAGGGATTATCATCTTCATAACTTTTAGTTTCTACAAAAGTCTCCTCAAATCCTTTATGTTTGAAACTAATCATGTCACCCATAATCTTACGGTACATACCCTTTTGAACATATGGTCTTCTATAAAGAGATGGAATCGCAGTAACCAAAACAATAGCTCCTACACCATAATAAAAAACAGGTAATATCTCTATTAACTTAGAACCCTTAACAAGACTAAAAATAAAAGCAATAACTAATACCCCAGGTATTAACACAGCTTCAAGTATTCCAAATAACTTTAATCTTTCCTTAAACTTAGCTCCCATAATAACACCTTCTTCCTAAAGTAAATATAATTAATCTTCCTATTAAATACTGAAATTAATTATTCATTATTAATGAGTATATAATATTTACCCTTTTTAATCTACTATGATAGGTTGCTCATTGGTTGAAAGGTTGTACAAATGAAATGGTCCTCCCTGGACTAACCGCGTTTTGGATTCCTCCTAGCTATATAGAACCCTCTACTAAAAGGTTGTACAAATGAGATGGTTCTCCCTGTACTAACCGCGTTTTGGATTTCTCCTAGAGCTTCTAAGGCACAAAATACACATACCCTAAGTGCAGCCTAAAAACTCGCTTTCAGCTCAAACAATAGGCTTTACTAAGGGTCTATGGATTTTGCACCTAAGAATCTCTAAGTCGAAACCAGAGGGTCAGTCCAGGGAGAACCATCTCATTATGTAAGTACTTCAACAGAGTAATGCTTTCTTGGTAGTGTCTTTAAAAAAGCCACGTTATTAGATATAACTGAATTACTTAAATCAAACCTTCTCAATTGCGTAAGCAATGGGGATTTTTTATTTTATAGATATCTAGTATAGGAGACTAAAACCATTACCTTAAGTCTCTTTACCTTCATAAACTTTAAAACAGCCATAGGCTTATTAACCTGCATGTAAAAAAATAATCTACTCTATCTTATATATTGATATAAAGTAGTATCTAATAGATTAATTACCTATTCTTATTTAGTCTTATACTAACTTTATTAAAACCTACAAAGACTAAACTAATTTTGCTTCGCTTTCTCCAAAGAAATAAAATATACCTTCTAATTAAAACAAAATATAATAATATCTTCTTTCCAAACCTCAAAAAACCTCACGCTCCGCTTCTACTCTAAAAGCAAAAAATAAAATAATCTAGTAACGAAAGTTACTAGATTCTCGTGGCTTTTTCAAAGACACCAACTTAAACTATCATTGTGTAGGATTAGTTTCATGATAATATATTGTAGCCTAGGCTGTACCCTCGAGTTTCGACTTAGAAGTTCTTAGGTGCAAAAATGTAAAGACACTTAGGGATGGCGCCTGTTTGAAGCTTTAGCTGAGTTTTAGCCAGCCCTTAGTGGATTTGTGTTTTTGTGCCTTAGAACTTCTTGAAGAAATCTCAAACGCGGTCTGACTAGGCTACAATATATTATCTGTAAACAAACCAAAAGTGATGACCTAAGCCATCACTTTCTATCTACCTATTTTATTTTTTCTTTTTTTTCTCTTTTCCTTTTGGTAGCATTACACAACCTGTAAATGGATTGTAGTACATTAACCAAATTCCAGAGTTTTGATGAGGTGTCCAGCTTACAAAACCAGTCATTCCCTTATATGGTTGATGTGATTCCTTCTTATCTCCAGCAATACCGTAGATTAGGTATTTCACCCCTCCATCATTGTCATATTTAATTCCAAAGTGGTAGTAGCCCTTACACTTAAAATACTTAATATAATTAATATATGGATAAGTCATTTTTAAGTGTTGAATAGCGCTATAGTAAGGATACATTTTATTATCCTTGTCTGGGAATGAAGCATCCATATCAACCTTCCAGAACTTGCAGCCCTTAGCTCCCTTAACTTCTACCTTTTCATAATCCTTTAGAACACAGTGTAGAGCCTTAGCATACTCTTTACTTTTACTAGTATCCTTCATATCCTGGCATCCACCATCAAAGTGTCCATGGTGGTGGAAATCATCTTTGTGGTTATGCTTATAATCATGCCAATCACAATCATGCTTTTTCTCACACTTACATTCATCCTGTCCGTGGTGATGATGCCCCTCACAATGTCCATGATGATGTCCTAGACTCTTATCCTGGTCACAAATATATTTAAGCATTGTTTGCTTATATTTTCTAAGTTCTCTTTCAAGGAATTTCTTAAACTCTAGCTCTATTTCATTTTCAAGTTTATTAAGGTCAGCCTTAAGCTCATGACACATATTATGTCTATCAATATTAGCTCTAGCCATTGCCCTAGCTAGTATCCCATCTTCATTTGAAATGCTATTTGCACTATCTCTAAAGTCGTTATCACAGCTATCATCAATACAATCATCCTGTGAATTACTGCAAATATCCTCTCTTAAAATATCATCATTAGGGCATATTATCATCTTCTTAACACTAGGGCCATCCTCCTCCCTAGTCATATTGTCAGCATACATTGAGTCCTCTGATAATAAATTAATGTCGCTTTCATAATGTAGGAATTCATAACCTTCCCTTGAATATGACTCAACATAATCATTATCATCTCTTTGAAGCTGTCCTTTTCTACTTACAAAATCTCTAGCATCCTCAAAAATTTCATCTTCATCAGAGTCTAAATTAAGTAATGCTCTAGTTTCATCAACTAGGTCCCTGTTTTCCCTAAGAACATCATTTTCAGCCTGCTCAACGATTTGGCTGATTTGGTCCTTAATAGTGTCCTTATCACTTGCATTTACCCTTGTACTATTAACTATTTCTCTGTTTTCAGCAATTACTTCACTTTCAGCTTTTTCAACAATTCTATTGATTTGATCCTTAACTGAAGGCTCTGTATATGAATCATCAGATTCACCGCTCAGATCACCATTATTATTACTAGATACAAATGATTCCGAAGTTATTTTGTCTCTCCACTTAGATCTATCCTTGCCAGCATAGCCTGCTAGCGGAACCTGAAGTCTATTACCTTCCTTAACTACAGCTGCAACATTAAAGCTTTCAGTTGTTAATCCAGTTCCCTTAATATTTTCATTATCTTGTTCCCAAATAGTCTCACCTTTACCTGACTTATCTACATTAAGCTCCCCAAGTCTTGCAACAATTGCAGGACTCTTTGATGAATCAACTAAGTAACAACAATATGGACCTTTTTCAGCTTTAAGGTTTTGAGCAAAAACAGTTATTTTACACACACCGTTTTTTGATTCAAGCTTAGTGTATCCAGTTGGCTGTTTATCACCTGCAACTTCAAAGCCCTTATCCTCCTCATTGAAAATGAGAAATGATCTATTGTACTTTTTACTCAAAGATTTCCCTCCCTAGGCATAGTTATCATTACATTATATGCAGAAGCAATCAAAAATGAACTATTTTTTTTAGATTTGGGATAGATGGGGTGTTATTTCATATTCTGACCCTGGCGGGATTTCATCAAGAACCTCTAAGGCGAAAAAATATAAATCCACTAAGAGCTGGCTAAAACTCGCCTAATGCTCAGCATTCCTGTAATGCGCTAAATGTAAATTTGATAAAAAAAATACCTCCTG
>NZ_JAVWJB010000032.1:0-1256 GCF_036639235.1 Clostridium sp.
GGTACTATGCCTTCCTTTATCATTTTAGGAATAATATTCTCAGCTTCACCAGCAAAGAATTCTACGTTTTCTATTGAGTTTATTTTAGCGTTTTCCTTTGCGTTTTCGATTGCTTCTTCGATTATTTCAACTCCATATACTTTCTTAGCTTTCTTAGCTAGGAATAGTGATATTGTTCCTGCACCGCAGTATGCATCGAATACTATTTCATCACCCTTAAGGTCTGCAAATTCAAGTGCCTTATTGTATAGGGTTTTTGTTTGCACTGGGTTAACCTGGAAGAATGATAGTGGTGATATTGAGAATTTAATATCTCCTACATAATCTTCTATTGTGTCTTTTCCCCAAATGGTTTTGCATTGTTTTCCTAATACTACGTTTGTGTTTTTAGGATTTACGTTTTGGATTATACTTACAACCTCAGGTAGTGCTTCAGTTATATCCTTTACTAGTTTATCCATAAACTTTATCTTTTTTTCTTTTGTTACGATTACAACCATTGCTTCTTTAGTTGTGTATCCGTATCTAACCATTATATTACGAAGGTTTCCACTTTCAGCTCTTTCGTTATATATGGCGATGTTATTCTCTGTTGCCCATTTACGTACTATAAATGATACCTTGTCAGCTATTATATGCTGAATATCACAAACTTCCATATCTATTATGCTGTGACTTCTAGGTGCATAGAAACCTATCTTAACCTTATCTGAGTCTTTTCCAACAGGAAGAATTACCTTGTTTCTGTATCTTAATGGGTCTTCCATACCTATTGTAGGTAGAATTTCTATGTCTTCTATCTTGCCTATTCTTCTAACAGCATCTTCTACTTTCTGTCTTTTCATCTCTAGTTGAGCCTTATATCCTATATGCTGCACATTACATCCACCACAGTATTTGTATATTTTACATGTAGGCTCTACTCTGTTTTCTGATGGTGTTATTATTTCTTCTATTTTACCTATTGAGTAGTTTTTTGTAACTTTAATTATACTAACCTTAACTGTTTCTCCCTTAATCGCTCCTGGCACAAAAACTGTAAAGTTGTCTATTTTACCAACACCTTCTCCTTCTGAACCTGTTGATACTATTTCTAGTGTATATTCTAATCCCTTTTCTACTGGTACTATCACATTCATCACCTATTATTAATCCTTACTTTTTATTATTAACCTATGTAATTGTAACAAAAAAACACTTTTTTATAAACCTAAATAATCCTAATTAACATAATAATAAATTATTGTAACCTTTAA
>NZ_JAVWJB010000032.1:1356-3760 GCF_036639235.1 Clostridium sp.
TTTATAAACCTAAATAATCCTAATTAACATAATAATAAATTATTGTAACCTTTAATCCGTAACTACATATTATGTAATAGTAGAACTCTTACCTTTGTTGTGAGGTGAATATAACGTACACAAACTTAGATGATCCAAATGTTACAGTTGAAAAAGGCTATGTAAGAGTATTTCTTATCCCCTTGTCCTTGTTTATAATAATTATTTATGTTGTAAGTGTACTTAATCTTTTTAGTATGTTTTATGTAACTGCACCTGCTATATAACCCATACTAAAAAGATTAAGGACCTAGATAACTAGGCCCTTAAAAGTTATTTATTACATGTTGTTCTTGATTGGATAGTTGATGCTGTATAAATAAGTATAAGTGCTCCTATACCAACTAGGATGTAAACTATTCTTGACCAAATAGTGTCTACACCAAATAAAAAGCTTACTAGGTTAAAGTTAAATACTCCAATAAGTCCCCAGTTAAGTCCTCCAACAATAGTTAATACAAGTCCTAACCAGTCTAATCCATTAAGTTTCATAATATCAACTCCTTTATAAAGTATTTGAAGTTAATATTCCACTAAAGAATAGAAATTATGCAAAAAATAAAAAAAAGCACATCTACTTAGGTGATGTGCATGAAGAATCAGTTGCCCATAATTACCTACTTATGGTATTAAAATTATTAGCCATATGTAGTACATTTATTCATTGGGTTCTTATATTTTACCATATAAATTAATATTTTTGTTATTTTCTTTTGGATTTTTTGAAAAAACGTATTATAAAATCAACAATATTTAATACTACTATGAAAATTACAGTAAGAAGTAAAGTGATTTTTATGAATGTACCTACTGCAAATCCATCTACTATTGATAGACCTATTGAGTAAATAACAGCAAAAAAGAAACTTGTAAATGCTAATCTTATAAATCTAGCCTTATCGAACATAATTATAATTCCCCCTAACTTTAGTTCTACATAACCTTGGCTTTGCCAGAGTATACTAGTCCATTAAGTGTATCCATTGTAATTAATGCTCCTGATTTAATAATATCAGTTGCTCCTGTTGCTCCTACAATTATAGGAAGCTTCATACTAATACATTCTATCGCAATATGTGATGTAAGTCCACCACCCTCAATAATAACACCTCTTGCCCTATCCATAACAATGTGCATAAAGTCACGTGTTAATCTCTTAGCAACAAGTATATCTCCAGTTGATAAACTCTCTTCAATATCCGCTTCATGGTTAACAACACATGCATAACCATATGTAGCATCTCCCATACCTATTCCGTTAGCAAGTACATCTCCAACTATATGAATTCTCATCATATTAGTTGTTCCAGTAAATCCTACAGGTACCCCAGCTGCAAATACTATAAGATCTCCCTTTTTAAGTAGGGAGCAGTATAGACTTTTTTCTATTGAAAGGTTCATTAATTCCTCTGCTGAATCTGATTCCTTAACAATAATAGGTACAACTGAAAATACAAGTGAAAGCTGCCTAGCTACCTTCTCATGTGGGGTTGAGGCGATTATTTGGCACTTTGGTCTGTATTTTGATATCATTCTAGCAGTATGTCCTGACTGGGTAGCTGCTATAATTCCTGCTGCTCCAAGTTCATTAGCTGCTGATGTGCAGCTACAACTAATAGCATTAGTTGTATTGCTTCTATCACTTTGGCGCTTAGATAGATAAATCTTATCATAATCAATTGCGGTTTCTGTCATAAGTGCTATATCAGACATGGTTTTCAGTGACTCAAGCGGATACTTACCGTTGGCGGTTTCTCCACTAAGCATAATAACATCTGTTCCATCAAATATAGCGTTTGCAATATCACTTGCCTCTGCCCTTGTTGGTCTTGGGTTCCTCATCATAGAGTCTAGCATCTGAGTTGCGGTTATAACAAACTTCCCTGCTCTATTACACTTTTCGATTATCATCTTCTGAACAAGGGGTACCTCTTGAGCTGGAATCTCAACCCCAAGATCCCCTCTAGCAACCATTATTCCATCTGATAGCTTTATAATCTCATCTATATTCTCAACAGCTTCCCTATTCTCGATTTTAGAGATAAGGCTAATACTCGTACCATTGTTCTTCTCTAGAACCCTTCTTATCTCTAATATATCAGATGCCTTACGAACAAAAGAGGCTGCAAGAAAATCAATGTCATTTTCTATTCCAAATATAATATCATCAATATCCTTATTAGTTAATGCAGGTAGTTTAATCTTTACGTTTGGTATGTTAACACCCTTATTGTTACTAATAATACCTGAGTTATTAACAATGCAGTGAACATTATTTCCTTCAATTGATTCAACTACAAGTTCAATTAACCCATCATCTATTAAAATAATATTACCGGCAACAACGTCTTTGTTAAGGTTTTTG
>NZ_JAVWJB010000032.1:3860-7109 GCF_036639235.1 Clostridium sp.
CCCATCATCTATTAAAATAATATTACCGGCAACAACGTCTTTGTTAAGGTTTTTGTAGCTAACACTACATATAGTATTATCCCCTAGAATCTCATCTACTGTTAAGGTAAATTTATCTCCCTTGTTAAGCTGAACTGCTTTGTCCTTAAACTTACCTGTTCTAATCTCAGGGCCCTTAGTATCAAGAAGTATTGCAACAGGCTTATCTGCCTTTTGTCTAATTTCCTTAATAGTATCCATTCTAGCCCTATGCTCCTCATGGCATCCATGTGAAAAATTAAGTCTTGCTGTGTTCATTCCCTCTTCAATAAGACTCTCTAGCATATCCCTTGATTCACTAGTAGGTCCTATTGTACATATAATTTTGGTTTTTCTCATTTTGGGCCTCCTTAGATAGACAGTTTGTTTGCTAAGTTGTATAAGTCCTTATCTACTGTTTTTTCAAGACTAAGTGCCTCATCTATATCCATATGTATAATCTTATTATTCTTAATTCCAATAACAACTTGGCTTTCACCATTTTCAAGTGACTCAACAGCATATGCTCCAAACTTAGTAGCAAGTAGCCTGTCGAATGCACTAGGTGATCCTCCTCTTTGGATATGACCAGGTACAGTTGCTCTTGCCTGTACTGAGGTACACTTCTCTACCTTCTCAGCAATATCATGGGCCTTTCCTGCTCCCTCTGCTACAACAACTATATAATGAAGCTTTCCAAGTACCTTAGTTTCGATTACGCTTCTACATAGGCTATCAAAGTCAAATTCAACCTCTGGTATAATAACTGACTCTGCACCTGCTGCAATACCTGCATAAAGTGCAATATCTCCACAGCTACGACCCATAACTTCGATTATACTAACCCTTTCATGTGATGCTGATGTATCACGAAGCTTATTAATAACATCTACAACAGTGTTAAGTGCTGTATCAAATCCTATTGTATATTCTGTATACTCTAAATCGTTATCTATGGTACATGGAATGCATATTGTCTTAACTCCGTATTCCCTAGATAGTGCCTGTGCACCTCTAAAGGAACCATCTCCTCCAAGTACTATAAGTCCTTCTATACCAAACACCTTAAGAACGTTAGCAGCCTTAGCTCTACCTTCTTCAGTTCTAAACTCATCACTTCTAGCTGTTTTAAGAACTGTTCCTCCTCTTTGGATAATGTCTGATACAGAATTTCTATCCATTTCAAAAACCTCACCGTTAATAAGGCCATTATATCCTCTTTGAATCCCCATAACCTTAATACCCTTAGCTAAAGAAACCCTAGTAATAGCTCTTATAGCAGCATTCATACCAGGAGCATCTCCTCCGCTTGTTAATATCCCTATGGTTTTCATATTTTTTCCTCCGCAATAAATTTAATTATGGAACTTAGTATTTCCTGTATATGATAATTATATTGATGAAATGATTTCATATGCCTCTGGAATGTCACTTTCCATAACTAAAATTTCGATAAGTCCACTTTTATCCTTACTTTTAAGAACCTCTCTAGTTCTTGAAATAATCCCTGCATCCTCAAGACTGTCCTTAATTCTATTCACCTCATCTACATGATGGGCAACATATATTACTCCCCACATTCTTATATCCTCTCCTGCATTATGTCTTTATAATAATATTATGAAACTTTATTATAAAAAGCAATATAATAATAAAAACCTTTACATAAATATTAAAAGGCCTAGCATATATTTCGCTAAACCTTTTAAATACTTAATCCCTAAAGATGTTTTCTATATTAAATTATTACATTATTATGTATGCAAATACTGCAGCAAATGGTACTGCGATTACTGTTCTTTGAAGGAATACAACAACTAATTGCTTAATGCTTATTGGAATACCAGTTGATTTAATAACTACAACTGACTCTGCAAAGAATATAACCTGAACCATTGATACCATAATAACTACTGCCCTTGCAACTTCACTTATTAAATGATTTTGATCAGCTATAATAAGTGTTGGTATAAACATTTCTGTTATTCCAACAGGTAAACATGCTGCAATAGCTGATGCATCAGGTACTTGGCAAAGCTGTAAAAGTGGAAGGAATATGTATCCAAGCCATTCAAATACAGGTGTGTTCTTAGCAACAATCATACTCAGTATACCAATAACACAAAGTAGTGAAATAACCTTAGGAAGTACCATAAATCCATCTACAACACTATCCTTAATACTTTTAACAAGGTTACCTGAGAAGTAAGCTCTCTTACAAGCTCTATCAAATCCCTTCTTTAAAATTCCACGACCATACTTTGGCTCATTTTTAAAGTCCTCATCTGTTTGTACTCTACCACTTGCATATACACTATCAAGGTTCTTAAGTGGTGGTATTCTAACAGTAAAGAATGTAACAATGAAAGTTAGCAAAAATGATGCAAAGTATAATGGGACAAACTTCTCTGCAAGATCTGCTGTAGTCATAACAACAAATGCATATCCAACACTTACTGCACTAAATGAACTTGCAATAATAGCAGCTTCCTTCTTAGTGTAGGTATTGTTCTTTAAAAGCCTACTTGTTATTATAATTGACATTGTAGTTGACCCAACAAATGATGCTGTACAGTCTATTGCACTTTTTCCTGGAACCTTAAATAAAGGCCTCATTAAAGGTTCTAACATAACTCCGAAAAAGTCTATACTTCCATAATTAAGTAGGAATGGTACAAACACCGCTCCAACAGGAACAATCCAGCCAACTCCAACAACTATATCAGGAATTACAACTCCACCCACTCCTTCACCTACAATTATTTCAGGTAGGTTTAGTGATGGGAATGTAATGCTTAAGCAGTACATAACAACAAATACTGATGCAAGCACATATAAAACAGGGTGAATTATTGAGTCTGTTTTATAGTACTCATATAATTTGCTACCTTCCTTTGCTATATACTTACCGTATAAGCTAAGTAGAGCATTTCCTGTAATTAATGCTGCTATATACCAGAAACCAGGTACCCCTAAAAATTTAATAATTGATGAATAGATAACACCAAATAGTACGTTAGATGAACCATTAACGTTAACAGGTAAAAAGAATAAAGCAAATGCAATAGAAGAGAAAATTATAAACTTAATAAATCCAACCTTCTTGTCCTTACCATCAAGGGTTATAGAGTCCATTACCCTTGGATCGTTAAGGTCTACCTTATCCATGTCGACGTTTTTGTAGTCTACATCTGTGTTAAGTGCCATATTACCACCTCCATATTATAATAA
>NZ_JAVWJB010000032.1:7209-22070 GCF_036639235.1 Clostridium sp.
AGTAAGTCTGTAATATTAACCTTAATGTCTTCCTTAGACTTAAGTGGAGTCTTAGTTCCCTTTTCCTTGTCTTCAAGTACAATGGTAACTGGGCTAACACCCTTATGACGCCTTAATATAGGAACTATATCTTCACTATCCTTTTTAAAGGATTCTTTGTAAAGCCTTATAAATAACTTTCCATGTACAGCCTCTGCTGTCATAGGAGATATATCATCTATTAATACTTTCGGTGCCTCATCCTCCCTAACTGCCATCTTTCCACTTATAAGAACTATATTATCCTCATAAATATATCTTGAAAGTTTTTGGTATATCTTAGGGAATACTACCCCCTCAAGTGAACCGTATTTATCCTCAACCTGAATAAATGCCATAACGTCATTTTTTCTTGTTGTTTTAATGTTAATAGATGAAATAACTACTCCAAGCTTAACTTTTTGTCCATCTTCTACCTTATGATCAAAGTCCTCTTCACCCTCTGCTGTTACCTGGATTATATCTGATATATCATCACTTGCGTAATAATCAACAAGGTGGGTACAGTCATCCATTGGATGTCCACTAATATAAAGTCCTATCATTTCTTTTTCCATTGAAAGTAGGTCCCTCTTAGTAAACTCCTTCATAGGCTTAAAGTCGTCCTTATACATATCCTCTTGCTTAGAAGAAGATCCTACCTGAAATAGTGACATTTGTCCTTCTATATTATTCTTCTTATCTGCAATTGAACCATCTATAACCTTTTCGTATACACTCATTAATGTGGCACGACCAATATTAAATGAATCAAAGGCACCTGCTTTAATCATAGATTCTACAGCTCTTTTGTTAACCTCTGAAAAATCAGCCTTTCTACAAAAATGTGTAAATGAAGTAAATCTGCCATGTTTTTTGCGGGTTTCAATAATAGATTCTATAGCATGCTTACCTACGTTTTTTATAGCTGCAAGTCCGAATCTTATTTTGCCATTTGATACTGAAAAGTTAACAAAGCTTTCGTTAATATCAGGTGGTAAAACCTCAATACCCATGTGTCTACATGCATCTATATAAAATGCTACCTTCTCATTAGTACCCATAACACTTGTTAATAGTGCACTAAAGTATTCTACTGGGTAATACTTTCTAAGGTAGGCTGTTTGGTATCCAACAACAGCATATGCAGCTGCATGTGACTTGTTAAATGCATAACTTGCAAAGTCCATCATAAGATCGAATAGCTTATTAGCTGTTTCTTCCTTAATTCCACGCCTTACTGCACCTTCAATAATAATATTTCCATTCTCATCCTCAAGTCCATGGATAAAGTTCTTTCTTTCTTCCTCCATAACATCGTGTTTCTTCTTAGACATGGCACGACGTACAAGATCGCTTCGACCAAGTGAGTATCCACCGATATCCCTAACTATTTGCATAACCTGTTCCTGATAAACCATAACTCCGTATGTTACATCAAGTATAGGTCTTAGCTTCTCGTCAAGATACTGGATATTGTCTGGGTTATTCTTATTCTTGATGTAAGTTGGAATTTCATCCATTGGCCCTGGTCTATATAGTGATATTCCAGCAATTATATCCTCAAGTGAGTCAGGCTTAAGTTCCTTCATAAAGTTAGTCATTCCCTTAGATTCTAACTGGAATATGCCCTCTGTATATCCCTGGCTTATCATTTCGTAAACATTCTTATCTTCATAGTCTATATTATCAAGATCTATTTCTACTCCTTGATTAACCTTAATAAGGTCTACTGCATCACGAAGAACAGTAAGTGTTCTAAGTCCTAAAAAGTCCATTTTTAAAAGACCAAGTTCCTCTAGGGTTCCCATTGGAAACTGTGTAACTATAGTGTTGTCATTTTTAGCTACTGGTACATGATCTGTTAGGTTCTCCTTAGATATAACAACTCCCGCTGCATGGGTTGATGAGTGGCGAGGAAGTCCCTCAAGGGACCTTGATATATCTATTAATGCCTTAACCCTCTCATCATCTTCATACTCAAGCTTTAGTTCCTTATTAACTGTAAGTGCCTTATCAATTGTCATATATAGTTCAGTTGGTATCATTTTAGCAATTCTATCAACCTCTGCATATGGATAGTTAAGTGCACGTCCAACGTCTCTTATAGCAGCTCTTGCTGCCATGGTTCCAAATGTTACAATCTGTGCAACCCTGTCCTTACCGTACTTTTCTACAACGTAGTCAATAACTTCTTGACGACGCTCGTAACAAAAGTCCGAGTCAATATCAGGCATGCTTATACGTTCCGGATTAAGGAATCTTTCAAATATAAGATTATACTTAATAGGGTCAATCTTAGTAATTCCAAGTGTATAGGCAACTATAGACCCTGCACCTGACCCTCTGCCAGGTCCTGTAACTATTCCCTTTTCGTTTGCAAATCTAATAAAATCCCAAACAATAAGGAAGTAATCAACATATCCCATTTGTTCTATAACCGATAATTCGTAGTTAAGTCTATCCCTGTGAACATCTGTTATATCACTATATAGTCTTTCAAGTCCACTAAAGCATAGATGTCTTAAGTACTCATCTGCAGTAAACCCATCAGGCGTGTCAAACTCAGGAAGATGTGTAACATTAAAGTCAAACTCAACATTACACATATCAGCTATTTTTTGTGTGTTTTCGAATGCCTCATCCATTCCAGGGAAGATCTCTCGTAGCTCCTTTTCTGACTTAAGATAAAACTCATCACTTTCAAATTCTAGCTTATCTTCGTCATCTATTGTTTTACCTGTTTGAATACAAACAAGTATCTCGTGTGCCTTAGACTCTTCCTTCTCTATATAATGAACATCATTGGTTATAACAAGTGGTATTCCTGTTTCCTTTGAAAGCTTTTTAAGAATTTCATTAACCTTTTTTTGTTCACTGATTCCGTGGTCCTGCATCTCAAGATAGAAGTTACCCTCTCCAAATATCTCTTGATACATAAGTGCCTTTTTCTTAGCTTCATCGTAATTATCACGAAGAAGATGCTGCTGCACCTCTCCTCCAAGGCAAGCACTAAGTGCTATTATATCCCCTGAATACTTACGTAGATTCTCATAATCTATTCTTGGCTTATAATAAAACCCGTCAACATAGGCAAGTGAATCTATTTTCATAAGGTTTTTATATCCCTCATTTGTTTTAGCAAGTAATATAAGATGGTAGTTAGCAGCATCCTGCTTACCTTCCTTAAGTCTTAAATCCCTTGGTGCAACGTATATCTCGCATCCAAGTATAGGTTTAATACCTTCCTTTTTACATGCCTTGTAAAAGTCTATAACACCAAACATAACACCATGGTCTGTTAGTGCAATTGAATTCATGTTAAGCTCCCGAGCTTTTTGTGGGAGCCTTTTTACCCTTGAAGAACCGTCTAGTAGGCTGTATTCACTGTGAACGTGAAGATGTGCAAAGGCCATACTCTCACCTACTTTCCTAGCATTTTACATACAAGATATCCTCGTCCTATTAACTCATTTTCTGATCTTAATGATATTTCTACCTTAGCACTATTTCTGCTTATGTCTATTATCTCACCAAAGCATGTAATTTCACTTTCAAGTTGAAGTGGCTTAATAAAAACAACATTAAATGAGTCTACTACTATATTGTAAATCTTGTGGGCCCTAAGTGCTGCAATACCAGTTGTGCTTAGTATGAAGTTAAGTACGCTCCAACTAGCCATACCAAGTCTTCCTAGCATTTCAGGTGAAATAGTTCCCTTATATATAAGTCCTTTTTCTACTTTTTCTTTCTCAAAATTCCTAACTAAAAGGTCTTCAATTGTATTGTTTGATTGCTTGTGGCCTATGTTACGAAGAGCCTTCTCAATGTCTTCTCTCAGTAGAACACCAACCAGCCTTTTTCCTTCAAGTACAGGTAACATTCCAAGTTCTTCTCTAATAATAAGATGACCTGCATAGGAAATAGATGTTTTAAGGTTAACTCCAATTATGTTCTTCTCAACATATGGAAGTATACTCTCACTATCATCATTATACTTTCCCTCTTCATATACTATAGACCCAACTAACTTTCTAGTATCATCTACAACATAGAATTTGTTTTCTGAGGTTACTATATTTGCTGACTTTAAGTCTCCTATTGTAGACTTTGTATCAAGATACATATAGTCAGCTTTCATAATATCCTCAGCAAGTATAATATCACTTTTTATTTGTCTTTGACTTATTGCGTTATTTATAAGTGTTGCTGTTGTAAATGTATCATACTGACATGATATAACAGGTAGCTGCATCTTATCTGCAAGTCTTTTCACTTCATCTGTACATGAAAACCCTCCTGTTATTAACACAGCACATTGCTTCTCTAGGGCTAATCTATGTGACTCATCCCTATTTCCAGTAATCAACAGATCACTTGGGCATAAATATCGTCCCATAGCATCTATTGTCATCGCTCCAATTACAAAGTTATTAATAGACTTGTAAAGTCCTCCCTTACCTCCAAGTACTGTTCCTGTTACAATACTTGCAACTTCACTACAGGTTAGGTTTTCTATACTTCTTTTGTCTATTCTATCTATTCTAACGGTTCCAACCCTTGCTATGGTTGTTACTATTCTTTGTTTCTCTGCTTCTTTAATTGCTTTGTAAGCAGTACCTTCACTTACCCCAAGTGCCTCTGCAACGCTTCTTACAGATATACGTGTACCTTCTTCTAGCCCCTTAATATAGGCTATTACTTCTTGATGCTTTGACACCCTATTCCCTCCATTTAACTAACTGTATATTAAATAAACTGTATCTTTAATTATACCAATAATATAACACAAGAAAAAGGGGCGGTATACAACCTCCCCTTTAAAATTATCTATTAATCACGAAGCTCTTCAGCTATTTTTTCTATCTTACGAAGTCTATGGTTAACCCCTGACTTACCTATAGGTGGATTAAGCATCTCCCCGATTTCTTTTAGTGAAATATCAGGGTAATTAAGTCTAATCTCAGCTACTTCACGAAGCCCTGGAGTTAGCTTTCTAAGTCCAGCCTTAGCCTTAATAAACTTAATAGATTCAACCTGTCTAACTGCTGCATCAACTGTTTTATTAAGGTTAGCTGTTTCGCAGTTAACTATTCTATTAACGTTATTTCTAACTTCCTTGTATATTCTAACATTTTCAAGTTCTAATAATGCTGTATGTGCCCCTATAATACTTAATATATCTATTATTTGGTTACCTTCCTTCATATAGACAACAAAGCTATTCTTTCTTTGGATAACCTTAGCATTAGGACTAAATGAGTTAATAAGCTTCATTAAGTCTTCTGCCTGTTCTAGTGAACTTGACACAAACTCCATATGATATGTTTTTTCAGGGTTACTAATAGACCCTCCCCCTAAAAATGCTCCTCTAACATATGCTCTTTTGCAGCAAGTGTCCTTAATAATTGTACTACTTATCTTGCTTACAAATCCAATAGTACCTTCTTTGCTTTCCTTAAGGATTCCACACTTAATAAGCATATCCTTAGCTCCAAGTTCAGGTGTAAGCATTAAAATATATATATTATTCTTTTTTAGTGAGTTATTCTTTTTAACCATTATTTCAGTATGTTTACCAAATATATTCTTAATAAGGGAAAAAGCTCTTCTCGCTATAGCAGGGCTTTCGGTTGAAATTCTAAAACTAAGTCCTGCCTTAGAGCCTATGTGAATAGTACCACTCATTTTCATAATTCCAGAAAGCTCTGCTATCTGACAACATTTGTTTTCTAGTGGTATTCTGCATAATTCGTTTTTGGCTACCTGTGAAAATGACACTATTTCTCCTCCCCTCTATTTTGTTTAAGTCTCTCTGCTAAATAATAATAATCAAGTAGTCTTTTTCTACTTTTAGGCAATGTGTGTTTCAGTATTAATGTCATAATAACCCTAGATAATTTGTCTGTACTATGTCTAACAAATCCCTTAGATAAATCAACTAAATCCTCAAACACAACCATAATATTTCTAGATATATTTTCAGTATCAATAATAACCTTCTCCTGGCCATCATCCTTATACTTTTCGAAGTATGAATCTGGTACATATCCGTCGTTAGCTATAACCATATCTATAATACCTTTACCACATACCTTTTCTATAGCCTCTATATGATCTGATAATCTATATCCTGTTGTTTCTCCTGGCTGAGTCATAATATTAGATACATAGATCTTCATAGCCGATGATGATTTAATTTCCTTTGCAACATCTTCAATTACAAGGTTAGGCAAGATACTTGTATATAAACTTCCTGGCCCCATAATTATGCAATCTGCATTTTTGATTGCAAACAATGCATCATCGAGTGCCTTAGGCTCTGGTGCTAAGTAGATCTTCTCTATATTAAGCCCCTGATTTATACACTCCTCTGGAATTTTTGATTCACCACAAACAATGCTACCGTCTGATAAAATTGCATGAAGCTCTACATCGTCAAGAGTAACAGGATAAACCCTTCCCTTAACAGCAAGTACATCACTCATCTTCTTAATAGCATCTTCAAAATTAACTGATATTCCATTCATTGCAGCTATAAATAAGTTACCAAAGTTCTGCCCCTTAAGATCTCCCTCAGTAAATCTATACTGCATAAGTTCCTCCATTAGAGGTTCTGTATTAGCCAGTGCAACTAAGCAGTTTCTAATATCCCCAGGTGGAAGCATGCCTAGAGACTGTCTAAGCATACCACTTCCCCCACCATCATCTGCAACTGTAACAATTGCAGTAATATTAGATGTATACTGTTTAATACCACGGAGCATAGTAGAAAGCCCTGTTCCTCCACCAATTGCAACAACACGTGGCCCTCTTAAAAGAGATCTTTGTTCATGAAATATATCCTTAAAGCTAGGTGTCTTCTTGCCATAACTTGAGTCTGATACAAAGTTTAGCATACTTGATATTCCATATCTTAATGATATAAACATAAAGAAAATACCAACTAAAGATATAAAAATATATAACCCTAGTGAACTATCAAGTCCAGGTCCCCTAAATAGGGCCTTAGTAATACCAAGGGTAAAAACCGTTAACCCTAGTATACCCATAAGAATCCATCTTTTGATTCTCATTCCAGGTTTTAACCACTCCCAAAAAAACATTATTTCACATCCCTTGTGGCATCATGTGAAATATCCCTATGAATTATCTCACTATTGTGGTTATCCTTAAGGAATTCGTGTACTGCATTAGCCATAACAACAGATCTATGTCTTCCACCGGTACATCCTATTGCAACAACAAGCTGAGTTTTGCCCTCTTCAATATAATATGGAATTAAAAACTCTAGCATATTATTAACCTTTGAGATAAATTCCTTAGTAACTTCAAATGAAGTAACATAGTCTTTAATCTCCTTATCGTTACCTGATAGGCTACGAAGTTCATCTATATAATATGGGTTAGGTAGGAATCTTACATCGAATACAAGATCAGCATCGATTGGCATTCCGTACTTAAATCCAAATGACATAACATTAATAATGAACCCATCTTCCCTTTCCCATGTTCCATATATGCTTTTTATTTTTTCTTTAAGACCCTTAGTTGAAAGATTTGAGGTATCAATTACATGGTCAGCTTTTTCGCGAACCTCTGAAAGCTTATTTCTTTCTTCCTGGATACCTGTAAGTATTCTACCCTTTTTAGAAAGTGGGTGTGTTCTTCTACTTTCCTTAAATCTCTTAACTAGAGTCTCATCTGATGCATCTAAAAATAGAATTTCATACTTATAACCCATATTGTTAAGCTCACATAATCCGTTAAAAAGCTCATCAAAGAACTTTCCACCTCTCACATCTATAACAATTGCTATTTTCTCAACCTTATCATTAACCTTATATGAAAGCTCTGCAAATTTAGGAATTAATGATGGTGGAATATTTTCTATACAAAAATAGTTAAGGTCCTCAAGACATCTAATTGCTTGAGTTTTTCCTGCACCTGATAATCCTGTAACTACTAAAAATCTCATAAGCACATCTCCTATTCTACTGCATTTTTGATTCTATTAACCGGTATATTAGCCTTAATAGCTATTTCAATTGCACTTGAAACCTCACCAACTCGAGATGATATATGGGCATCACTATTAATTATAAAGTCTGCCCCTTCTAAAAGTGCTACCTTAGCATCTTCTACCGTAAGGTGCTTATGTCCTGCGTTAATTTCAAGTAATGTTCCCCTTTTCTTTGCAGCCTTAGCTACTAGGGATATATCAACTGGAGACTTATCCCCTGGGTGTGTTAATACGTCTATATTATTCTTCATAATAGCATTAATAACTGCCCTTGTAACATTATCCTTGTTATAACTTTCGGCACCCTTATATAACTTGCCAACCCTTGGCATAATAAATAGCTTATTATTGTCTGTTAAGGTCTTACCTGTAACACCAAAATGGAATCCTACTAGAAGTTTATCTAAAATTCCTAAAACTTCATCATCTACGTCTATATCTCCATCTACACTAATAATATTAGCTTCTACCCCAAGCATAATCTTAATATTAGGGTATTTCTTCTGAAGTAAATCTATTTCTTCTCTCATCTTATAGAGATTCTTCTTCTTAACCCCAAATAAGTAATGGCCAGGGCCATGATCTGAGATAACTATTTCAGATAGGCCCTTTGCTAAAGCCTCCTTAACATTATCTTCAATTGTACCCTTTCCGTGGCTATAAACTGTATGTGTATGATAATCACCAATTATCTTCATAGGTTTCCCTCCATAGCTTCTAATAACATATATACTATATTATCATAATAATGGGATTTTTTCAGAGCAATAATAAAAGATATAAGGATTCCCCTTATATCTTTAAATTCTATTCTTCTCCTATAATTTTAACTTCAGTTTCAAGTGTAATATCGTTCTTTTCCTTAATAATCTCTTGAACCTTTCCTATAAGAGTAATAACATCATTCGCTGTTGCGTTATCATAGTTAATAACAAACCCTGCATGCTTCTCTGAAACCATGGCACCGCCTACTGTAAACCCTTTAAGACCTGCATCTTCAATAAGTTTACCTGCAAAATTTCCTGGTGGTCTTTTAAATGTGCTTCCTGCACTTGGGTAGTTAAGTGGCTGCTTGTCTTTTCTGCGTCCATTAAGGTCAACCATACGTGCCTTAATATCCTCAGCTTCCCCATCTTCTAATGTAAATACAGCTTCTAATACAATATAGCCCTTTTTTGTAATAATACTTGATCTATATGATAAATCAAGTTCTTCACTACTTAGAGTTACAACCTCCATATTGTCTGTTATAACAGTTGCCGATTCTATAATATCCTTAATCTCTCCCCCATAGGCACCTGCATTCATTGCAACAGCTCCTCCTATGGTTCCGGGAATTCCTGAGGCGAACTCCATTCCCTTAAGGCTATTTTTAAGGGCTATAGCTGAAGCAGCCGCAAGTGTTGCACCAGCTTCAACAACAAGCTTCTTATTATCAACCCTAATATCCTTTAGTGATGTTAAGTGTATAATAACACCATTAAACCCGCCATCCCTAACTATTAGGTTTGAACCGTTTCCTAATATAAAAAATGGAATGTTGTTATCTTTACAAAGCTTAATTGCACAAACTACTTCTTCCTTTTTAGTTGGTGAAATAAGTGCTAAGCATGGTCCTCCTAATTTAAAGGATGTGTGATTCTTTAATGGCTCGTTGTATTTTATTTTTGAATTATCTATACACTGTTCAAGATTCTCTTTGAAATCGTTAAAATTCATATATATATCTCCCTTGATTCTTACTAAATACAATATATAAAATTAGATTTATTATCATAAAATGCATTAACCTTGTATTTTGATACATAAAGTTTCAACAAGGATACAAACAATTATACCAAAAGATATATATATAATAAAGAAGTAAGTGGGTTATTTTTGAAGTTTGAAATAATTAATTACGCTTTCTGCTGATGTACTATTCATTCCCTTAACAGAAATAACCTCTTCAAAGCTTGCATTTTTAATGTTTTCAATGGTTTTAAAGTGTTCAAGTAGTGCTCTTTTTCTAGCTGGACCTACCCCTTCAATATTATCAAGCTCTGATGATGTTAATGACTTAGACCTTAAACTTCTATGGTATGTTATTGCTACTTTATGAACCTCATCTTGAATTCTTGTAATTAATTTAAATGCATTTGAGTCCCTATGAATATCAATTTCACATCCATCAAATATAAGTCCACGTGTTCTATGCTTATTGTCCTTAACCATACCACAAACAGGTATATTTATATTAAGGTCCCGAAGAACTTCAAGTGCTATTGCTACTTGACCCTTACCACCATCCATAAGTATTAGGTCTGGAAAAATAGAGAATCTTCCCTTAAGTACATTTTCACTTCTTTCATCAAGTCCTCTTTTAAATCTTCTAGTTAGGATTTCTCTCATACTAGCATAGTCATCTGGCCCCTGAACGGTTTTGATTTTAAAGCGTCTATTGTCCTTAGATGAAGGCTTACCCTCATTAAATACAACCATTGAACCTACTGGGTCAGTTCCCATAATATTAGATATATCATAGGATTCAATTCTGCCAGGAATTGTATCAAGTGATAAAATAGCTTGAAGCTCTAATAAAGCCCCTGTTGTCATATTATTATCTCTTTTTGCTCTTTCCTCAAGAAGGTCTAGGGTATTCTTAGCATTTTTCTTAGCCATTTCAAGTATACTACTCTTATCTCCACGTTTTGGAACCTTAATCTTAACCTTGGTTCCCCTCTTAGATGATAAAAAGGATTCTATAATATTAACCTCATTAATTTCCTCTTGAAGAATAACTTCCCTTGGAACATATTCTCTATTTGAGTAGAACTGGGTAATAAAGCTATATAGAATATTCTCATCCTCATCAATATCACTAAAGAAGAAGTTCTCATGGCCTAGCATCTTACCATTTCTAACAAAGAACACCTCAATACATGCATTATTGTGGTTTTTAACCATTGCAATAACATCCTCATCCTCAAGTGTGCTTGATATAATCTTTTGTTTTTCACGTATCTTCTTAATTGATGCTATTTCATCTCGAATCTCCATAGCCTTTTCAAAGTCAAGATTTTCAGAATACCTATTCATCTCCTCTTCAAGCTTCCTAATTATGTTGTTATCCTTACCTGATAAGAATTCTAAAACCTCATCAAGCATACTCATATACTCATTAACTGGAACCTTACCACTACATGGTGCAGTGCACCTTCCTATATGGTAGTTAAGACATTCTCTACCTACCACCTGACCATACTTAAGATCCCGTCTACAATTTCTAAGCTTAAAATGTTTCTCTATTATTAGAAGAGTTTCTTTAACTGCAGATACATCAGTATATGGACCAAAATACTTAGACCCATCCTTAATGTATCTTCTTGTCATCATAACCCTTGGATATTCTTCCTTTATAGTAACCTTAATGTATGGATAATGCTTATCATCCTTAAGAAGGATATTGTACTTTGGTTTATGCTTCTTAATAAGATTACACTCAAGTATTAATGCTTCTAGCTCTGAATCGGTTAATATATACTCAAAATGGGTTATATTCCTAACCATTGCAATAACCTTTGGAGAGTGATTTTTGTTGCTTCTAAAGTACTGTCTTACTCTGTTTTTTAAGGATACTGCCTTTCCAATATATATAATCCGATCATCTTCATCCTTCATAATATATACCCCTGGAGAAGATGGGAGCTTTTTTAGTTCGTTTTCTATATCAAACATAAATCACCCCATATTAATTCATTTTAATTATCATTGTAGGTATAGCAAATGCTAAATACACTACCGCAAGTGTTATTATTATACCCTCTATTAAATTTCCTACACCAGAACCTACCCTATAAGTAAGTGGCATTTTAAACTTTCTCTTAGATAGTGGATAAATAAGTGGTACCCCACGATTAGTAAATAGATCTCCAATTAAGTGACTTAAATAACCTGCAATAAATGCTATTATTATTCTTTCCCTCTCTAGCATGTTAATCCCTTCACTACCATAACCTAATATATATACAAATAATACAAATCCGATTAATGAGTGGGTTATTCCCTGCCTATGTGAGGATATACCTATAAGTATTATTACTGCTCCTAGGGCATATAAGTAATTCTTATTAAAATAAAAATAGTTAAGCCCTATTATAGTAAGTCCTACTAAAATATAAAGAGTTATCTTCGCTACCTTATTCCTCATAGGTAGAATATACTTATTAAAAAATCCCTTAGGATGATCCGAGTCTGGAAGAAGTGACGCAAAAATACATACTAATATAGCCACAGGGGATATCCCAAGTGATGCCTTATCAAGTATAACTACAGCTGTCAATACTCCAATACCCATATGGGCCTTACCTGTCATGTCACTTCTCCTTTCATTTCATTATATTTATTATTATATATTAAGAGTTTAAAAATAAAAGTAATTTCTGAACAAAAGTTCACTTTTATGATTAATTACTTACTTTTCACATATAATCTACATAAAATATTCCTTCAAATACAAAAAAGATTACCAAATAAATTGGTAATCTTTCAATTTAATACTTAGCTATTACGAACATAATGTTCATATCTTGTTTTGAGAATTTCTCCTCGTATTCTGTAACAACATTTTCTGTAAACTTACTATTGTGAAGATCCCTTGTTAGGAATGTAATTTCAAAGTCGTTTTCCTTAAAGTATTCAAGTGAAGCATCAAATAACTCAACATTATCTGTTTTAAGCCATATTTCTGACCCCTTCTTTAAAAACTGCTTATACTTATTAAGGAAGTTAGGGTGTGATAATCTTCTCTTGTTATGTCTAGCCTTAGGCCAAGGTGTTGAGAAGTTTAGATGTATTCTATCTACTTCATCCTTTCCAAAAACCTCATCTATATAAGTTATATCCATTGGAATTAAACGAACATTCATAGTGCTTGGGTCCATACCCCTTGATTCAAATTCCTGCTCTACTTTTCTCTTAGCTCCAACTAAAACCTCATCCTTAAGATCTATTCCTATATAGTTAACATCTTGATTATCTGCTGCTGAAATAGAAATAAATCTACCCATACCACAGCCAAGTTCTAAGTATATAGGCTTGTCATTATTAAACACCTTACTCCAAGTTCCCTTAAGAGATTTAGGTTCTGTTATAACAAATTCTGTTTCTTCTAGTTCTGGTCTTGCCCACCACTTTTTTCTTAGTCTCATTATATCCTCCAAACAGTTATATCATTTGTTTTTCTGTACCATCTATTTTCATTCTATATAATCTATATGGATAGCCATATGCAGCATTGGCAAAATATATATAGTCTCCTGCAATATTAATATTCTCAGGTATATCATCACTAATCTTAATAACTTCCATGTTACTAAGGTTTATCTTATATAGCTTACCCTCATCTGAAATATTAGCAAAATAGACATTTTCACCATATATATTAAAGCTTCCAACGCTAACATCTGTTAACTCCTGTACATCCATACTACCTATATTTATTCTACAAAGCTTATGATTATATTCCTCTGCGGTAAAGTATAAAAACTCATCATCAAGTACCATATTAGTTGTTAAAACCTCAGGTAACTTAACCTCACTCATATCTTCCCTATTAACAACTGTAATATTACCTGAACCATACCAATCAAGATTATCTGAACACTTAATATATGCTATATACTTATTATTAACATTAAGCTTATCGCAAACATTTGGTATAACCTTATTAATATCTGATGATTCTATATTATAGCTATAGATGCTATAGTTATCTACTAAATTAATGTAGAAAATAGTATTACCACAGGCTACAGTACCATCTACTGGTCCCTTAAGAATACTAACTTCATCTTCTCCATTTATGTTAATAGACTTAAGTTCTCCTAAAAGTGTAGTGTAATATACTCTATCATTAACAATATTAATATTTTTAAGCTTATCAGGTGAAATTTGTGCATACATCTTTCCACATACCCTGTATAAATCTTCACCTCTATATACATTTACAAAGTAAATATCACCCTTGTATTCAGCAAGTAATCCACCATTACATATATTAGATAAGGTATTTGATGTCATTCCCTATTTCCTCCCTAGCTCTACTTATTAAAGTATGTTGATAATACCTTTTTAGCAGCCTTAGCAGCAACGTCTCCACCAAGACCTCCGTCTTCAACTATAACTGCAATTGCTATTTCAGGGTTATTAGCAGGTGCAAACCCTATAAACCATGAGTGTGTAGCCTTCTTACTTTCGTCCTGTGCACTACCTGTTTTACCAGCTACCTGAACACCTCTAATCTTAGCATTTTTACCTGTTCCACCTTTAACAACTTCAACCATATCGTCTGTAAGCTTCTTAGCTGTAGATTCTCCCATAGCCTCTGATAAAAGCTTTGGTTCAGCACTTTGTATAGCATTACCATCTCTATCACGAATCTCCTTAACAACGTAAGGAGTCATTATTTTACCATTATTAGCAACTGCCGAGGCAACCATAGCCATTTGCATAGGGTTAGCAGCAACGTTGTGCTGTCCTATAGCATCCTGTGCAATAAATGACTTATTTCTCTTATCCTCAACCTTTATGCTTCCTGTCTTTATAGGAATTGAATACTTAGATATATTACTTGACATATCCTTATTAAACATAAACTTCTCAGCTGTTTTAACTAAGTTCTCTGAACCAATCTCAACACCAAGTTCTCCAAAGAAATAATTACATGAATACTTAATAGCCTCTTTCATTTTAATGCTTCCATGTGACTTATTCCCGTAGTCTTTCAGTGTATATCCACCAAACTTAAGATTACCATCACAGTTAATAGTTGAGTTTGCAG